>CADASI010000021.1 GCA_902790525.1 uncultured Eubacteriales bacterium
CCCTTGTGCCGATTATACCGTGAAGCCTTACCTATGTGCTGACACAAACCCTTACCGATGTCCTGAAACTTTCCATTACCGATGTGCTGAAACTGGACATCGTAGGGACGCCATTCATGGCGTCCGCGGGAATGCCTCCCCTCACACTCCGTAACCCTTTAAATCAAAGGAATCCGCAGGATTCCCACCAAAATTGCACTCTTCACTCTCCGCTCTGCCCTTTGTCCGCAACCGATGGACACCCGCCTGTCGCATCCGCATAAATATACTTATCTATGCGGATGTTATGTATAATTTCCCCTTAACTCAAGCGACACATGAATGATTAATCAGCGGATTTCTGCAAAAATACCGGTAAATTGTCCGCGATGGACGGAATGATGTGGACGGATGGCGGAAAAACCGGTCGCTTATTGCAAAAATAACGCGGCGGGCTATTGCAATTCCTGCATGATTTATGTATAATATCAACATCAAATTATGGGAGGAATATTCCTATGAAGAAAATCATTGCGATCGTAATGGCTATGATGCTGGTACTGTCCGCGGCTGCGATGGCCGAGACCGTGAAGATCGGCGTGTTCGAGCCGGCTTCCGGCGATTCCGGCGCGGGCGGCAAGCAGGAGATGCTGGGCATGCAGTACGCCAACAAGGAGACCCCCACCGTTGAGATCGGCGGCACGACCTACGACGTCGAGCTGGTCTACGCGGACAACGGCTCCTCCACCGACAAGGCCCCCTCCGCCGCGCAGCAGCTGGTGAGTGAGGGCGTGTCCGTGGTGCTGGGCTCCTACGGCTCCGGCGTGTCCATCGCCGGTTCCCAGTACTTCGCCGACGCGAACATCCCCGCCATCGGCGTCACCTGCACCAACCCGCAGGTCACCGCGGGCAACAGCCACTACTTCCGCATCTGCTTCCTGGATCCCTTCCAGGGCACCGTCCTTGCCAACTACGCCTCCAAGGAGCTGGGCGCCACCGTCGCCTACACCCTGGGCGAGCTGGGCAACGACTATGACCAGGGCCTGTGCACCTACTTCAAGCAGGCGTTCGAGGCGCTGGGCGGCACCGTGATCCCGGAGAGCTTCCCCACCGGCACGGCTGACTTCACCTCCTACCTGACCAACGCCGCCAACTACGGCGCGCAGGTGTTCTTCTGCCCCGTGTCCATCGCCTACTCCACCCAGATCGTGCAGCAGGCCAACAGCCAGGGCGTGACCTTCCCGATCCTGGGCGGCGACACCCTGGACAGCAACGTGGTGGCCAACGCCGCCAAGGGCACCAACGTGAAGATCATCATCACCACCTTCTACCAGGAGGGCGCGACCCCCGAGTTCGACGAGGGCTTCAAGGCCTGGCTGAACGAGGATGCCGAGGCCATGACCAACAACGGCGGCAACGACATGATCTCCGCCGTGTCCGCCATGGGCTATGATGCCTACTACACCGCCCTCGAGGCCCTGAAGGCCGCCGGTTCCACCGACTCCGCCGCCGTGCTGGCCGCGCTGCCCGGCGTGACCCTGACCGGCGTGTCCGGCAACATCGCCTTCGACGAGGTGGGCGACGCCATCCGCAACGCCGCCTTCGTCAAGACCATCAACAACGAGACCGGCGACTGGGAGTTCGTGGCCGAGCAGACCGTCGAATAACTCGTAACCTTCCTTTTTCGGCGGAGGTCTACACCTCCGCCGATATTTAGGTCTGCGCGAATAATTGAGAATTGAAAATTGAGAATTGAAAATGGCGGTGCAAATCCTTGCGGATTTGTCTGATTGACACAGCGTGAACGCCGCCAACTACGCCGGGATTCCGCGCGGAAGCCGGTTTCTGGAATTCTCAATTCTCAATTCTCAATTCTCAATTTCTATTTCATAAACAAGGAGCGTTCCCCATGTGGAATACCGTATTCCCCTACCTGCTCTCGGGCATATCGGTGGGCGGGCAGTACGCGCTGATCGCCATCGGGTACACGATGGTGTACGGCATACTGCGCCTCATCAACTTTGCCCACGGCGACGTGTTCATGGTGGCCGGCATCATCATGGTGTACATGGCGGCCAGCGGCGTGCCGCTGTGGCTGTGCATCCCGCTGGTGCTGGTGCTGACGGCGCTGATCGGCTTCGTGATCGAGCGCGTGGCCTACAAGCCGCTGCGCTCCGCGCCCAGGATGTCGGCGATGATCTCCGCCATCGGTGTGAGCTACACGCTGCAGAACCTGGTTTTGTACGTCACCGGCGGCCTGAACCAGATCTACCCCACCATCCCGTGGATCTCCGATTCCGTCACGATCTTCGGCGCGACCACCAAGATGGTCACCGTCATCACGCCGATACTGACCATCGTGCTGGTGGTGGCGCTGGTGGCGCTGATCAACCACACCAAGATCGGCATGGCCATGCGCGCGGTGAGCCGCGACTTTGAGACGAGCCAGTTGATGGGCATCAAGATCAACCGGGTCATCTCGACGACCTTCGTCATCGGCACGTTCCTGGCGGGCGTGGCATCGGTGCTGTACTTCACCAACTACACCACGGTCATACAGACCTCCGGCGCCATGCCGGGCCTCAAGGCCTTCGTGGCGGCGGTGTTCGGCGGCATCGGCTCGATCCCCGGCGCGGTGGTCGGGGCGTTCATCATCGGCATCGCCGAGAACATCATCAAGGGCCTGGACATCATACTGTTCAAGGCGGGCATCATCGGCGGCCCCATGGGGCTGGCGACCTTCTCGGATGCCTTTACCTTCGCGCTGCTGATCATCATACTGGCGGTGAAGCCCACCGGCCTGTTTGGTGAAAAGATTACGGACAAGGTGTGAGGTGAGCGGAATGACAGAGATAAAGAGGAAAAAGTTGGATTCCGCCACGGTCATCTCCATCGTGATCGTGCTGGCGCTGTACGTGGCGGTGTTCGTCGCGGAGCAGTTCATCCCCGCCACGTCGATGCTGTTCACCGTCATCAAGAAGGGCGCGACCTACGCGCTGGTGGCCGTGTCCATGAACCTGTTAAACGGCTTTACCGGCATCTTCTCGCTGGGCCAGGCGGGCTTCATGCTGATCGGCGCCTACGTCTATGGCATATTCACCATCCCGGTGATCTCCCGCATGGACGTCTACCAGTACTATAACGGCGGCCTGGTGCAGTTCACGCTGCCGGTGTTCGTGGCCATGCTGCTCTCCGGCCTGGCGGCGGCGTTTCTGGCGCTGCTGATCGGCCTGCCGGTGCTGCGGCTCAAGAGCGACTACCTGGCCATCGCCACGCTGGGCTTCGCGGAGATCATCCGCGCGCTGTTCCAGTGGGACAAGCTGGGGCCGATCACCAACGGCTCCAACATGTTGAGGCTCTTCCCCAACTTCAACGACTTCAACATCCGAAACGCCGACGGCCAGGTGGTGGTCTACCTGTCCACGCTGGTGCCGCTGTTGATCGCGGGCGTGTGCATCTTCGTGATCATACTGCTGATCAACTCCACCTACGGCCGCGCGCTCAGGGCCATCAAGGACGACGAGATCGCCGCCGAGGCCATGGGCATCCGCCTGGCGAGCCACAAGCGGCTGGCGTTCTGCATCTCCTCGTTCTTCGCGGGGGTGGGCGGCGCGATGCTGGCCATGTACCAGACCACCGTGCAGGCCAAGTCCTTCACCACGGCCATGACCTACGAGATCCTGCTGATCGTCGTCATCGGCGGCATTGGCTCGGTGACCGGCTCCTGCCTGTCGTCGTTCCTGTTCGTGGCGTGCTCGGAGTGGTGGCTCCGCTTCCTCGACCAGAAGCAGGTGATCGGCGACTTTGAGGTGCCGCTGCTCAGAAACGGCTTCCGCCTGGTGGTGTTCTCCATCATCATCATGATCGTGGTGCTGTTCTTCCGGCAGGGCATCATGGGGAGGAAGGAGCTGCCGGACCTGATACGGCAGCTGCAGGGCAAAAAGGTCAAGGGAGGTGCGTCGAAGTGAGTGAGAACGTATTGCACATTGACCACCTGACCATGCGCTTCGGCGGCGTGGTGGCCGTCAACGACCTCTCGATGGACATCAACCGCGGCGAGATCGTGGCCCTGATCGGCCCCAACGGCGCGGGCAAGACCACCGCCTTCAACATGGTGACCGGCGTGTACACCCCCACCTCCGGCAAGATCACGCTGATGGGGCAGGACATCACCGGCCGCCGCCCGGACGAGATCACGAAGCTGGGCATCGCCCGCACCTTCCAGAACATCCGCCTGTTCTCCTCCATGACGGTGTTTGAAAACGTGCTGACCGCGCGCCACCTGCGGCGCACCAGCAACTTCTTAAGCGCCACCTTCCGTTTAAACGCCGCCGAGGAAAAGCGGATGCGGCAGGAGACGGAGGCGCTGCTCAAAGAGGTAGGGCTTTACGAGCTCCGGGACGAGATGGCCACCTCGCTGCCCTACGGCAAGCAGAGGCTTCTGGAGATCGCCCGCGCGCTGTCCACCCAGCCGAAGGTGCTGCTGCTGGACGAGCCCGCCGCGGGCATGAACCCCCAGGAGACCGAGGAGCTGGGCGCGTTCATCAAGCTGATCAAGGACAAGTTCGACCTGACGGTGTTTTTGATCGAGCATCACATGAACCTGGTCATGGACATCTCCGACCGCATCTACGTGATCGACTTCGGCAAGCAGATCGCCCAGGGCACGCCCTCCGAGGTGCAGAACGACCCCGCGGTCATCGCGGCCTACCTGGGCGTGGACGAGGAAGAGGAGGTGAGCCCCGCATGAGCATGCTGAAGGTCAAGGACCTCAAGGTCAACTACGGCGGCATCGAGGCGCTGAAGGGCATCTCCTTCGACGTGGAGCAGGGGCAGATCGTGACCCTGATCGGCGCAAACGGCGCGGGCAAGTCCACCACGCTGCGGGCCATCTCCGGGCTGGTCAAGACCGCCAGCGGCGCCATCAACTTCCTGGGCCGGGACATTATCCCCTTCAACGCCCAGCAGGTGGTGGCCGAGGGCATCGCGCTGGTGCCGGAGGGCCGCCGGGTGTTCGACAACCTGACGGTCATGGAAAACCTCAAGATCGGCGCGTACCTGCGCACCGACCGGGAGGAGATCGAGGCCGGCATCGAGGACATCTTCCAGCGCTTCCCCCGCCTGAAGGAGCGCGAGTGGCAGCTGGCGGGCACGCTGTCCGGCGGCGAGCAGCAGATGCTGGCCGTGGGCCGGGCCATGATGGCGCGCCCCAAGCTGATGATGATGGACGAGCCCTCCCTGGGCCTCGCGCCGCTGGTGGTGCGGGACATCTTCTCCATCATACGCGACCTGAAGTCCGAGGGCATCACCATACTGCTGATCGAGCAAAACGCCAACGCCGCCCTGCGCTGCGCCGACCAGGCGTATGTGCTGGAGACCGGGCGCATCACCATGTCCGGCACCGGAGAGGCCCTCCTTGCCGACCAGCGCGTGCGCGACGCCTACCTGGGGTCAACCGCGAGGTGATAAAAATACAGGGGACGGTTCTCTGTGTTGCAGAACCGTCCCTTGTGTTTTTTCAATAAAAATGTCATTCTATTGTCACAGGAATGTTGTCACATTTCCATTCTGTTGTGTTACAATTCAGATGAACCAAGGTCACAATTTTACGGTTTGGAGGTTTCGGTATGAAGAGAAAGACGATACTGTGCGTGGCGCTGGCACTGGTGCTGTGCGTGGCGCTCATCAGCGCTTCCGCCGCCACGTGGACGGTCATGAAGGTGACCGTGGACGGCGCGCGGGTGCGCAAGAGCGCCGGAAATTCCGACATCGTCGCGACGCTCAAGAAGGGGACGAAGGTGATCTCGACCGCCAAGGCAAGCCAGTCCTACTACAAGATCATGACGCTGGGCGGCAAGGTCGGCTACATCTTCCGCGACCACGTGGAGAAGCTGGGCACGGTGGATTCCAGCCAGCTCTACAAGACGACCCAGAAGGTCAACCTCCGCCGGAAGGCCAGCAAGACCGCGAGCCGGGTGAAGAAGCTCTCCGCCGGGGAGTACGTGATGGTGATCTCCGTCGCCGACGGCTGGGCCCACGTCAAGACCATCGACGGCAAGCGCGGCTACGTGAACGAGACGTATCTTAAAAAGGCGGGCTGATGCCCCGCCGTTGCGCGGCATAGTAATCCCGTGCGGATTTTATGATTAAACGACAGGAGGTATTCATGATGAGGAAGCTGTTGAGTGTTGTGCTGTGCCTTATGCTGGCCGTGAGCGCGCTGGCTGTGGCGGGCGCGGAGAACGTGGTCGTCGAGGCCGTGCCGAACGAGGGCCAGTTTGAGGGCCAGGAGCTGAGCATACTGGTGTCCGCGGACTGGATGGGCAGCCGCTACGACGAGACCATCGCCCGGTTCGAGGAGACCTACGGCGTCACCGTGGACCTGCAGACCCTGCCCGCCGACCAGTACTTCAACGTGCTGACCAGCGACCTGGACAACGGCACCTGCCCCGACGTGTTCTGGATCCAGTCCAACCCCGTGGGCGCCATCGAGTCCATGATCGGCGACCCGGAGAACCGCTGCATCGACTTCACCGGCGCCGACTGGCAGAACGTCATGCCCGAGTCCCGGCAGTCCGCCTGCATCTCGAACGGCAAGCTGTACGGCCTTCAGATCTGGCACAACAGCCCCGAGTACGTCATGGTCTACAACAAGACCCTGTTTGACGAGATGGGCCTGACCGCTCCCACCACCTACGCCGAGCTCAAGGACGTCTGCGCGAAGATCGCCGAGGCCGGCATCACCCCGTGGTTCATGGCGGGCGCGGACGGCTGGCGTCACCAGCTGGCGTTCTTCCAGATCGGCGGCGTGTACGAGGAGGCCCAGCCCGGCCTGTACGAGGCGCTGAACACCAACCAGGCCACCTTCGCCGGCAACGAGAAGATGCTGGAGGTGCTGGGGCAGTTCAAGGAGCTTTCCGACCTCGGTTACTTCGGCGAGGACTGGATCGGCACCGATTCCGCCAACCAGTCCAACGAGTTCGGCGACCGCAACATCGCCTTCACCATTGAGAACTCCTCCACCATCAAGCAGATCAAGGACGACACCGGCACCACCGACGAGTTCGGCCTGTTCCTGATCCCGCTGGGCGACAACACCTGGTACACCACCAGCCCCGCCGGCCCCACCATGTTCGGCTACAAGGGCACCGAGCACGAGGACCTGGTGCGCGCGTGGTTCCAGTTCGTCTGCACGCCGGAAAGCCTGCAGGAGATCCTGGACAACTCCCCCAAGTACACCAACCTGCACGTGAACGTGGACATCGAGCAGCATTGGCTGCCCGAGGAAGAGGAATTCATGAAGACCATCCCGCCGGAGAAGATGGAGTGCTGCGTGCTGCAGAACGGCACCAAGTACACCAACGACTACTGGATGCAGTTCGGTCAGGACATGATCGAGTACATCCAGGGCGGCATCGACGCCAACGAGGTGCTCGCCCGCATGGACGGCTACCGCGCTGAGGCCGCCGCCACCGTCGGCGACGAGTACTGGAAGTAATCCCAATCACGCGAAGGCCGGGCATCGATATCGTATATAGTCGGTGCCCGGCCTTATGCAACAAGAGGGTGTCGAGGGCATGAACAAGAAGAAAGTCTATCCCCAGTGGTTCCTGCTATTGCCGCTGGCGCTGTACGCGCTGTTTTTCCTGCTCCCAAGCGTACTGGGCGTATTCTATTCCTTTACGGACTGGAGCAAGAGCACGCCGAAGAACGGCCTGCACTTCGTGGGCCTCAAGAATTACATCGAAATCTTCACCTCCAACAAGAGCTATTCCAGCGGCATACTGAATACGCTGAAGTTCACGGTCGTGTCCAACATCATCAAGATCGTGCCCGCGCTGTTTTTGGCGATCGTGCTCTTCGAGGGCATGAGGGGCATGGGCGCGTACCGCACGATATTCTACCTGCCCTCGATCATACCCTTCGTGATCATCGGCATCATCTTTACCTCCGTGCTGAACTTCAAAAACGGCATGCTCAACGGCGCGCTGCAGGCCGTCGGGCTGGGGTTTCTCAAACAGAAATGGCTGTCGGACCTGAACGTGGTGTGGAAGTCGATCTACCTGGTGGACGCCTGGCGCGGCATGGGGTACGTGATGACCATCTTCATGACCGGCCTGAGCGCCATCGACAAGACCTACTACGAGGCCGCCAAGGTGGACGGCGCCAACTTCTGGCAGCGGCTGTGGAACGTGACCCTGCCGATGATGCGCGGGGCCATCATGATCAACCTGGTGTTCGGCGTGACCTACGGCCTCAAGGTGTTCGACATCATCTACGTGCTCACCAACGGCGGCCCCGGCCACGCCACCGAGGTCATGACCACCTACTCCTTCCAGTTCTACGGCGCGGGGCAGTACGGCATGGCAACGGCCTTCAACTCCATACTGCTGCTGATCACCGCCGTGGCGGGCATACTGATCGTCCGCGGGATGAGCCGAAAGGGGGTCGCCTGACATGGTCAACAGCTCGGCAAGGCGGCGCATGCAGCTGGCTGCCATACTCAAGCAGCTGGTGTGCGTGCTTCTGTCCCTGGCGGTGCTCGCGCCGCTGTATCTGGTGCTCATCAACTCCTTCAAGACCAAGAGCGAGGCCGCCCGCATGAACCTGAACCTGCCCACCCAGTGGGTGTTCACCAACTACGCGGAGGTCATCAAAAAGGCCAAGCTGATGACGGGCTTCGGCAACAGCGTGCTCTACGCCTTCGCCTCCACCACCGCGGGGGTGCTGCTGTGCGCCATGGCGGCCTACGTGTTGAGCCGCAAGCGCACGAAGCTCAACAACTTCATCTACTACTTCTTCATCTGCGGGCTGTTCTTCCCGGTGAACTACGTCACGCTGGTGCGGGTGTTCCAGTGGATGCGCCTGACCAACACCCACCTGGGCATCATCCTCGTGTTCACCAGCGCCATGATCCCGTTTTGCGTGTTTACGATCTACAGCTTCGTGGAGACCATCCCCACCGAGCTCGACGAGGCCGCGGTGATCGACGGCGCGCCGCCCGCGATGATGTTCTTTAGGGTGATACTTCCGCTTCTCAAGCCCACGCTGATGACCTGCTTCATCCTCCAGTTCATGGGCGTATGGAACGACTTCCTGACGCCGCTGTACCTGTCCTCCAAGAGCAAGCTGTTCCCGATGACCATGTCGGTGTACCAGTTCTTCGGCAAGGAGGGCAGCAACTGGAACTACGTGTTCGCCGACATCGTGATGACCGTCATCCCCGTGGTGGCCGTGTACGCCGTCGGGCAGCGCTACATCATCGGCGGCGTGACCGCCGGCGCGGTGAAGGGATGAAGCAGGGAGTAGGGAGTAGGGGTTACGAGAACGACAGGAGGCTAATTGATGCTCTACAAAAACGATTGGAAAGAAACCCGGGAGAAATGGGTCAACTACTGGAAGCAGTGCAACACCGGGCGGCCGCTGATGCACGTACTGGCGCGCAGGCCGGAGATGGAGCAATACGTGGACCGGCCCGTTCCGGGCGGCGTGAACGACTCTATCATCTGCCAGGGGCGCTACTACACGCTGCCGGAGGGTCTCTGGTGGCGCGATCTTGACGACAAGTACCTGAATGCCCGCGGGCTGGTCGAGCGCTACCGGGTGTTCTGCGAGCACCATCTGTTCCTGGCGGAGAGCTTTCCGAACCTGGACGTGTGCCTGGGCCCCGGTTCCACCGCGGCCTATCTGGGCAGCGACGTGGGCTTCTCCGAGAACACCATATGGTTCAAGCCCTGCGTGGAGGAGGACTGGGACGACCACCCGGAGATACGCTTCGATCCCGAAAATCGCTGGTTCAGCCGCCATCTCAAGCTGGTGGCCGACGCCCGTCGGCTGATGGGCGACGACGTGCTGCTGGACCTGCCGGACCTCATGGAGAACCTGGACGTGCTGTCCTCGCTGCGGGGCGCGCAGGAGCTGATGATGGACCTGATCGAGGACCCGGACATGGTCAAAGCGCGGGTGGATCAGGTCACGAAGGCCTATTTCCCGATCTTTGACGCCTTCTACGATCAGGTGAAGGATGCCGAGGGCGGCAATGCCTACAACTGCTTCCAGATCTGGGCCCCCGGCAGGCTTGCGAAGCTCCAGTGCGACGCCTCGGCCATGATGTCCACGGAGATGTTCGACGACTTCGTGCTGGACTCCCTGCGGACCCAGACCGAATACCTGGACTTCTCCATGTACCACCTGGACGGCCCCGGGGCCATCAAGCACCTGGACAGCCTGATGAGCCTTGAACGCCTCAACGCCTTACAGTGGACCCCCGGCGAGCCCGGCCCCGACGGCACCCAGCCCCAGTGGGACATCGTGTACGACAAGGCCACCGCCGCGGGCAAGTCCATATGGGTGCACGTGTGCAACGGCGGCGTGGACGACTGGATCCGCGGCACCGACCACATCGTGCAGCGCTACGGCGCGAAGGGCACGTTCCTTTGGTACCCCGAGATGTCGTTGAAGGACGCCGAGAAGCTGCTGAGCTACGCGGACGCGCACTGGCGTTCGTGACAGAGATATAAGGAGAGACGAAGCATGAAACAGCCGCACATCGCGCTGGACGAATCGCTGGGGATCAAATACGCCATACTGCCCGGCGATCCCGCCCGCATCGACCGCATCGTGCCCTTCCTGGAGGCCCCGGAGGCGCTCGCGTACAACCGGGAATTCCGTAGCGTCCGCGGGCGCTACAAGGGCGTGGACGTGCTGGCGCTGTCCACGGGCATCGGCGGCTGCTCCGCCGGCATCGCCGTGGAGGAGCTTCACAACATCGGCGTGCGCGCGGCCATCCGCGTGGGCTCCTGCGGCGCGCTGCAAGCGGGCATCGGCCTGGGCGAGCTGATCATCGTGTCCGGCGCGGTGCGCGACGACGGCGCGTCCAGGGCCTATGTGCCCGAGATGTACCCCGCCTGCGCGGATATCGGGCTTTTAAGGTGCATACTCGACGCCGCCGACGCGCTGGGCGTGCGGTATCACGAGGGCGTCGCCCACAGCCACGAGAGCTTCTATCACGACGCGGCGGACGACGTGAGCGCGTACTGGTCGAAGAAGGGCGTGCTGGGCGCGGACATGGAGAGCGCCGCGCTTTTGACCATCGGCCGCCTGCGCGGCATGAAGGCCGCCGCGATACTCAACAACGTGGTGCTCTGCGGCGCGGACACCGCCGACGCCGTCGGCGATTACGTGACGGCGAATCCGCGACCGCCCGCGGCGAGCGCGACGAGATCCGCGTGGCGCTGGAGGCGTTTGTACGATATGAGGGAGTAGGGAGTAGGGAGTAGGGAAATCCTCCGGAAAGTATAAACTATGAATCAAAACTATTACCGGCCGATCATGAAGCTGACGGTCCCCATCATACTGCAAAACCTGCTGAGCACCGCGGTGAGCTCGGCGGACGTAATCATGCTGAACTACGTGGGGCAGGCGCACATCGCGGCGGTGTCGCTGGCGGCGCACTATACCGGCATACTGTTCATGATCCTCTACGGCATCGGCACCGGGGTGACCATGCTCTGCGCCCAGTACTACGGCAAGAGGGACATGCGGGCCATCCACCTGGTGCAGGGCATCGCGCTGCGCTTCTCGATGAGCTGCGGCGCGCTGTTCGCGCTGGGGGCGATGCTGTTTCCGCAGGCCATGATGCGGGTGTTCACCCACGATCCGGAGCTGATACGCATCGGCGCGCAGTACTTAAGCCGCATCAGCGTGGCCTACCTGTGCATGGGCATCAGCGAGATCTACCTGGCGACGCTGCGCAGCATCGGGCGGGTGGCCATCTCCACGGCGCTCAACACCTTCGCCTTCTCCCTCAACATACTGCTCAACGCGGTGTTCATATTCGGGCTGTTCGGCGCGCCGAGGCTGGGGGCTATGGGCGTGGCGCTGGCGACCTCCGTCTCCCGCGCGCTGGAGCTAATGCTGTGCGCGCTCGTCTCCGCCCGGAGCCGGGACGTGAAGCTGAAGCTCTCCGACATGTTTGAATCCAACGCCCTGCTGTTGAAGGACTTCATTCGCATGGCGCTGCCCGCCGTGCTCAACGACGCCTCCTGGGGCCTGGCCTTCTCGATGTACTCGGTGGTGATCGGCCACTTCCTGGGCAGCGACATGGTGGCGGCCAATTCCTTCGCCCACATGGCGCACAGCTTCGGCACGATACTGGCGTTCAGCGTGGCCAGCGGGGGCAGCATACTGCTGGGGCAGCTGATCGGCGAGAACCGGCTGGCGCATGCCGAACGCGCCGCCGCCGACCTGATGCGCCTGACGGTGCTGTTCGGGGCCATCGGCGGGGTGATCATACTGCTGGCGCGGCCGGTCATGCTGAATTTTGCCGACCTGAACGAGACGGGCAAGGGCTACCTGAGCGTCATGCTGCTCATCTGCTCGTATTACGTGATGGGCGCGGCGGTCAATACCACGCTGATCGCGGGGGTGTTCCGCGCGGGCGGCGACAGCCGGTGGGGCTTCATCTGCGATACCATCGACATGTGGGGCTACGGCGTGCCGCTGGCCTTCCTGTCCGCCGCGGTGCTCAGGCTACCGCCCATGTGGGTGTACTTCCTGATGTGCACGGACGAGTTTGTCAAGTGGCCGTGGGTGATCGGGCATTACCGGAGCAAGAAGTGGCTTAAGAACATCACGCGGGACGATTTGTACGATGCAAAATAAAAAAAGGGTTCCGCGGCATTGTGCCGCGGGACCCTTTGATCATCCGACCCTGACGGCGGCGTGCCCCGTCAGCGCCTCGGTGCGCGCGTCGGGCTGGCCGAGGCCGATGTAGAAGGCGGGCGCGCCTTCGTCCACGGTGTGGCCCGCGCCGTCCACGACCCGGAGGCGTTCGGCGGGGATGTCCAGCGCGACTTTGACGGCCTGCCCGGCGGGCACATGCACCCGCTTGAAGGCGCACAGCCTCGGGTTGCGCGGGGCGTCTTTGGCCCCCTCGTTCTGCACGTACACCTGCACGACCTCGTCGGTGTCCATGGCGCCGCGGTTCTCGACGGTGGCCTCGACGCCGCCCGCCGTGCGCCGGGCCCCGGTCACGGCGCAGTCGCCGTAGGTCAGCCCGTAGCCGAAGGGGTACAGCGGTTCCTCCTCGATGTAGCGGTAGGTGCGGCCCCGCATGGCGTAGTCGGTGAACTCCGGCATGCGCCCGAGCTGTTCGTTTTTGTAGAAGGTGACCGGCAGCTCCTTCTCGGCGGCGTTGCCCAGGTCGATGGCGCTGCCCGCCATCAGCACGATGACGGTGGGCTTGCCGACCCTCAGCACGGCGTCCATCAGCGCCCGCTGGCCCTCGGGCAGCAGCAGGTCCAGCTTGTCGCCGGAGGCGGCGGCGTTGCCGGTGTCGCCCTCCTCGCCCTCCAGCGTCTCGTCCAGGCCGACCACCAGCGCCACGGCGTCGGAGCGCTCCGCCACCGACAGCGCCTCGGCGATGCCGTCGTTGGGCTGGCTCAGGTTCTCCAGCCGGTTCCTGGACAGGTGGCTGCCCTCGGCGTACAGCACGCGGGCGCGGCCCTCCAGCGCGTCCTGCAGGCCCTCCAGCACGGTGACGTAGCGGGAAGACGTGCCGTGGTAGTTGCCCACCAGCGCGGCGCGGCTGTTGGCGTTGGGGCCGATCACGCCCAGGGTTTTGACGCCCTTGAGCGGCAGCATGCCGTCGTTTTTCAGAAGCACGCAGCTCTTCCGGGCGGCCTCCTCGGCCTTCTGAAGGTGCGCCGGGCACTCGATCACGTCGGGGGAGATGGTGTCGAAATCGCTGCCCGTGTCCGCCATGATGCCCAGCATGTAGCGGCAGGTGAACAGCCGAACGGCGGCGCGGCGGATCATCTCCTCGGTGATCAGGCCCTTCTCGAGTGCCTTGAGGATGTACAGATAGGTGTTGCCGCAATTCACGTCGCAGCCCTTCTCGAGGGCCAGCGCGGCGGATTCCTCGGGGGTGTCGGTGACCATGTGACCGGTGTGGAAGTCCCGTATGGCCCAGCAATCGGACACGAAGTGGCCCTCGAAGCCCCAGCGGTTGCGCAGAAGGTCCATCAGCGCGGCGCTGGCGCAGGCGGGCTCGCCGTTGACGCGGTTGTACGCGCCCATCACGGCCTCCACCCCGGCGTCCACCAGCGCATGGAAGGCGGGCAGGTAGGTCTCGGCCATGTCCTTTTGGGAGGCCACGGCGTCGAAGCGGTGCCTCAGCGCCTCCGGCCCGGAGTGCACCGCGAAGTGCTTGGCGCAGGCGGCGGACTTCATGGTGTCGCCCTCGCCCTGTAACCCCTTGACGTACTGCACGCCCAGCTCGGCGGTCAGCACGGGGTCCTCGCCGTAGGTCTCGTGGCCCCGGCCCCAGCGGGGGTCGCGGAAGATGTTCACATTGGGGGACCAGAAGGTCAGCCCCTTGTAGATGTCCCGGTCGCCATGGGCGGCGGCGGCGTTGTACTTGGCGCGGCCCTCGGTGGCGGCGATGTCGCCCAGCGCCCGCACCAGCGCGGGGTCGAAGGTCGCGGCGATGCCGATGGCCTGGGGGAAGCTGGTGGCCACGCCCGCGCGGGCCACGCCGTGCAGCGCCTCGTTCCACCAGTTGTAGGCGGGCACGCCCAGCCGCTCGATGGCCGGCGCGTCGTAGCGCAGCTGGCTCGCCGCCTCCTCCACCGTCATGCGGCCGACCAGCGCCTCGGCCCGCGCCCTGGCCTGCTCTCGTGTCATGGCTGTTCCTCCTCTGATATACGGAAATCTCTACCATAACAATACCCCCTTGAACGCATCCTTGTCAAGGGAGATTTACTTTAATGCAAAAAGGGATTATAATTGTCACAACAGATGATGAGGAGGCGGCGCTATGATCTATCTGGACCACGCGGCCACCACGGCGCCGGACGACAGGGTGATCGCGGCGATGTCGGCCTGCATGGCGGAATGCTGGGCCAACCCGTCCGCGCCTTACGCGGCGGCGGGAGCGGCGCGGCGGGAACTTCGGCGGGCACGGCGGGTGATCGCGGGCATGCTGAACGCATCGGCGGGGGAGATCGTCTTCACCTCCGGGGGCAGCGAGGCCAACAGCCAGGCCGTGGCGCTGGCCGCGGGCGGGCACGCGGTGGTCTCCGCCGTGGAGCACGCCTCGGTGCGCAACGCCGCCCGGCACTGGGCGCGGGAGGTCACCTTCGTCATGCCCGACGGGAACGGCGTCGTTCGCCCGGAGGCCGTCGCGGCGGCGCTCAGGCCCGACACGCGGCTGGTCTCGGTGCAGCTTGTGAACAACGAGACCGGCGTCATGCAGCCCGTGGCGGAGATCGGGGCGCTGGCCCGGGCGCGGCGCGTGCCCTTTCACTGCGACGCGGTGCAGGCGTTCGGGCAGATCCCCATTGACGTGAAGGCCATGAACATCGACCTTCTGAGCCTGTCCGCGCACAAGCTCTACGGTCCCCGCGGCGCGGGGGCGCTGTTCGCGCGACAGGGCGTCGGTTTGAAGCCGCTGATCGACGGCGGCGGGCAGGAGTTCGGCCTGCGCGCCGGCACCGAGAACGTGGCGGCAATCTGCGGCCTGCGCGTCGCCGCCGGGCTGGCGCGGGACGACATGGCCGCGCGCGCCGAGCGGGAGCGGGCGCTGATCGACCGCTTCCTGGCGAAACTGCGCGCAAAAATCCCCGGCTGCCTGCCGCTGTGCATGGCGTCGGAACGCGCGCCGGGCATCGTGGCGGTGCTGCTGCCGGGGGTCGATTCGGAAAAGGCCGTGGCCGCGCTGGATGTGCGGGGCGTCATGGTGTCCGGCGGCGCGGCCTGCGCCTCCCGCGAACACGCCCCCAGCCACGTCTACCGCGCCCTCGGCCTGTCCGAACGGGACGCCGCCTGCGTGCTGCGCATCAGCGTCGGACGGCATACGACGCGCGAGGAGACGGATGAAGCCGCGGAAATCATCACAGAGCTGTGCCAATGATTCAAGCGCGGCAGCGGCTATTCCTGTTCCCTGTTCCCTGTTCCCTAATCCCCCTCAATCCCCAGATACCTCTTGATCTCATCCAGATACCGCTGTCCCGGCTCGCTCAATATGGCGTTGTTCTTGACCACATACCCCACGTCCATGACGCTGTTGGGGTTGTTGCCGTCGGGCTCGTAGGGGATGGCGATGAAGTCGGGGCCGTTGAGCTCCTCGCAGATAATGCCGGAGCACAGCGTATAGCCGTTCAGGCCGGTCATGAGGTTCAAGTTGGTGGCGCGGTCGTTGGTCTTGATGCTGCGGGGGTATTCGTTGGTGGAGAGGATCTCCTCGGCGAAGTAGAAGGAGCTGGAATCCCCCTGCTCGAAGGACAGACAGGGATAGGGCTCGAGGTCTTTAAGGCTGATGGACTTCCGATCCGCCAGCGGGTGCCCCTTCCACAGGTACACGTAGGCGTTGCAGAAGATCAGGTGGTGGAAGGACAGCCCGTTGGAGGACAAAAGCTTCAGTATCGCCTTGCGGTTGAAGTCGCTCAAATAGAGTATGCCGATCTCGCTTTGCAGGCGGGAGACGTCGTTGATGACGTCCAGCGTGCGCGTCTCGCGGATGGCGAACTCGTACTTGGCCATGTCGTAGGCCTTGGCCATCTCTACGAACGCCTTCACCGCGAAGGAGTAGTGCTGGCAGGACACGCCGAACTTCTGCCGCCGCCCGCCGGCCTTGCCGTACTTCTCCATCAGGCTCAGGTACTGGCCGTACACCTGCCGGGCGTAGGGCAGAAAGTCCAGCCCGTCCGCCGTCAGGGTCACGCCCTTGCCGGTGCGGTTGAACACCACGATGCCCAGCTCCCGCTCCAGCTCCTTGATGGCGCTGGTCAGCGAGGGCTGCGATACGTACAGCTTCTCCGCCGCCTTGTTGATCGAGCCCGTCTCCGAGATGGTGATGATGTAGTTGAGTTGTTGTAAGGTCATGCGGGTTCCCTCTGTTTTTTATTTCCCAATATAATATTATATCATACCTCTGGGTTATATGTCCAATAGGTTGAGTCAATAGTATGTTATAGTTTAAAGCAATATGTTCGTGGCGAATGGGTTAATTCCCCGATTGGGGCTTGAAAAAAGCGTTAGGACATGCTAATATAGAGTAACGGCGATGGAAAGGAAAGAATGGAGCATGAAGATACACAAATCCGCTGAGGACTATCTGGAGATGATACTGCGGCTTTACGAGGAGAAGGGCTACGTGCGCTCGGTGGACATTGCCTCGGGCCTCCAGGTGAGCAAGCCCTCCGTCAGCGTGGCCATGAAGCACCTGCGGGAGGACGGCTACATCGCCATGGACAAGGACAACTACATCTCCCTGACCGACACCGGCATGGAGATCGCCCAGCGCATCTACGCCCGCCACAAGGCGCTGACGGAGATCCTCATCCGCATCGGCGTGGACCCGGTCACCGCCCAGGAGGACGCGTGCCGGGTGGAGCATGACATCTCCGGCCAGACCTACGACGCCATCGTCAGGCAGCTGGGCAAGCTGTGATATCATGGAGGACTGATCGATGAAAACCCGCAACAAGACGTCCGCCCAGGCCATCCGCCGCCCCACGAAGGCGCGGGCGATCTCGGCCAGGGGGCTGGGCGTGATCATACTGCTCATACTGCTGCCCCCGGCGGGGCTGTTGGTGCTGTGGCGCATGGGCGTGTTCCGTGCCCGGGGCCGCATGCTGCTGACGGCGCTGGCCACGGTGGAGATGACGCTGCTGGTGGTGCTTTTGACGCCCCGCCCGGCGCTGACCAGTCAGCTGCCGCTGCCCGTGGCGCCCGCGGCGGTCACCCAGGCCCCGGAGACGGACAACCTGAGCGCGCTGTACAACATCGAGGAGCTTTTGTACCAGCAGCAGCTCGAGCAGGTCAAGGCCCAGGGCGGCGACGAGAAGGACCTGATGACCGAGGAACAGAAGCTGCAAAGCCAGGAGATCGAGCGCGAGGAGATACTGAACACCGTGGTGTACGCCGTGTTCAACCACGCCCAGCGCTACCACGCCCAGCGGGTGTGCGGCACCCAGTCCAACAACCGGGAGCTCACCGTGCGCCAGGCCATGCTGGAGGCCCTGAGCCCCTGCCCGGACTGCAACCCGCCGGTTTGGACGGAATGATGCCATCAAAAGGACTGTCCGGGCCCCCAAAACCGCCGTTTGTGACGGAAACACATAAAATGTCCGATTAAAGTCATAATTATAACCTTGATTTACCTGTGGAACCATTCTATCATTATGATAGAATGGTTCTATTAATATGGATAAGAATGATACGAACGGAGGCCAGGCTATGTTTTGTTCCAAATGCGGCAGAACGCTCGCGACGGGAGACCAGCAATGCCCGCATTGCGGCAATCCCGTGGGAGAGAGCCGGTTTGAGGGAACGCCCTACACCTCGGCGCAGGCGCGCATCTATCCCGACGCGCAGGCGAAGCAGGCGACGGCAGCCTTTACACGCACCACCTATACCACCATGACGGAGGAGCAGCAGCAGGAGGGCAGCGTCGATTCCCGCACCACCTACCGCCCGGTTTACAGCGGCGCGTCGGTGCCCGAGGACGTGCGCAAGGACATGCGCGCCGCCGTCAAGGGCGACCAGCAGCCCGCCAGGCCCGAAACCCCGACGGAGCCGCTGTCCGAGGAGGCCATCGACACCTTAAACGCCGTGGATGAGGAGCTCAAGATGGAGGACATCGACACCTCTGAGCTGCACACCCGGCCTATCGAATCCACCGGCCGCGCGGGCATCAGCGCTGGGGTGGAGGACTATATCCAGAAGCTGGAGGCCAACCAGACCCGCCGCGCCCAGCGCCGCCGCAAAAACGTCGACGCCGCCGCGGAGGAGGGGGTCTACAACACCCCGGAGGACCAGCAGGTCTACGACGACGTGGGCGAGCCCGACCCCGGCATCGACACCGACCAGAGCGACGTGTTCGACGACATCGACGAGGAGGAGTTCGACGAGATGCGCTACGGCCGCGCGCTCGGCTTAAAGGACATCCTCAAGGTGGCGCTGATCATGGTGCTGGCGGCGGCGCTGATCGTGGGCGGCGTGATGTGGTTCCGCCACGTGCGCGGGGCGACGTCCTCCGCGAAGATCGAGGGCGTGACCGAGGCGCTGTACAACGACGGCATCGAGCTCATCAAGAGCCACACCGAGACCGCCTACATCAACGACATGGTGAACACCTTCGCCTCCGAGGGCGCCGTCGGCCTGGCCACGCGGGCCTCCGCCGATGCCGCCGCCATCGACGCGCTGCTGCCGGAGGAGAGCGCGCGGGCGGTGAACGACTCGCTGTTCGTCTCCACGCTGCAAACCATCCAGAAGAACATCGGCAACGCCATACTGATGGACGCCCAGGCGGCGTCCTCGGGCGAGAGTGCGGAGGACGATTCCGCCGGGCGCTGGAACATCGTGAACAACTCCATCGCCCAGCTGGAGGCCGCCTCCACCGCCGCCGAGCTGACCGCGATACTAAACGGCGAGCAGGTCACCGTGGTGACCGAGCCCACGCCCTCGCCCACGCCGGAGGTGCCCCAGTACGAGACCCTGGCCAAGGGCGCCAAGAGCGACGCCGTGCTGGAGCTGCAGACCCGGCTGTATGAGCTGGGCTTCCTGATGGACGACCGCGACGGCGCCTACGGCAACAAGACCCAGACCGCCGTGAAGGTGTTCCAGGAGTACGCGGGCCTCGAGGCCACCGGCATCGCCGACAGCGCGACCCAGGCGCTCCTGTATTCCGACGCCGCGCCGCGCACCGAGTTCGCCCAGGCCACCGCCGAGCCCGCGGCCAACACCGCCGACTCGGACTACGAGGGCGAGAACGGCGCGGTGGAGAGCGCCGATACCGGCGAGCAGGCCGAGCAGTCCATCGTCGTCGGCGACGACGATCCCGTGGCCTGACGACGACCGACATGGGCGCTGCCGATGGCAGCGCCCTTTCAATGATGTAGAGTAGCTGTTCAGGTCTGGTCTCCGTTTCAGGATGGGCGATGAGGGCATCGCCCCTACAACAGCGGGTTATCCGTAGGGGCGATCCCCTGATCGCCCGTCGGGCTGAACGGCTGCGATGGAAATCTTAATGTCGCTGTGCTATAATGCAGGGCATCGCAAGAACGAAAGGAACACGGCACATGCTGGAATTCAAAAACGTCACCAAGAAATACCTGCGGCGCACGGCGCTCGAGGACGTGAGCTTCGCGCTGGAGCCGGGCAAGGTGTGCCTGCTGCTGGGCCCCAACGGCTCAGGCAAGACCACCTCGATGAAGCTGATCGCGGGGCTGTCGCGGCAGACCTCGGGCGAGGTGCTGTTCGACGGCCAGCGCATCGGTGCAAAGACCAAGGCGCAGATCGCCTACATGCCCACGGAGAACTACTTCTACAACTACATGACCATACAGGACGCGGGCAGATACTACGCGGACTTCTTCCGCGACTTCGACCCCAACCGCTTCGACGAATGGCTCCGCCGGATGGAACTGATCCCCGAGGACAAGGTGAAGCAGCTCTCAAGCGGCATGGCGGCGAAGCTGCGGCTTGCGCTGATATTGAGCCGCGACGCGAGGCTCATGCTGTTCGATGAGCCCTTGAACGGCGTGGACATACTGACCCGCCAGCAGGTGATCGAGGCGATACTGACCGCCCGGGACCCCAGCCGCACGCTGTTGATCTCCACCCACCTGGTGGACGAGCTGGAGAACGTGGTGGACACCTGCGTCTACTTAAAGGAGGGGCACCTGGTGGCCGCCGGGTCCAAGGCGGAGACCAGCCAGGGCATGACGCTCAAGGACCGCTACATCGACATCTACGGCCAGGCGTCGGAAGGGGGCGAGGACAATGCTTAAACTGATGAAGTACGAGTTCCGCAAGACCCGCACCACGCTTCTGGTCATGATGGCGGCGCTGGTGGCGCTGGAGGCGGGCTTCCTGATCGGAGATAAGATGGATAACTACAAGGTCGCCGGCGTCTGCCTGGGCCTTCTGACCACGCTGGTGTTCGCGGTGTACGTGTACATCCTCATCGCGGGCATCGTGAGCTACTCCCGCGAGCTCAACGACAAAACCGGCTACCTGACCTTCATGGTGCCGGTGGGCCCCATGGGCATCGTGGCCTCCAAGATACTCTACACGGTGCTCTCGGCGCTGGTGGTGACGGCGCTGTTCGGCGGCGCGGTGTACTACGACTACTCGAAGCTGTTCAGCCGCCTCGATCTGGACAAGGAGACCCTGCAGCAGTTGCAGTTCGCCTTCACGATGATGTCCGGCACCATGGGGGGCAACGTCAGCCTGACCAAGGTGATACTGACCCTGGCCTTTGAGACGGGCACGGTGCTCATACAGATCATACTGACGATGTGCACGGCCTACCTGGCCATCACCTTGAGCGCCACGCTGTTGCAGAACAAGAAGGGCTTTTTAAGGCTGCTGGTGAGCTTTTTGCTGTTCGCGGTGCTCAACTACGCGACCACCAAGGTCGGCGACATGGTATCCCACGACGTGGTGCCGAACACCACCGAGGAGCTGCTTCGGATGCTCGGCGCGCAGGCGGCGGTGGACCTGGCCTTCGCGGTGGTGTTCGCCGGAGCCACGGCCTGGCTGCTCGACAGAAAGGTGAGCCTTTGATGGACGACATGAAGACCCTCATGGCGGACTGGGACCCCTTTCAGTTTGAGCAGGACATGAACTACGTCCACCTCAACCCCGATCTGGAGTGGAAGATCGCCAATCTGCCGGATTCCCCCGGGTGCTATCTGATGAAGCACCAGGGGGAAATCATCTATGTGGGCAAGGCCAAGAACCTGAAAAACCGGGTCAGCCAGTACTTTCGGCCCAGCCGCCAGCACACCCCCAAGGTGCGGGCCATGGTGTCGAAGATCGACGACTTCGACATCATGCTGGTGGACGGCGAGCTGGAGGCCTTCACGCTGGAGTGCAACCTCATCAAGCTGCACCGGCCCCACTACAACATCCTGTTAAAGGACGACAAGCACTACCCCTTCATCCGCGTGGATCTGAAGGAGCGCTACCCCCGGGTGCAGCTTGTGCGCAGGCAGGAGAAGGACGGGGCGAAGTACTTCGGGCCCTTCCAGGGGGCCACGGTGGTGCGGGAGGTGCTGGACGTGGTGCGCATGGTGTTCCCGATACGCACCTGCGCCTGGCAGATCAACCCGGACAAGCCCCGCCGCCCCTGCGTGCACCACCAGATCGGCCAGTGTCCCGCCCCGTGCGCCGGGATGATCTCCGAGGATGACTACCTCGGGACCATCCATAAGGTCATGGAGTTTCTGAACGGCAGATACGCCCCGGTGCTTGACGAGATGAAGGCCCGCATGGCCGAGGCCGCCGCCTCGATGAACTACGAGCGCGCGGCGGTGTACCGCGACCGCATCAAAGCCGTGGAGGCCGTGATGCAGAAGCAGAAGGCCATCTCCACCGCGCTGGGCGACCAGGACATCATCGCCGCCATGCCCCACGAGGCCGACGCCATGGTGCAGCTGATGTTCGTGCGCTCGGGGCGGCTGATCGGCTCGGAGCGCTTCACGCTGGAGGGCGCGGGGGACGAGGCCATGGGCGACGTGCTCACGCAGTTCATCCTCCAGTACTACGGCCCGGAGAACATGCCGCCGCAGGACCTCTTGCTGTCGGTGATGCCCGACGAGAAGGGCGTGATCGAGCAGCTTTTGACCGAGCTGCACGGCCGCCGGGTGTACCTGTCCGTGCCGGTGCGCGGCGAAAAGCGCAAGCTGGTGAACATGGCCGTCAAGAACCTGCGGGACGAGCTGCACAAGCTCGACCGAAAGAACGCCAACTCCTACGCCCGCACCACCGGCGCGCTGGAGGAGCTTCGGGACGTGCTGGGACTGCCCGGGCTGCCCCGGCGCATCGAGGGCTACGACATCTCCAACACCCAGGGGGCGCTGTCCGTGGCCAGCGAGGTGGTCATGGTGGACGGCCTGGCCGCCAACAGGGAGTACCGGCGCTACCGCATCAAGACCGTGGAGGGGGCCAACGACTTCGCCTCCATCGCCGAGGTCGTCACCCGGCGGCTGTCCCACGGTTTAAAGGAGCTGGAGGAGCGCCGCGCACAGGGGCTGGACCCCGAGGGCGGCAAGTTCTCGTGGCTGCCGGACCTCATACTCATCGACGGCGGCCGCGGGCAGGTGGCCGCCGCCCGGGACGCCATGCGCGCGCTGGGGCTGGACATCCCCATGTTCGGCCTGGCCAAGCGCATCGAGGAGATCGTGCTGCCGGACGAGGAGGAGTCCATACTGCTGGACGGGTGCGCGACGAGGCCCACCGCTTCGCCATCGTCCACCACCGCGCGCTGCGGGGACGGGCGTCCATCGCCTCGCGCCTCGACGGCGTGCCCGGGGTGGGGGAGAAGCGCCGCAAGGCCATACTCAGGCACTTCAAAACCGTGGAGGCCCTGCGGGAGGCGTCCGCGGAGGACATCGCCCAGGTCCCCGGCGTGCCCGCGGGCGTGGCTGAGGCGGTGTATCGGTTTCTGCATGAGTCTGAGGACGCGGAAAGGGAACAGGGAACAGGGAACAGGGAACAGGAATAGCCGGGTCCGCCGTAGGGACGCCATACTTGGCGTCCGCAAGCGGATGATGCGGTGCAATCAAACACTAGAGTGTGTTTCTAAATGCCGGGAGATGCAGTTTCGAGTGGATTTGGCTGCATTTCAAGGCGATTTCCCGCAGGCTTAGTGGGGCTAAGTCAAGGGAAAGCAACGCAGAAATGCAGTCAAAGACGCTGAAAATGCGCTTCAGGCATTTTAGAAACACACTCTAAACCGGGAGGCTGTGATATGCGCAGGAAGATCGCAAGGCTGATGGCGCTGGTTCTGCTATTGGAGCTGGCGGTATTGCTGTGCGCCTGCGCCCACATCGCCTGCCACCGGTGCGCCCACGGCCCGGAGTGTCCCATCTGCGCCTGCGTGCGGCTGGGGCTCAAGTCGGGACACCTGCCGCCCCGGGCGATGCCGACGCTGCTTCCGCTTTTGCTGTGCGCCCGGGCGCTCTGCCTGGCGCGCGTCGCCGCGCCCGCCCGCACGCTGATCGACCAGAAGGTGCGCCTGAACGATTGAGCGTCCCCCGAAAGCCATACTACATTTCGGAGGACGATACCATGATCAAAACTGAAGATCTCTTTGTGCGGTTTTCGGACGGCTCCGGCATCCGCTACCGCGACATGTGCTTTGACACCGGCCGAAGCTACGCGCTGCTGGGCGCGTCGGGCGTCGGCAAATCCACTTTCCTGAACCTGATCTCCGGCGTGCTGACCCCCGCCGAGGGCCGCGTGACGGTGGACGGCGAGGCCGTCAGCGCGCTGCCCCAGAAAGCGCGGGACCTCTACCGCATCCGCCGGGTGGGCTATATCTTCCAGGACTTCAAGCTGCTGGAGGACATGACGGTGCAGGACAACCTGAACCTGCTGCGCCTGGAGGGCGTGGACACCGCCCAGATGGACGCGCTGCTCGACCGGCTGGGCATACTGCGCCTCAAGAAGCGCCGGGTGAACCGCCTCTCCGGCGGCGAGAAGCAGCGCGTGGCCATCGCCCGGGCGCTGATCAAAAAGCCCGCCATCATACTGGCGGACGAGCCCACCGGCAACCTGAACTATGAAACCGGCGTCGAGGTCGTCAAAACCCTGCTTTTAAACGCGGGGGAGGGCACGCTCATCGCCGTGACCCACGACGACCGGCTGGCCCCCATGTTCGACGAGCGCATGGACATGAACGCCGTGGCCGAATGGATCCCCGGAGGGGAGGCGCGTCAGCATGCTTAGCTTCGCCTTCAAGAGCATGGCCACCCGAAAGGCCAAGCTGGTCATGACGGCGCTGTCCGTCGTCATCGCGGCCAGCGTGGCGCTGTTGGCCTACGACATCTCCACCCAGGTGTCCGAGGGCATCGTGAACACCGCCGCGAAGTACGACATCATCATCGGCCCCTCAGGCAGCGCCACGCAGCTGGCGATGAACACCATGTTCTTCACCGACAAGCCGCTGGGCACCATACCCTATTCCGTCATCGACGATCTGAACCGCTCCGGCCAGGTCAACGCCGCCATACCGTTCAGCATGGGCGACAGCTACAACGCCGCGCCCATCGTGGGCACCGACCCGGCGCTGCTTTCGGACAAGGCGCTTTTGAAGGGCGAGATGTTCGATCAGCCAATGGAGGCCGTGGTGGGCTTCGACGTGGCGAAGACCTACAATCTCAGCCCCGGAGATCAGATCATCTCCTCCCATGGGCTGTCCCACGACGGCGCGGCCCACGCGGATCACCCGCTGACCGTCGTCGGCGTGCTCAGGCGCACCGACACCGCCTACGACAACGCCGTGTTCACCCCCGTCTCGACCATCTGGGAACTGCATGAGCATCACGACGAGGATCATGACGAGGACCACGACGAAGACCACGACGAAAATCACGAGGAGCACGAGGAGCACCACCACGCCGGGGCGGGCGAGATCTGCGCCGTGCTGGTGCGGTCGAAGTCCCTGTCGGACTACGCCGCGCTGATGAGCTACTACGGCGACAACACCGGCTACCTGGCCATCAACCCCAACACCGTGCTGCGGGAGGTCATGGACAACGTGGACCTGAGCCGGAGGATCGTGTACATCCTGTGCGCGGTGATACTGGTGATGAACCTGTTCGTGGTGTCCGTGATCGCGCTGCTCAACATGGTCGATTCCCGCCGCGAGATCGCCCTGATGCGGCTGATCGGCGTCAGCATGGGCAAGATCAACCGGCTGTACCTCATCCAGAACGCCCTGACCGGGCTGTGCGCCATGGCGCTGTCGCTGCTTTTGACGCACCTGTGCCTGTGGGGCATCCGGGGGTTCGTGGCGCGCATGGGCATCGTGCTCAACGCCTGGAAGATCTATCCGCTGGAGTGGGTCATACTGCTCGCCGTGTTCGCCCTGAGCATACTGCCCACCGCCGTGCTGACGCGGCGCATGGCGAAGCGGGACAGTCTGGAAGCGTAAAGAAAGAGAGAACAGAGAACAGAGTGCAGAGTACAGTTTTGGTGGAAATCCTTGCGGATCTCTTTGATCATAGGGCTACGGTTTATCGCGTTTAATCAAACAAATCCCGGAGGGATTTGAACCAAAACTGCACTCTGTACTCTGCACTCTCCACTCTGTCGCAAAGGAGCATCCCATGAAGAAATACCTCATCCTCTTGCTGGTACTGGCCCTCGCGTTGCTGTCGGGCTGCGGGTCAAAGGACGCGGAGGCGGCGAAGCTGAGCTTCGCGGAGTCGGCCAGCATCGAGACGATACAGAAGCTGAACGGCAAAACCGTGAGCCTGACGGGCTACATGGCCACGCTGTCGCCGCTGGAGGGCGACTACATCTACCTGATGAACCTGCCCTTCCAGAGCTGCCCCTTCTGCGTGCCCAACACCCAGCAGCTGTCCAACACCATGGCCGTGTACGCCGCCAAGGGCACGAAGTTCGACTACACCGACCGGCCCGTGAAGATCACCGGCAGGATGGACGTGGGGCAGTATTCCGACGACTACGGCTACGAGTACAACTACCGCATTGTGGACGCGAAGTATGAGATCGTGGACCTGTCGCAGGTCTCGGAGGAGTACGCGCTGTACCAGTCGCTGGCGGAGGACGGCGTGATCGCCGACGTCAACGCCATGTTCGACTACCTGCTGTTCACCTGCGCCTGGCCGGACTACCAGGGCCAGACGACGGACGAGAACGGCATCGCCACGCCCTACTACCTGTACCCCGGCGACGCGGAGAACGTGCTTGCCGACACCGGCGCGGGGGGCTTCGCGACCCAGTCGTCGCCGGACTACTTCCCGGGGCTGATCAAGCGGGTCAGGGCCGTCGACGCGAAACGGTTCGAGGACCTCTGCGAAATCATCGCCGACGCCGCCGAGCTGGAGGCCTACGCCCGCGGGCAGCTCGCCCAGGGCCGCTATGCCTACGACGAGGCCGCCGACAAGTACACCCTCGACGAGGCCCAGGACCTCAACGACCGCTTCTATGCCATCTACGGACGCTTTTCCGAGTGGCTGACGAAATATCAACTCTAAGAGATGGAGGGATGAATCATGTCCGTATTCGGCTTCATCGGCACGGGCAACATGGGCGGCGCGATGGCGACCGCCGCGCGCAAGGCCGTGCCCGGCAAGGACCTGCTGCTCTCGAACCGCACCCCGGAGAAGGCCAAAGCGCTGGCCGAAAGGCTGGACGCCCGCGCGGTGGACAACCTGACCGCGGCGCGCGAGGCGGACTACCTGTTCCTGGGGGTCAAGCCCCAGATGATGGCGGGCATGCTCGCGTCCATCCGCGATGCACTGGCCAATAGGGAGACGCCCTGCGTGCTGGTGAGCATGGCGGCGGGGCTGACCATGCGGCGCATCCGGGAGATGGCCGGGGCGGAGTACCCGATCATACGCATCATGCCCAACACCCCCGCGGCCGTCGGCCAGGGCATGGTGCTGTGCTGCTCCGAGGGCGTGGACGACGCGAAGCTCGATACCTTTAAAACTGCCATGGCCGGGGCGGGCATGCTGGACTTCGTGGACGAGCACCTGATCGACGCGGGCAGCGCGGTCTGCGGCTGCGGCCCGGCCTTCGCGGCGATGATGATCGAGGCCCTCGCCGACGGCGGCGTGGCCTGCGGCCTGCCCCGCGCCAAGGCCCAGGCCTACGCGGCCCAGGCCCTGCTGGGCACCGCCGCGCTGGCTCTCAAAACCGGGCAGCACCCCGGGGCTCTCAAGGACGCCGTGTGCTCCCCTGGCGGCTCCACCATACAGGGCGTGCGCGCCCTTGAGCGCGCCGGTTTCCGGTCCGCGGCGTTTGAGGCGGTAGTTTCCGCATACGAAAAGACCATAGAAATGGGGTAATAGTATAATTAGGAATTTGGAATTAGGAATTAGGAATGGCGGTGCAAATCCCTGCGGGATTTGTTTGATTAAAGAACAGAATCTGATGCAGATACGATTTGCCGTAGCCTTCTGAATCAAAGAAACCCGGAGGGCTTCATCCTGAATTCCTAATTCCTAATTCCCAATTCCTAATTCAACCAGGAGGTGCCTATGTTTGGCAAAGTATTGCTCGTGCTGTTCATCCTGCTCATCATCGCGGGTCTGGCGTGGGTGATTTGGACGCTCATCGAGGAGCGTCGGCGGCAGGCGCGGATGATGCTGCGCATGCGCAGGGACGCCGAGCGGCAGGAGCGGGCCATCGTGCGGCTGGCGGAGGGGCTGAACGCCTCGATGCGGCAGGTGAACCACCTGTCCGAGTCCATGGAGGCCCGGCAGGACCGCATGCGCCGCACGCTGGACGAGCGCATGAGCCAGATGCAGCAGTCCAACGACCAGAGTTTGGAGAAGGTGCGGCAGACCGTGTCCGACAAGCTGGACGGGCGGCTGAACGAGTCCTTCCGGCTGGTCAACGCCGAGCTGGCCAACGTGCACCGCGGCCTGGGCGAGATGCGGGAGATCACCACCGGCATGACCGATTTGAAGAAGATGCTGGGCGGCGTGAAGACCCGCGGCGTCTGGGGCGAGGTGCAGCTTCGGGCGCTGATGGCGGAGCTGTTCGCGCCCGGCCAGTACGTGGAGAACGTCGCCATTCCCGAGGGCAGCCAGCAGCGGGTGGAGTTCGCCCTGCGCCTGCCCACCGGCGAGGACGAGGTGCGGCTTCTGCCCATCGACGCCAAGTTTCCCCAGGAGGACTACCTGCGCCTTGTGGAGGCGGAGGAGTCCGGCGACCGCGAGGCCGTGCGTCGGTGCGCCGCCCAGCTGGAGCGCGCGGTGCTGGAGCAGGCCCGGCGCATCCACGACAAGTACATCGACCCGCCCATGACCGCGGATTTCGCGGTGATGTTTTTGCCCACCGAGAGCCTCTACGCCGAGGTCGCCCGGCGGGAGGGGCTGATCGAGCGCACCCAGGAGAAGTACCGGGTGCTGATCTCCGGCCCCGCCACCTTCTCCGCGCTGCTCACCAGCATGCAGATGGGCTTCCGCTCCGTGACCCTCGAAAAGCGCAGCGGCGAGGTGCTCAAGCTCCTCTCCGGCATGAAGCAGGACTTCGACCGCTTCGACGAGTCCATACAGCGCATGCGCCAGCGCCTCGCCCAGACCGGCAGCGAGCTCGACACCCTCGAGTCCCGCGCAAGGCGGGTCGTCAACGCGATCGATCGTGTGGATAGCGAGGATGCGATGGAGGAAGAATAGAATTGAGAATTGAAAAATTGAGAATTGAGAATTGAGAATTAAAGCTACCAGCTGCCGCGCTAATATAATTCTCTATTCTCAATTCTCAATTATTAAAACGCTTACGCAGAAGGAGTATGCTATGCTTTATGACGCCGCCATAATCGGCTCAGGCCCCGCGGGGGTCTCGGCCGCGCTGAATTTGAAGATTCACGACAGGAGCCTGATATGGATCGGGAAGGGGACGCTGAGCGACAAGCTGGGGCGGGCGGAGCGCGTTTCAAATTATCCGGGGTTCACGGACGTGTCCGGGGCCGCGCTGAGCGAGGCGTTTCTCGGCCAGGTGCGGGCCATGGGCCTCGAGATCACCGAGGCCATGGTCAATTCGATCATGCCCATGGGCGACCGCTACGCGCTGATGGCCGGGCCGGACTTTTACGAGGCCAGGACGCTGATCCTCGCCACCGGCGTGAACCAGTCCGGCGGGCTTGAGGGCGAGGCGGACTACGTGGGCCGGGGGATAAGCTACTGCGCCACCTGCGACGGCGGACTGTACCGGGGCCGCACGATCGCGGTGCTGTGCGGCAATCCGCGCTTCGAGCACGAGGTGCGGTTCCTGGCTGGGCTGGCCGGGAAGCTGTACTTCTTCCCCTATTACAAAAACCCCGGCGTGGCCGGGGAAAACGTGGAATCGCCCGACGCCCGCCCCGTGGCGGTGGAAGGCGACGCCCGCGTGACGGGGCTTCGGCTCAACACCGGCGGGACGCTGCCGGTGGACGGGGTGTTCTGCCTGCGCGACGCTATCGCGCTGAACACGCTGCTGCCCGGCCTCGCCACCGAGGGGGGCCACATCGTCGTGGACCGCGCCATGGCCACCAATCTGCCCGGGGTGTTCGCCGCCGGGGACTGCACCGGGCGGCCGTACCAGTACGCCAAGGCCGTGGGGGAGGGGAATGTCGCCGCCCACAGCGCCATTGATTATCTCGGGTGATGCAAAAAGCGCCGGACGCGATGTCCGGCACTTTTTAGAGTGCAGAGTGGAGAGTGCAGGGTACAGTTTTGGTTCAAATCCCTCCGGGATTTGTTCTGATTGAATGGACAATTACAGCGTTGTTTCGATTGACCGTAGCTCTGTAAATCAAAGAAATCCGCAAGGATTTCCTCCACAACTGAACTCTGAACTCTGAACTCTACACTCTGCTCAGGCGTCTACCGCCCGCTGGATGTAGCGCGCGTGGTTCAGGCGGTGGAGGAAGCCCACGAACAGCATCAGCGACACGCCGCAGCACACGAAGTCCGCGATGGGCGTGGCCCACACGATGCCGTAGATTGGCAGAGGCTTGAGCAGCATGAACATCAGCGGGATGTCGAGAAGCCCCTTGCGCAGTATCGCCAGCACGAAGGACTTGAGGCTCTCCCCGGTGGCCTGGAAGAAGGAGATGAAGGCGTAGGCGCAGGCGGAGAAGGGCCCGCCGATGCACAGTATCCTCAAAAACGCCGCGCCGTAGTCCAGCGACGGGGACTTGTGTTGTATGAACACGCCGATCATGCTGCGGCTGAACAGCAGCGAAACCGCCATCCACGCCGCCGCCAGCCCGATGGAGATGGACGCGGACAGCGCCACCGCCCGCTTCATGCGGTGATGGTTGCTCGAAGCGAAGTTGTAGCCGATCAGCGGCAGCACGCCCTGCGACATGCCCCGCACCATGCAGTGGGCCAGCATGTTGACCTTCTTGGCCACCCCGATGCCCGCCTGGGCCATCATGCCGAAGGAGGCCATCAGTCGGTCCAGCACGGCGTAGGAGATGTTCTCGCACAGCGTCATCAGGCACGCCGGCAGCCCGGTGGACAGCACGTCCGCGGGGATCTCGTAGTCGAACGAGCGCCGGGTGGGCCTGAGCGACAGCACCGACTGCGCCCGGTTCATACGGATCACCGCCAGGAAGTACAGCGTGGCGCACAGGTTGGAGAGCATCGTTGCGATGCCCGCGCCGGCGACCTCGTTGCCCGGCTTCAAGATCACGAACATGAAAAGCGGGTCCAGCGCGATGTTCAGCACCCCGCCCAGCGCGATGCCGAAGCCCGCCTGCACGGAGCGCCCCTCGGAGCGCACCAGGTGGCCCAGCAGCGCGTTCAAGGACGTGCCCACGCCGCCCACGATCACCGTCCAGCGCAGGTAGCGGCAGGCGTTGTCGTGCACCAGCGCGTCCACGCCGCCCAGCGCGTCCACGTAGGGATGGATCAGCGCAAGCGCGCCCAGCGAGTAAAGCGCCGTCACGCCCACGCAGCCCCAGAACGCGAAGGCGGCGGTGTACTTCGCCTTCTTGATCTCCCCCGCGCCCAGCGCGCGGGCAATCACGCTCGCCCCGCCCACGCCGAACAGGTTCGATATGGCCGACAGGAACATGAACGCCGGCATGCACACCGTCACCGACGTCAGCATCGCGTCGGAGCCCGTCATGCCGATGAAGAAGGTGTCCGCCATGTTGTAGATCACCAGTATGATCTGGCTGATCACCGTGGGGATCGCCAGCGTCAGCACCGCCCGCAGTATCGGATATTCCGCAAATATCCGCGTCTCCTTCGCGATGTCCCGCATGCGTCCCACTTCCCTTCTTCGCCGGATATGAATGATTATAAACCCGTAAACTGATAATGTCAAATTATAATATTTTTATTGCCGATCAAATATTATTATGGATGATGTTAAGATATGGCCGCTTCGGTTTGCATTCCATGCCATAATATGCTATACTCAGAGCGCATAACAACGTGAACGGAGGGCGCGGGATGGCGTCGAACTACGAAAAGATGGCGGCGGGCGCGCGGGCGTACTTTCTTCAGAAGGACCAGGCGGCGATGATCGCGCGGTGGGACCTGGAGCACGACGCGGACCGCCTGTACGTGCGCTACTTTGGCGAGCGCATGGCCGTCGACCGGCACACGGGGGCGCTGATCCCGCTGGAGGGGGCGGGCGTCTACCGTTCCCCGGACGGCGTGAACGAGACCATGGCGCTGTTCGACCTGCTGGCGTATCCCGAGGGACGTCCCCGCGCCGCGGGGCGATGGGCGTCCATCAGCGCGCTGGGGGGTATCATCGGCGCGGGCCACGACCGCACGCTGAGCCACGAGGCCACCGCGGCGAAGTTCTCCGGCCGCACCGACGCGCTGCGGGCCGCCTGCGAACAGCTGGGCGGCGTGCCGCTGGGCAAGTCGGACGTGGGCTACGCCATACCGGTGTTTATGGACTTCGGCATATGGTTTCAGTTCTGGGAGGGCGACGATGAGTTCCCGGCCAACATCAAGTACCTGTTCGACGAAAACGCCCTGCAATTCATGCACTACGAGACCCTGTGGTACGTGATGAACAGCCTGGCGGACCGGCTGGAATACTACTGCGGGAGGGTAAAGGCATGAGGCTTGCGCGGTGCGTCGCCGTCGGCGAACCCCGCGCGGCGCTCGTGTACGTCACCGGGGCCGGGGAGGGCGACCCGCTGGACGCGCTGCGGGGCATGACGGATGCCGGTTTTGTGTTTGCCGAAGCAGAGGTGGCGGATTGGGACCGGGACCTCTCCCCGTGGCCCGCGCCGCCGGCGTTCGGGAAGGTCCCCTTCGGCGGGCAGGCGCGCGGGACGCTGGACTGGCTCCTCTCGGAGGCGCTGCCCCGGCTCGACCCCGCGCTGCCCCGCGTCATCGGCGGCTATTCGCTGGCGGGACTGTTTGCGCTGTGGGCGCACTATGAGTGCGACGCCTTCGACGCCGTGGTCGCCGCGTCGCCCTCGGTGTGGTATCCCGGCTGGGACGCCTACGCCGACGCCCACGCGCCCCGCGGCGCGGCCTACCTGAGCCTCGGCAAGCAGGAGCCCCGGACCCGCAACCGGCAGATGGCAACCGTGGGCGACGCCATACGCCGTCAGGCCGACCGCTTTCGGGACATCCCCGCCACGCTGGCGTGGAACGAGGGCAACCACTTCGCCGAGCCCGAGGTGCGGGTGGCGAGGGGGTTTGAGTGGGCGCTGAGAACCATCGCCGGAAATGGAATCAAACGAATACAATCGACAGAAAAATGAGGTATGGAAGTGTATGAACATATCCAAGCACGACGCTCTTCAATGGTTTGAATTCTTTGCTGAACTGGACGAGGGGGAGGGGTTGCCGCCCCGTCAGCAGGAGCTGGCGCTGGCGACGCTTTACCAGATCGAGGAGGCCGAGAACGCCCGCCTGGAGGCGCTGATGGCCGAGGTGCCGGGGCTTAAATCCCTCGAGGGGCGCACGTATTACGTGGGGCCCGACGACAAATTCCCGAAGGGCTGCCGCTCCTGCCTGCTGGGCACGGGGCTGGGAGCCATCCGCAAGACCAACAAATGCAACCTGCAATGCCCCTTCTGCTACGACTTCGGCGAGATGGACGGGCAGCCGCCGGTGGGCGAGGGCATGTGGGAGATCGGGGGCACGAAGTTCTACGAGCGCGACCTGGACCTGCTGCTGTCCGTGGACAGGCATCCCACCGGCGTGGCCTACGTGTACCTGGAGCCCTTCATGGAGATCGAGAAGTACTACGGCATCATCCGCAGGTTCCACGAGGCGGGCATCTACCAGCACATGTACACCAACGGCACGCTGGCCACGGAGGAGAACCTGCGGGCGCTGGGCGAGGCGGGGCTTAATGAGCTGCGGTTCAACCTGGGCGCGGCGCGGGTGGCCGACCGGGTGATCGACATGATCGGCGTCGCCAAGCAATACATCCCCATGGCGGGCATCGAGACCCCCATGACCCCGGAGTTCTACGACCTGTTCCTGCAAAAGAAGGACCGCATACTCGCCACGGGGCTCGATTTCATGAACTGCGCGGAGCTTCACCTGAACCCCAACAACATCGAAAACTACTGGGGCGAGCCGCTGGTGATGTGCCGCCAGGGCTACCTGTCCCCGATATGGAGCCGGGAGCTGACGCTCAAAATGATGCGCCGGGCCTCGGAGGAGCGCTGGCCCATCGCGGTGCACGACTGCTCCAACCGCACCAAGTTCGCCCGGGACCTCAACCTGCGGGCCAAGGAGGGCGGCTGGTTCGGGGCCAGCAGCTATGGCAACGAGTTCGGCGGCATTCCCTACGCCGCGTTTTTGCCCATACTGCGCGACGACGGCTTCCGGTTTCTGAAGGAAGCGCCGCTGCCGGAGGGGTACAGGATCGGGGATGTCGTGCTGTGAGGTCGTTATCCTCCCGGGACGTCGTAGGGGCGCCGATGCGGCGCCCGCCCGTTCAGAATCCATGGTTCCTTTCGGGCGGGCGGCGCATCGCCGCCCCTACGGGGGTATTGTTCCATGCGGGCGATGAGGGCATCGCCCCTACGGCGACCTGTCCCCTGCGGACGCCAAGTATGGCGTCCCTACGATCGGGTTTGTACTGACATAACCCCTACTCCCTCGCCGTCTTTTCCGGATGATACGTGACGACCATCCGGGCGACGCGGTCGGCGATGGCGTCGTCGTTGTCATAGGCGTCCAGCATCAGTTCATCGAGCTGTTGCAGGAACATATCCGTGTCGAAGTGAACGGGCTTTCCGATGTGGATGAGCTCGTTTTCCGTCTTTTGGAGCCCCTCCTCGGCCATGAGCTTTTCCTCGTAGAGCTTCTCGCCGGGTCGCAGGCCGGTGTACTCGATGCGGATGTCCACGTCGGGCTTGTAGCCGGAGAGGCGTATCAGGTTGCGGGCCAGGTCGACGATCTTCACGGGGCTGCCCATGTCCAGCACGAAGATCTCCCCGCCGTGGGCGTAGGTCCCGGCCAGCATCACAAGGCTTACGGCCTCCGGGATGGTCATGAAGTAGCGTATGATCTCGGGGTGGGTCACGGTCACCGGCCCGCCCTGCTCGATCTGCTTTTTGAAGATCGGGATCACGGAGCCGTTGGAGCCCAGAACGTTGCCGAAGCGCACGGCCACGAACTCCGTTTTGACGTTCTTCCACAGCGCCCCGGTGCCGTCCTTGTCGGCGTTTTCGACGCCGGTGTGGGTGAAGAGCTGGGGAATTTCGCTGGCCTTGCCGGCCTTGATCTTCTCGTCGAAGCTCTGTATGATCATCTCGCACAGCCGCTTGGACGCGCCCATGATGTTGGTGGGGTTGACGGCCTTGTCCGTGGAGATCAGCACGAACCGCTCGCAGCCATGCACCATGGCGGCGTAGGCGGTCTTGTAGGTGCCGATGGCGTTGTTCTTGATGGCCTCGCAGGGGCTGTCCTCCATCAGCGGCACGTGCTTGTGGGCTGCGGCGTGGTAGACGATCTGCGGGCGGTATTTTTCAAACAGCTGGTACACCCGGCGGCTGTCGCGCACCGAGCCGATCAGCACCCGGAGGTCGAGGTCGGGGTACTTTTCCTTCAGCTCGAGCTGTATGCTGTACGTGCTGTTTTCGTAGACGTCGAATATGATCAGCTGCCGGGGATGGTGCGCGGCGATCTGCCGGCACAGCTCGGAACCGATGGACCCGCCGCCGCCGGTGACCAGCACCACCTTGCCGTTGATAAAGGCGTACACCTCCCGCATGTCGGCCTTGATGGGCTCGCGGCCCAGCAGGTCCTCCACCGAGACGTGCTTCATGCGGCTGACGGTCACCTCGCCCATGGCGAGCTGGTACATGCCGGGGAGCTGCAACAGCTTGCAGTCGGTCTCCTTGCAGATGTTCAGTATGTCCCGCCGGGCCTCCGCGGTGGCCCCGGGCATGGCCAGGAAGATCTTGTCCACGCCGTAGGCCTTCACCGTCGGGAGGATCTCGTCCCGCCCGCCGACCACCGGCACGCCCTCGATGTAGCGGCCGCGCTTGTTGGGGTCGTCGTCGATGAAGCAGACCGCCCGGTCCGGGGAGCGCCGGTGCGCCCGCAGGTCCTTGAGCAGCATCTGGCCCGCCGCGCCCGCGCCGATGATCATCACCCGGTGGGTGCCGGCGTCCGGCCTGCGCAGGCGCACCAGTATCTCCAGCGAGAAGCGGTAGGCGTAGCGCACCGCCGTGACGGTGATGATCTGGAACAGCGCGCCCCAGACGTGGTAGGACAGTGGCATGCTGCGCCCGTGCAGCAGCGCGGTGATGGCCACGATGTGCGCCAGGCACGTGATGAGGTTGGCGATGACGATGCGGTGCAATTCCCCGATGCCGATGTAGCGCCACACGATGCGGTAGAGCCGCATGGCCCAGAACACCGCGATGCAGAACAGCGCGTAGTACGGTATGAAGCGGCGGTAGGCCATCAGGTACTTCGGGGTGATCGCGCGGTAGCGGCAGTCGAAGCGCAGCCACAGCGCCAGGAAGTACGAGGCGTAGATCATGACGAAATCCCACGCCATGAGCAGCGCCACGCTGCCGATCCATCTTTCCTTCTTCAGCTTTTTGAGCGTTTCTTTGGCGTTCAAGGGGTGACCTCCCGGTGATGTGTCTTCAGGCGGAGCCGGGCGCGCTCACGCGGCCCGGCTCCGCCGATACTCTGTGTGAGGGATATACACACCTATTCTACCATGGCTGTCAAGCGGCCCGCCGCCCGGGCGTTCGCCCCGGGGGTCAGGACTTTCCCATGTCCGTGGATTCCACGCCCTCCGTGTAGTAGTCCATGTTCCTGCTGATCCTGGCCATCTCCACCACGACCGGCTGGATCTCCTCCGCCATGTGGTTGTACTCGGCCATGATGTCCTCCTCGGGGTAGGCGGGATAGTCCGTCGGCAGCACCAGGTAGAAGTGCAGCTTGGCGTTGTCGCTGTATCCGAGGTATTCAAATCGCGGCAGGTCCTTGAACTCCAGGCCCTCGCTGGCGCACAGCTCGAACAGGAAGCCGCCGCCGGGGAGGTCCTTCTCCGCAAACTTCTCATAGCTCGCGGTCTGGTAGAACGATATGCCCTTGTCGGTCTGCACGTCGGTGAACAGGCCGTCCCAATCCGCGGGCAGGTAGAGGCAGATGTCCGGGAAATCGTAGACCATGTACCGGCTGCCGCCCGCCCAGCCGACGGAGTGGTCGTAGGGGGAGAAATCGTGGGTCTCCGCCAGGGCGGGCAGGACGAGCAGCACAACGGCGAGCAGTATCGCAAAGGTCTTCTTCATGGCGTTGATACCTCCTTGCTGTGGACGGTTGCCCGGGATCACTTGAACCAGGCCTCGGCATCCCGGCGGAACTTGTCGAAGGACGCCTTCTCCATGTAGATCATGTGGCCGCAGGGGTAGTAGGTAAACGAAAGGTTGTCCTTATGGGCGTCGTCCAGGAACACGTGGCGGTAGACCCACTCCGCGGAGTAGAAGGGCGTCGCCGCGTCGTAGTACCCGCACAGCACCCAGACCTTCAGGAAGGCGTTCTTCGAGATGCACTCGTAGACGGTCTGCTCCTGGCTCAGGTAGCCGCCCCAGCCGCCGATCGGGAAGGTCCAGGCGTTGTTGATCCCGTTGTCGGAGGGAACGTAGGGCCGGTCCGTCCGGTAGCCCAGCTCGTTGGCCAGGTAGTCGTTGAAGGTGTTCCCGTAGCCGAGCTGGAAGGCGGCGTTGGAGGGGTCGCTGGTGCCGTTGTCCAGAGAGCCGCTGGTCTTCGGGCCGGTGATCCTGCCGTCGTAGCGGCCCACCGTCAGGCCCTGGTCGTTGAGCAGCTCGGTGCAGAAGTCGTCCAGCGCGACGCGCAGGTTCCGGCCCAGCACGTAGTCCTTTTTAAGCCCGGTGTAGTCGGCCAGCTTGCCGGCGACGGCGTCCCTCTCCGCGTCCGTCAGGGCGTTGCCCATGAACAGCGCGGGGACGTATTCCTTTTCGACGAAGGACCGCACCTCGGCAAGATAGTCCTCCAGCGCCATGTCGCGGTACGCCTCGGCGACGAGGCCGTGATACCAGGCGTCGGCGGCGAAGGTGGGGATGAACAGCGCGTAGGGGATCTCGTTGCTGTCGGCGAACAGCAGCGCCGAGAAGTCGTTGACGGAGGAGATCAGCATCAGCCCGTTCAGGTTCATGGCGTAGGCGTCCGCCAGGTATTGGCAGAGGCCCACGGCGCGGGTGGTGCCGTAGGACTCCCCGGCCACGTACTTCTTCGAGCGCCAGCGGCCGTTGCGGTTGACGTACTGGTAGATGAAGTCCCCGATGGTGCGGATGTCGTTTTCGTAGCCGATGAACGCCGACAGATCGGAGCCGCCCGCGGGGCGGGAGTAGCCGGTGCCCATGGCGTCGATGATCACGATGTCCGTCAGGTCGAGCAGGGAGTTCTCGTTGTCCGACATGCCGGTCGGCAGGCCGACGGTGTAGCCGTACTCGTCCACGTCGATGCGCCGCGGCCCCAGGCAGCCCACATGCAAAAACATGCTGCACGAGCCCGGCCCACCGTTGAAGGCGAAGGTGACCGGCCGGTCGGCGGGGTCCTCCGCGCCGTCGAGGGTGTAGGCCGTGAAGAAGACCTCGCAGGTCTCCCCGCCGGTCTCGAGTACCATCGTGCCGGTGTCGGCGGTGTAGGAAAGCGCCTGCCCCTGTATGTTCGCGGTGTGCTTCGTGGTGACGATGTCGTCCTCGGGCGCCTCGGCGGCCTGGGGGACGTCGTTTGGTTCCGGCGCCGCCGAGGCTTCCTCGGCAAGGCCGGTCAGCGACGCCGCCAGCAGCGCGCAGACCAGTGCAAGCAAGAATATGCGCTTCTTCATACCATGACCTCCTGTCGTTTGTATGACTGGATTATAGCATATTATTCCACTTCCCGCAAGGTGTGCGCGGCGGGAAAAAGGGCGCGTGCCGATCTGTCCGTAAATAGTTGCATATAATGTAGACATTTTGTTCCGCGCATGGTATAATGATCAGGCAACCGGCGCGATGCGCGTTCGGTTGCAGCAGTTTTGCTTCGGCGGTGCGGCGCCCCCCCGGGCGGGGGATGCGTCCCGGCCGTTTACGGATGATTACTTGCACTCCACCAGGACAGAAGACCGTGTGGGGAAGGATGAAATACAGTGTACAAGCGCAGCATTCAGGGATGGTTAAAGCACATCGACTTCATACTTTTGGACGTGCTGGCGTTGCAGCTCGCCTTCATACTCGCCTATGCGTACAGGCATGGCGGCATGCCCTATGCGTCCGACCGGTATAAGTCCCTCGCCATCATGCTGGTCGTGGTGGATATCCTCATCGCGGCCGTGTTCAACACGATGCACAACGTGATGCGACGCGGCTATTTCGTGGAATTTATGCAGACGCTCAAGCAGGTGCTGGTGGTGCTGGGCGTGATCACGCTTTATCTGTTCGCAATGCGGAGCGGCGACGTCTACAGTCGAATCACGGTGTTCCTCACGGCGTGCTTGCACCTGGTGCTCGGGTACGCCACGCGCTTGGCGTGGAAGCCGATCGTGCGCAGGATCGGACAGAAGAACATCAAAAAGGCGTCGATGATTCTCGTGGCCGACGAGCGGCAGGTCCCGGAGATACTGGGCCAGGTCAGCGCCACGGACAATGTGGAATACGTCGGCATCGTGCTAAGCAACCGGGACGGCACGGGCGAGGAGATCAGCGGCGTCCCGGTCGTCGCCAGCCTGGGCACCGCGGCGGACTATATCTGCCGCGAGTGGGTGGACGAGGTGTTCGTCTACCCCGCGCAGCTGACGGACATCGAGGTCCACCGCGACGCCTTTTACAAGAGCATCGAGGAAATCATCAACGACGCCGGCGAAGAGACGGCGGACCGGGACCTCGAGGCGGAGGCCGGGGAGCCGGCCACGGTGTCGGCGCTGATCGAAGCCTGTCGCCAGATGGCGATCCCGGTACACATCCGGCTGCCGATCTCCGCGACGGGCGAGCGGAACTTCATCGAGAAGGTCGGCGGCTACACCGTGCTCACCACCGCCGCCAATTTCGCAAGCCCCGTGCAGCTCGCGCTGAAGCGGCTGATGGACATCGCGGGCGGCCTGGTGGGCAGCCTCGTGGCGCTGGTGGTCATCGCGGTGGTCGGGCCGAAGATCAAGAGGGAGAGCCCGGGGCCGATACTCTTCAAGCAGACCCGCATCGGCTTGAACGGCAAGAAGTTCCAGGTCTACAAGATACGCTCCATGTACATGGACGCCGAGGCGCGCAAGGCGGAGCTGATGGAGAACAACCGGGTGTCCGACGGCATGATGTTCAAGCTCGACTGGGACCCGCGCATCATCGGCAACAAGATCGTCGACGGAAAGCAGGTCACGGGCATCGGCGAGAAGCTCCGCTCCGGGAGCTGGGACGAGTGGCCCCAGTGCTTCAACGTGCTGATGTCCCAGATGAGCCTCGTGGGTACGAGGCCGCCCACGGTGGACGAGTGGGAGAAGTACAAGTACCACCACAGGGCGCGCCTATCGACCAAGCCCGGCCTGACCGGCATGTGGCAGGTGAGCGGCCGAAGCAGGATCACCGACTTCGAGGAGGTCGTCCGGCTGGACACCGAGTACATCAACCACTGGAGCCTCGGCCTGGATATCCGCATCATACTGAAGACCGTGAAGGCCGTCTTTATGAAGGACGGGGCGATGTGACCGCTGTGATCCGCATTTGGCAGCGCCGACTGTATACGCACCGGCGCAACTGCCCGAAGGGCAAGCGCCGGCAGCGCCGGGCAGGAATCCGGAGGATTCGCCCGGGCTGGTCGCGCCTGCGCGTAGCGTCCGGCAAAGCCGGACTGAGCCCGAGCGATTCTATGAATCGCCGGGTGAAACCCGCGCCTGCGCTTGCGCATTGGCGCGGGGCGTAAAGCGCAGTGGCGCGACTGCTATTTCGGGGAGGAAGCATCATGAAACGCATCATCAGGAGAACCCTGGCACTGGCGATCGCACTCATGCTGGCGATGCCCTTCACCGTCGGCCTTGCCGACGAGCGCCTGCCCTGCGTCGATGCCGAGGCGGACGTAAGAACCGTCGAAGCGGCGGGCGCGGACCTTGACGGCGTCGATGCGGACATCAGCGTTGTCGACGCGGCGGACGCGGGGGACGATCCGGACGCGGGAGAGATCGCGGCGGACGCGGTCGACCCGGAGCCCGGGGAAGCGGAATATGCGCTTGGCGATGATACGGACGCGGACGCCCCGGCGCCTGGCGATGATCCGGATGCGGACGCCCCGGCGCAGGGGGAGGATGCGAACGTGGCGCAGGGCCTGACGGACGGCGCGGACGCCCCGGCGGAGGATGCGGCCATCCCCGGCGCGGCGGACGCGGACGCCGGTGAATCGCCCGCCGCGGAGCCTTCCGCGGGCGATGCGGACGGGCTGTCGGCGGAGACGCCGCCCGAGCCGTCCGATCTGTCCGAAGCGACGCCCGACGCCACCGGCGACGCGCAGCCCGACGGGGAAGCGCCCGAGGGCGCGGACGCCGGGGAGGAGTGCCCCGACGCGGACACTCCCGACGCGGAGCCGTCCGACGCGGAGGAGCCCGGGGAGGAGGAGCCCGGGGAGGAGAAATCCGGCGCGGAGAAGTCCGAGGTGGAGGAATCCGACGCGGAGAAGTCCGGGGAGGAATCCGACGGGGAGAAGTCCGACGAAGAGGAGTCCGACGAAGAGAAGTCCGACGCGGCGGGGAAACCGTCCGGCGACGCGGCGGAGGACGCTCCCGCCGACATCGACGCGGCGGAGGACGGCCTGTCCCTCGAGGACGCGATCACGATCGAGGCGGAAATGCCGGACGCCTCCGAGGAATCGGCGGCGGAGGAAGCGGCCAACGCACTGTTTGAAGGCCAAGAGTCCATTATATATCTGGACGCGGCGGGCGAAATGAAGAGCGCGACGTGTACGGACATCAGGAGTCTGACTGAAACGGACAATCTCACGGGCTGGTATTATATCCCGGACGGTCGCGTTGTTACTATCGAGCGCCGCATCGCGGTCAGCGGCGACGCGCACCTGATCCTCTGCGACGGCGCGTGGCTCACCATACAGGGCGGCATCAACGTCAGTGGAACAATAGTTTGACCATCTATGCCCAGAGAACGGACGACGTCATGGGCAAACTGACCGTCAGCTACGTTGAGCTTAACAACGCGGGCATCGGCGGCAATGCGAACCAGCCCGGCGGCACAATCACCGTCAACGGCGGTCAGGTCACGGCCTACGGCGGTATCATGGGTGCTGGCATCGGCGGCGGCTGCTACGGCACGGGCGGCACGATCGTCATTGACGGCGGCAACGTCACGGCTACCGGCGGCGACCGCGCCGCGGGCATTGGCGGCGGCAATGAGGGTGCGGGCGGTACGATCACCATTGACGGCGGCAACGTCACGGCTACCGGCGGCAACTACGCCGCGGGCATCGGCGGTGGCTACAGCGGTGCGGGCGGCACGATCACCATTACCGGCGGTCAGATCACGGCTAATGGCTACAACAGCGGCGTGGGTATCGGCGATGGCGCTGACAATAAAGATATGCCCGGCACGATTTCGCTGGGGCTCTCTGATGACGCGGGGGATTTCATCCTTGCCAGCAGCTATGCCGGCACGGTCAAAGCGACATGCCATCTCAAGACCGATGAAGAGACTCCCGTGGAAATCGCTCCCGGTGAGGTGGCAAGCCTTGCCACCATCAACGGCAAAAAACTCATCAAGAACACGGTCGACGGTATCGACTACTACAGCATCACTGTCAGCGAGACAATCCACGGCAGCGTGACGTCCGTCTTTAAGACCGCTGCTGCCGGGGATATCGTCACCCTGAGAGTGACCCCGGATGATGGATATGAACTTTCCGAAATAACCGTCACCAAGACGGACGATTCAACCACGACGGTCTCCGTAGTGAACAACGCCTTCACCATGCCCAATTATGACGTGACCGTGTCTGCGACATTCACGGCCATCGACTTCGCAATAAAACTTGGGACCATCACCGGCGGCAGCGTCACCGCGAAGGTGGGCGATAGCGCGAACGCGACAACCGCGCCCTGCGACGGCGAGGTCACGCTGACGGTCACCCCGAGTGCGGGCTATGAATTTAGGAGCCTGACCGTGGACGGCGCGGATGTGACGGGCAGTATGATCAACAACACCTACACCTTCACCATGCCCGCGCATCCTGTGACCGTCTCGGCGACGTTCTCCGCGTGGAAGTGGCTGCAAAACCAGTTGGCGGCAGGAACCGACGTCACGCTGGACAAGGATTATGTGGACACCTATAACGAGGGCGCGCTGGTGGTGCCCGCGGGCAAGGACGTCACCCTCGACCTCCACGGCCATGTGATCGACCGCGGGCTGAGCAACGCGGCAGAAAAAGGGTATGTCATCAGGGTGGAAACCGGGACGCTGACCGTTATCGACAACGATAAGAATGCGACGCACTCTCCCGAAATCACCTACACCGACCCGACCGGCAAAAATACCGAGCCTGTTACCGTCAACGGCGGCGTCATCAAAGGCGGGAACAACACTTCCCTCGGCGGCGGCGTGTATGTGGACAACGGCGGCACGTTCAAGCTGTCCGGCGGCACGATCACCGGCAATGCCGCAACCCAGAGCGGCGGCGGCGTGTATGTCAAAAACAGCGCAACCTCGATTAGCACGTTCAAGCTGTCCGGCGGCACGATTGCCGGGAATACCGCGTCAAGCGGCGGCGGCGTGTATGTGTCCAATGGCGCGGAATTCAACCTGAATAACGGCACGATCACCCGCAATACCGCGTCGGGCGGAAGCGGCGGCGGCGTGAATCTGGACGCAAGCAAGATGACTATGAGCGCCGGCACAATCTCCTACAATAAGGCGAATGCTTCCGGCGGCGGCGTGTATGTCGGAAATACTGGAAATGACAAAAGCACGTTCATAATGCATGGCGGCACGATCAGCGAAAATATGTCAGACAGCAACGGCGGCGGCGTTGATGTCGACAAGGGGACGTTCAAGCAGTCCAGCGGCTCGATCGGCTACAACCGCGCGAATACTAACGGCGGCGGCGTGAGCTTCGGCGGCGAGGGCGGCGCGTTCGAGCGGTCCGGCGGCACGATCAACAACAATACCGCGCAGTACAACGGCGGCGGCGTCTACAAGACCGGCGGCACGCTCACGCTGTCCGGCTGCAACATCTACGCCAATAACGCAAATGCAGACGGCGGCGGCGTGTATCTTGCCGGCGGCGCTCAGGACGAGACGACCATGACCGGCGGCAAGATCAACGGCAATACTGCATGTATCAACGGCGGCGGCGTGAGCGTGGGAACCAGCAGGTTCACGCTGTCCGGCGGCGACATTCACAATAACAGCGCGCTCGGCAATGGCGGCGGCGTGTCCGTGAACAGCGACGCGACGTTCACCATGACCGGCGGCAGCATCATCAGTAACCAAGTGCTCCGCGGCGGCAAAGGCGGCGGCGTGGACCTGTCACAGGGTACGCTCAAACTGTCCGGCGCGCCGACGATCAAAGAAAATATAGAAGACCCGATCAACAGTGTGGCCAACAACGTCTTCCTGCACTCCGGCCAGGTCGTGACCGTTGCCGGCGCGCTGTTGAACACTGAAGATAAAATCGGCGTGACCGTCGAGTCCTCCATACCGGTCACCATAACAAGCGACTACGCGGCGATTATGGGCGATACCGCTCCCGCGACTGTGTTCGCCAGCGACAATACGGCTTATAGCGTGCTCACCGATGCCGACGGCGAGGCGGTGATCGGCATGCCGGTCACGATCAAATTTGACGCCAACGGCGGCAGCGGAACGATGGCGGACGAAAAAGTGGCTTCCGACGCGGACAGCAGGCTCAATGCCAACGCCTTCACGCTTGAGGGCCACACCTTCAAGGCGTGGAATACGCGGGAAGACGGCACGTGGACGCGCTATGCCGACGGAGCGACGATCAATATCAGCGGCGATGTCACCCTCTACGCCCAGTGGTACGCCGACGTGACCCTGACCGCGAACAGCAAGACCGTGACCTGCAACGGCAGCGCGCAGAGCGTCAGCGGGTACACGTGCAGTGTGGCCGGGCTGAGCTTCCCCGGCGTCAGCGCCTCCGCGACCGGCACCGCTGCGGGGACCTATCCCGTGAAGTTCTCCGGCGTGACGCTGAAAAAGACCGCGGACAGCACCGATAAGTATGTGGTCGCCAAGGTGGTGGAGGGCACGCTGACCGTGAAGGCGGCGGAATCGACACCTGCATCATCCACACCCTCGACGCCCTCGACCCCAGCCGGATCCTCGACCCCCGCCGGGCCGACGGTCTACCCGATCTACGCCCCCAAGAAGGACAGCAAGGCCACGATCGAGGTCGGGAAGCCCTTCCGGATCGAGCTGGGCGGACAGGTCGGGAAGGGCTTCAAATCGAACAAGAGTAAGGTCGTCACCGTGGACAGCAACGGCCTCGTGACGCCGCTCAAGGCGGGCAAGGCCAGGATCACGTTCAAGGTCGGGAAGAAGAAGCGGACGATCACGCTGAAGGTGCTCGATCCCACGGTCCCGAAGCGCGTGTCGCTGAACATGTCCGGCACGGTTCCGGCCAGGGTGGGGGAGACGGTCCGGCTGGTCGCCACCCTCCCCGACGGCGCCAACAGCGACATAAAGTGGACCTCCAGCAATAAGAAGGTCGCTACGGTCGCGGGCGGGCAGGTCGTCTTCAAAAAGCCGGGCAAGGTGACCATCACCGCCACCGCCGTTCGCGGGAAGAAGAAGGCTAAGGTGAAGTTCAAGGTAAGCAAGTAACGCTCCCATACAAAAACGCCTCCTGCGGCCTGCCGCAGGAGGCGTTTTAAGTCGGGGATCAGCCCATGGCCGCCCGAGCGAGGTTCAGTGCGGTCTGCACGGCCTCGGGGTTGGAGGTCACCAGGAACCTGGCGAGCATGGACAGCATCAGGCTGGCGATGAGCAGTATGATCGCGCCGCCGAGACGGGAGGAGATCTGCGCGAAGGGCATCAGTTCCATGCGGTCCGCGGCGGAGAGCACGGCCACGTCGCCGGTGCCGCCCATGTTGGACATGCACAGGCCCGCGGTGACGCCCGCCTCAAAGGGATAGAAGCCCACCAGCTTGCCCACGATGGCCGCGCCGGCGAACGCGCCGATGCAGGTGGCCGCGCACAGCAGCAGGTAGGTGATGCTGAACGAGGAGATCACCGTGTTGATGTCCAGGTAGCAGATGCCGATGCCCACCAGCAGCATGTTCGTCAGGTTCTTCATGATGAACTGGAACCACTGGAAGCAGGCGATCTCGATGTTCTCAGGGATGATGTCGGCGATCTTGCAGATGGCCACGGTGATGATCATCCAGACGTAGGCGTGGATGGTGATGCCGGGCACCAGCGCCTTCCACACGCCCGCGCAGATGAAGCCCCAGGCGAAGAAGCCGCCGGAGACCAAGAGGCCGATGCCCATGTTGGTCAGCGAGAGGGACTCGCGCTTCTTCTGCATCTCGGGGCTGATCTCCAGCTCCTTGGGGTCGATGCTGCCGGCCTGCATCAGCTGGCCATTGCCGTTGAGCTTGCCGCTGATGACCTTCACCAGCACGCCCGCCAGCACGATGGACACCGCGTTGCCGATGGCCACGGCGGGGGTCATGACGGACAGCGCCTCCGCGGCGGTCATGGAGCCGGAGCTCTCAAAGATCTTGGAAAGCGGGGTCGCGCCGGCGCCCATGCCGCCGCCCATGATGGCAGGGCGATCAGCAAAAGCGCGTTCATCACCGGGTAGCCCATGATGGCCGCCACGCCGCAGCACAGCGCGAAGGCTAGAGTGTGTTTCTAAATGCCGGGAGATGCAGTTTCGAGTGGATTTGACTGCATTTCAAGGCGATTTCCCGCAGGCTTAGTGGGACTAAGTCAAGGGAGAAATGCAGTCAAAGACGCCGAAAATGCGCTTCAGGCATTTTAGAAACACACTCTAGTATCAGGCCGCCGAATATGGCCGGGAAGTAGCGGGCCGCGGCCTTCACCGGCAGCTTGCGGTTCATGCCGAGTATGGAGCCGGTGATCAGGGCGGCGATGTACCAGTCGAGGAAGCCGCCCTCGGTTTTGAAGAAGGTGCCGATGTTGCCCACCAGGTCCGAAGCGCCCTTGGCGCTGGCAAAGGGCATGGCCATGTTGTAAATGGCGGCGCCCGTCACCTCGTCGACGCCGATCTTCTTGGGCAGCAGGTTGAAGAACACCAACAGCGCCGAGCCGAAGATGCACACGATGGCGCCGCCGCCGAGTTAGTCCTTGATGATCGGGGTGTGGTCGCCGATCCAGGCGAATATGGTGCCGATGACGATCATGAACGCGAAGCACCCGGCCATGCCCGCGGGCAGCACGCCCAGATAGGTGGCCAGCAGCACGACCACGGTGATGATCAGGAAGATAGACGGATTCGGGCGCGTTCCGATGCCCGATAAAGAAACAAGTCACCGACAAAAGACAACACCACCTTATATGTGTTTTATTATAAAGTGATATCACTTAGCTATCAAATGAGCGCATACTTTCCCGGCTTTTTCCCGTACAATAGAGGCAATAAAGCCGGGGAGTGGTTCGTATGGCGACCAACAAGCGCGTTTTTACCCTGCGATTGAACGACGATGTCTTTGACAAGATCGGCGCACTGGCGACGGAGGAGCATCGCTCAATGACCAATTATATCGAATATGTACTGCTCAAACACATTGAAGAGGTCGAAAAACAGCGCGGCACGATTCGGGTTTATGAATCTGATGATCAAGGTACTACTGTCCGCTGATATGATGGAGACTGCCTATGAAGTATCAGAGGATTCGCGATCTTCGGGAAGATGCCGATATGTATCAAAAGGAGCTTGCGGAATTGCTGCACTGTTCCCAGCAGACATACAGCGATTATGAGTCCGGAAAGCTGGATATCCCCACGGACGTGCTGATCAAACTGGCGGAAATCTACGATACGACCACGGATTATATACTGGGACTGACCGCACGTCGGGAAAGGCCCTATAAACACTGAAACAACGACGCCCCCGGAAAATGCCGGGGGCGTCGATATTTCCCTTTATTCAGTTATTCCCCAATGGTCGCCTTGATGCGGCGCACACCGGCGGAGGAAGCCTCCTCCTTCTTGATCTTGAAGGACTTGAGGTCGCCGGTATTGCTGGCGTGGGGGCCGCCGCAGATCTCCTTGGAATACGGGCCCATGGTGTAGACCTTCACGCGCTCGCCATACTTGGACTCGAACAGGCCGATGGCGCCCTGGGCCTTGGCCTCGGCCACGGTCATTTCCTCGCAGGTGATGGGGGCGGCGGCCTGGATGTATTCGTTCACCAGGCGCTCGACCTCGGCCTTCTCCTCGTCGGTCATCTTGCGGCCGAAGGAGAAGTCGAAGCGCAGGCGCTCGGCGGTGATGTTGGAGCCCTTCTGCGCGACCTCGGGGCCCAGCACCTTTCGCAGCGCGGCGTGCAGCAGGTGGGTGGCGGTGTGCAGCTTCGCGGTCTGCTCGCTGTGGTCGGCCAGGCCGCCCTTGAAGCGCTGCTCCGCGCCGGCGTGGCTGTTCTCCTGGTGCTTCCTGAAGCGCTCCTGGAAGCCATCCACGTCCACCTCGATGCCCTTCTCGGCGGCCATCTCGCAGGTGATCTCCACCGGGAAGCCGTAGGTGTCGTACAGCTTGAAGGCGCTGCGGCCGTCCATCTTCTCAGTGGTCTTGAGCAGGGTGTCGATGGTCTGATCGGAGATGGTGCCGTCCTTGACCTGCTCGATGATCGGCTTGTTGTCCGGGCTGGGGGGCAGCTGCCGGAGCGCGGCGGCCACGGCGTCGGGGTTGGTCCTGTCGGCCTTCAGCGCGGTGAAGGCGTCGCGCTTCTTCATCATGTTGCCGTAGACCTTCTCGAACTCGGCCATGCCCTTCTTGAGGGTGCGCTGGAAGCGCTCCTCCTCCAGCTTGAGCTGCTCGAGGATGTGCGCCCCGTTGCGCTCCAGCTCGGGATAGACCTCCTTGTACTGGTCGATGATGACCTGCGCGATCTCGCAGGTGAAGCCCGCGGGCATGCCCAGCTTCATGCCGTGGCGCACGGCGCGGCGGATCAGGCGGCGCAGCACGTAGCCCTGGTCGACGTTGGACGGCGTCACGCCGCGGTCGTCGCCGATGATGAAGGTGGCGGTGCGCATGTGGTCGGAGATGATGCGGATGGCGCGGGTGATCTCCTCGCTCTCGCCGTACTTCTTGCCGGAGAGCGCCTCGATCCTGCCGATGATGCGCTCGAAGATCTCGGTCTCATACACGGTGTTCGCGCCCATCAGCACGCAGTAGGTGCGCTCCAGGCCCATGCCGGTGTCCACGTTCTTCTGCTTGAGCGGGATGAACGTGCCGTCGGCCTGCTTTTCGTACTGCATGAACACGTCGTTCCAGATCTCCAGGTAGCGGCCGCAGGAGCAGGCGGGGGAGCAGTCCGGGCCGCAGGGGGGCTGGTCGCGGATGATGAACATCTCGGTGTCCGGGCCGCAGGGGCCGGTGATGCCGGCGGGGCCCCACCAGTTGTGCTTCTTGGGCAGGTAGAACAGGTTCTCGTCCTTCACGCCCTGCTGGCGCCACAGGTTCGCGGCCTCCTCGTCGCGGGGGCAGTCCTGGTCGCCCTCAAACACGGTGAAGGCCAGCTTGTCGGGGTCGAGGCCCAGCCAGTCCTTCGAGGTCAAAAACTCCCAGCTCCAGGGGATCATTTCCTTCTTGAAGTAGTCGCCCAGGGACCAGTTGCCCAGCATCTCGAAGAAAGTCAGGTGGCTGGGATCGCCCACCTCGTCGATGTCGCCGGTGCGGATGCACTTCTGCACGTCCGTCAGGCGGTTGCCCATGGGGTGTTTTTCACCCATCAGATAGGGCACCAGCGGGTGCATGCCGGCGGTGGTGAACAGCACGGTGGGGTCGTTTTCGGGAATGACCGAGGCGGAGGGGATGCGGGCGTGGCCCTTTTCCTCGAAGAACCGGAGGAACAGGCTGCGCAGCTCATTGGCGGACTTGATGTTCATGGGAATGATCTCCTTTTAGATATCGGAAAAATGACATCGACAAAATATCGGCAAAAATTATAGCATCCAACTGTGGCGGATGTCAACCTCAATTGTGTGAAAAAGTAGACGATTGTGCCGGTTGAATTGACACAAAAACGGGGCGATGGTATAATCATACATATAATAATGTATATTTGTCGAACGTTGATATAGGAGGCGATTTCCGTGCCGTACAAGAGGCCCACACTTTCCCGCACGCGGGCGCGCGCGCGGCTTAAAAAACAGCTGCTCATCGGCGGCGGCGCGCTGGTCGCGCTTGCGCTGCTGATCGTCGCCATTACATCATTGGTCGGGGGAGGCGGCGGCGACAGGCCCGTGAGCGCTCCCGCCGCCACGGCCGTCCCGGTGCCCACCATGGAGGCCGGGGCGAATGCGCCGGAGGCGTCCGACGATGAAGACGACGCCGATATCGCCACGCCGGAGCCCACCCGCGCCCCGACGCCCAGCCCCGCGCCGGAGGACGACGAGGCCCCCGTGACCAACGCCGATCGCGCCGCCACGCGGCCCAGCGCCGAGCCCGGCTTCCTGCCCGTGTTCTCCCACGCGGAGAACACCGAGGAGAAGATCATCGCCATCACCGTGGACGACTGCTTCCAGGCGCAGAACCTCAAGAACATCGTGGACTGCGCCCTCGAGAACGGCGGCAAGCTGACCATATTCCCCATCGGCGAAAACGTGATCCGCTCGGAGCAGGCCCAGGTGTTGAAGTACGCCTGGGAGAAGGGCATGGAGCTTGAGAACCACACCTACACCCACAGCGGCCTGTACAACAGCGGGGACAAGCGGCTGGCGGAGCAGATCTACGAGCAGCAGATGACGCTGTGCCACATACTCGACAAGGAGTACCAGTGCCACTTCCTGCGCCCCCGCGGCGGCGACGCCCGCAACGACCAGCGCATGCACATGTACGCCAAGCAGATGGGCTACTACGGCATCGCCCACTGGTCGGTGGACGGCTCCAAGGGCACCGACAAGCAGCTCGCCAAGGGCCTGAAGCCCGGCGCGATCTACCTGTTCCACACCACCGACAACGACTGGCAGATTTTGCAGCGGTTCATCCCCTGGGCCGTGGGGAAGGGCTACAAGCTGGTGACCATGAACGAGATGTTCGGCTACCCCGAGAACGAGGCAGGCGAGCTGACCACCCCCGCCAAGGGCCGCCCCGTGCCCACGCTGGCCCCCTACGAGCGGGTGTACACCACCCTCAAGAAGACCACCTACTCCTGGTACGCCTACGAGCTCCAGGAGAAGCTGATCGAGCTGGGCTACCTGACCGGCGAGCCCGACGGCGTGTACGGCGAGACCTGCGCGGCCGCCGTCAGCGCCTACCAGAAGGACAAGGGCCTGGAGGTCACCGGGCAGGCCGATCCCGAGCTGTTGAAGGAGCTTCTCGGTTAGGGAGTAGGGAGTAGGCAGTAGGGAGCAGGGGTTATGTCACCTGCTCCATTAGGCCAGGTAGCTGTCGGCGAGGCGGATGATATTGTCCAGCTCGGCGTTGTCCACCGGACTTAAATCCCACACCACGTTGGCGTTTCCCCTGCGGCGCTTCAGGCCCAGCAGGGGATTCTTTTTGAGCCCATACTCGGCCCAGCAGCTCCGGCCGAACACGAAGGGCAGGTGCGCCTCGGTGCCGTCGGGCAGCGCGAACACGTAGTCCACCCCGCGCTCGCCCTTCTTGCCGAAGCCCAGCATGCCGCCCATGCCCTCGGACTTGACCAGGACCTCCTCCTTGCGCACGTCGAAGCGCGGCTGTATCTCCAGCCGGAAGTCCTCGTCCGTGCCCAGGCCGGGGGAGACGATCAGCCACTGCTTGCCGCCAAAGTTGGCCAGCGCCGTGAAGCCGCCGTTCGGCGTCTGGGCAAACAGCATCGTCTCGGGCTTGAAGCCCTTGTTCGCGAGCAGCTGCGCAAACGCCAGCCGCTTGTCCTCCAGTTGTTTCAGCTTCTCCCTGCGCTCGGCGTCGCCGGGATCGGAAAACAGACCCATGAACACACCTCCATGTAGAACGAACATAGAAATAACATTATGTACAGTATACCACACATCTCCTTCCGGCGCAACGCTTGCAACGTTCACAAAAAGAGGCTATAATGAATATATATAACCGTTTCCGGAGGGAAATTGCTTGCTGACCTACATCGACCGTTTTATCAGCGACCCGATCAACATGCTGGTGATCTTCCTGCTGGCGTTTCCGGGGCGCATACTGGCGCTGTCGGCCCACGAGTTCGCCCACGCCTGGGTGGCGCACCGCTGCGGCGACGACACCGCGAAGGTGCTGGGCCGCATGACGCTCAACCCCTTTAAGCACCTGGACCCGCTGGGCACGGTGCTGATGCTGGTGGTGGGCTTCGGCTGGGCGAAGCCGGTGCCGGTGAACCCCCGCAACTTCCGGCACTACCGGCAGGACGACCTCAAGGTGTCGCTGGCGGGGGTGACGATGAACCTCATACTGTTCATACTGGCGATGGTCGCCATGTTCTTCATCGCGGCCTCGGCGCTTGCAAAGGTGCCGACGCTGAGCGCGAGCAATCCCTCCGGTCTCATATTCCGCGCGGACTACATGGGCCGGGAGTGCCTGTTCGCGCTGGAGGGGGAATCGTACTACTACGTCCCGCTGAAATCGCTTCTGCAGATGCTGCCCTACGCCTCGGACTACCTGATCCGGCCGGTGTTCGGAGAGATCCCCGGGTACCTCTACCAGATGCTGGGGTACTTCGCCACCACGAACCTGGTGCTGTGCCTGTTCAACCTGCTGCCGGTGCCGCCGCTGGACGGCTATCACGTATTGAACGACCTGGTGCTCAAGCGCAACCTGTTCGCGGACCCCAGGACCGCCCGCATCGCCTCCTCGGTGCTGTTTGTGCTGGTGATGACCGGCGCGGTGGGCCGGGTGCTGGGCTGGGTGGACGAGCAGGTGCTCAAAGGGGCCGGAAATCTCGCAGCCATGGCGCTTCGGGCCATGGGACTGATGTCCTGACGGGGGGCGCGCATGCCGTACATCGTATCGCTGAAACAGTTTGACGGGCCGCTGGACCTGCTTTTGACGCTCATCTCCAACGCGAAGATCGACATCCACGACATCTTCGTCAGCGAGATCACCGAGCAGTACCTCGAGACCATGAAGCTGGTGGACGAGCTGGACATGGACTCCGCCAGCGAGTTTTTGCAGATGGCCGCGACGCTTCTGGAGATCAAGTCCCGCGCCATGCTGCCCAAGCCGCCCAAGCCCGAGGACCCCGACGCGCTGACCCCGGAGGAGGCGCTGATCAAACAGCTGGAGGAATACCGCCAGTTCAAGGAGGTCTCCGCCCGGATGCACGAGCTGGAGCAGCAGGCCAGGGACCTGCTGACCAAGCTGCCGGAGGAGTACCCGCTGCCGCCGCCGAACATCGAGATCACGGGGCTGACGCTGGACAAGTTGATCAAAGCCTACCGCCGGGTGCTGGAGCGCGCCGCGCGGGCCGAGGCCGACGACCGGATGGCCAGCCGGGAGATCCGGCGCGACGCCCACACCGTCGCAAGCTGCATGGCCCGCATTTCCCGCCGCGTGCGCCGGGGTCGGTGCAGCTTTTCGGAGCTGTTTGACGCGGAGTTCACCCGGCACGAGGTCGTGACCATGTTCCTGGCGGTGTTGGAGCTCATCAAGCTCAACCGCATCCACGTCAGCCAGGAGAACGCCTACGACGACATCTATCTGAGCGCATAGCGCGCCGGCGCTTTTACTGTATACCAACGCAAGGGCGGCCCACGCCGGGCCGCCGGGAGAACGGACATGAGAATCGGACTGGACATCGGATCGACGACGATCAAGTGCGTCGTGCTGGACGACGCGGGTCGCATCGTCCTAAGCCGCTACCAGCGCCACAAGTCGCAGATCGCGCAGCTGGCGGAGGTGCTGCTGCACACCATCGAAGCGGAGTTCCCGGGGGAGAGGTTTACCCTGGGCATTTCGGGTTCGGCGGGCATGGGCCTGGCGGAGGAGCTGGGCATCGACTTCCTGCAGGAGGTCTATGCCACCCGCGTGGCCCTGAAGCGCCTGGTGCCCGATGCGGACTGCGCCATCGAGCTGGGCGGCGAGGATGCCAAGATACTGTTTCTCACCGGCGCGGGCGGGCTGGAGGTGCGCATGAACGGCACCTGCGCCGGCGGCACCGGGGCGTTCATCGACCAGATGGCCACGCTGATGGACGTGTCCGTGGACCAGCTCGAGCCCCTGTCCGCGCACCACCAGCGCAGCTACGCCATCGCGTCCCGCTGCGGCGTGTTCGCCAAGTCCGACATACAGCCCCTGCTGAACCAGGGCGCGCGCAAGGAGGACGTGGCCCGGTCCATATTCGAGGCCGTGGCCGGCCAGACCATCGCCGGGCTGGCGCAGGGCCGGGAGATCGCCGGCAACGTGGTGTACCTGGGCGGGCCGCTGACCTTCTTCTCCCAGCTCCGGGACTGCTTCGACGTGGCCCTGGGCATCAAGGGCATCCACCCGGAGAACGCGCTCTACTTCGTGTCCATCGGCGCGGCGATGCAGGCCGCCGGAGAGGTGAACATCGGAAAACTGATCCCCCGCATCCGCCGCCGGGCCGGGGAGGCGCGCTACGTCGCCTGCCCGCCGCTGTTCGAGGACGAAGCGGCGTATCAGGCGTTCAGGGCGCGGCATGACCGAGACCGCGTCGACACCGTGGAAAAGCCCGGCTACGACGGGAAGGTGTACATCGGCATCGACTCCGGCTCCACCACCATCAAGGCCGTGGTGATCGACGAGGACCACAACCTGCTCAAGACCGCTTACATGTCCAACAGGGGCAACCCCCTGCCCGAGGTGCAGCGCTTCCTCAAGGCCTTCTACGACGAGTTCCCCCGCGCCACCGTGGCCGGGGCGGGCGCCACCGGCTACGGCGAGGCGCTTGTGAAGGCCGCCTTCCGGCTGGACGGCGGCGTGGTGGAGACCGTGGCGCACTTCATCGCGGCGCGGCAGCTGCAAAGCGACGTGGACTTCATCATCGACATCGGCGGGCAGGACATCAAGTGCTTCCGCATCCGGGACGGCGCCATCGACGACATCTTCTTAAACGAGGCCTGCTCCTCCGGCTGCGGCTCCTTCATACAGACCTTCGCCGCCGCCTGGGGCCTGCCGGTGGACGAGTTCGCCCGACGCGGGCTGCTGGCGAAGCACCCGGTGGACCTGGGCTCCCGCTGCACGGTGTTCATGAACTCCTCGGTCAAGCAGGCCCAGAAGGACGGCGCGACGCTGGAGGACATCTCCGCGGGGCTGTCCATCTCCATCGTCAAAAACGCGCTGTACAAGGTCATCCGCACCGCCAACGCCGCCGAGCTGGGCGACCACATCGTGGTGCAGGGCGGCACGTTTTTGAACGACGCCGTGCTGCGCGCCTTCGAGCGCGAGATCGGCAAGGACGTGGTGCGGCCCAACATCGCGGGCCTCATGGGGGCCTACGGCGTGGCGGTGTGGTCCGCGGAGCGCTCGAAGGGTGAAAGCAGCATGCTCACCCGCGCGGAGCTGGACGCCTTCGCCATGCAGACCTCCAACACCCGCTGCCAGGGCTGCAAGAACCACTGCATGCTCAACATCATCAAATTCGACGGCGGCCGGCGGTTCATCTCCGGCAACCGCTGCGAGAAGATGACCGGCGGCGGCAAAAAGGCCATGCCCAACCTGTACGAGGTCAAGCGGCAGATGCTGCGCGCCTTTGCGCCGGGGAAGAACCGGCGGGGGAAGATCGGCATCCCGATGGGACTCAATATGTACGAGCTGTTCCCCTTCTGGCACGCGCTGTTCACGCACCTGGGCTTCGAGGTGGTGCAGTCGCCGGAGTCCGACCACGCGCTGTACGCCTCCGGGCAGCGGACCATCCCGTCCGACACCGCCTGCTACCCCGCCAAGCTGATGCACGGCCACACGGAGTGGCTTTTGGAGCAGGGCGTGGACGCCATATTCTACCCCTGCCTGAGCTACAACTTTGACGAAAAGCGGGGGGACAACCACTACAACTGCCCGGTGGTGGCCTACTACCCGGAGGTGCTGCGGCTGAACGTGCCGGGGCTCAGGAACGTCAAATTCATCTCCGACTACCTGGGCATCCACCGGCCGAGGGACTTCGAGCGCCTCTTCCCGAAGGTGCTGGACAAATACTTCCCCGGCATCCCCCGGCGCGAGGTCCGCGCCGCCGTGCGGGCCGCCTACGAAGCCTACGACGCCTACATGGCGGAGGTCCGGCGGCGCGGCGCGGAGATGCTCAAACAGGCCCGGGCCGACGGCGTGCCGGTGATCGTGCTGTGCGGCAGGCCCTACCACATCGACCCGGAGATCAGCCACGGCATCGACCAGCAGATCGCCCAGCTCGGCGCGGTGGTGGTCACCGAGGACAGCGTGAACATGAACATTCAGAAGTTCAGCGTCAACGTGCTCAACCAGTGGACCTACCACTCCCGGCTGTACTCCGCGGCGCAGTACGTGGCCACCTGCGGCGACCCCGGGATCAACCTGGTGCAGCTGGTGTCCTTCGGCTGCGGCGTGGACGCCATCACCACCGACGAGGTGCGCCGCATACTCTCCGAGGGCGGCAAGCTGTACACACAACTCAAAATCGACGAGATCACCAACCCCGGCGCGGTGCGCATACGTCTGCGCAGCCTGTTCGCCGCCCTGGGGCAGGAGGAAGCCTGATGCAGGAGCGCATTGAATTTACCCGCGAGATGAAGCGGGATTACACCATACTGATGCCGAACATGCTGCCGGTGCACTTCCGGCTGCTTCGGGACGTTTTCCGGCTGCACGGCTACAACATGGTGCTGCTGGACAACGAGGGCCCCGGCGTGGTGGAGGCGGGCCTCAAATACGTGCACAACGACACCTGCTACCCGGCGCTTCTGTGCATCGGGCAGTTCATCGACGCGCTGCAGAGCGGCCGGTACGACATCAACAGGACCGCCCTGATCATCACCCAGACCGGCGGCGGCTGCCGGGCCTCCAACTACATCCACCTTTTGAGGAAGGCGCTGATCAAGGCCGGCATGGCCCACGTGCCGGTGATCTCATTAAACCCCGCGGGGCTTGAGAAGAACAGCGGCTTCCAGCTGACGACCACGCTGCTTCTGCAGGCCATGGTGACCATACTCTACGCCGACGTGCTGATGTGCCTGAAAAACCAGGTGGAGCCCTACGAGAACGATCCGGGCGCCTGCGCGCGGCTGGTGGACCATTGGGCGGAGAAGCTGACCGACCAGTTCCGGCGGCATCCCCGGGCCGGGGCGCTGCACTTCAAGCGCAATATCCGCGAGATCGCCCGGGACTTCGACGGCGTGCCCCACACCCCTTCGGAGAAGGTCCGGGTGGGCATCGTGGGCGAGATCTACGTGAAATACTCCAGCCTTGCCAACAACCACCTGGAGCGCTTCCTGCTGGAGCAGGGCTGCGAGGTGAACGTGCCGGGGCTGATGGGCTTTCTGCTCAACGCGCTGGACCACAACATCGACGACGTGGACCTCTACGGCGGCAATCGCTTCAGCCAGCTTTTATGCAAGGCCGTCATGCGCTATGTGAACCACATCGAGGCCGTGATCGCCCGCGCCGTGCGCAAAAACAGTCGCCTCAACCCGCCGACGCCCTATAAGATCACCCGCCGCGAGCTGGACGGCGTGCTGGGCGTGGGCTGCAAGATGGGGGAGGGCTGGCTGCTGACGGCGGAGATGTGCGAGCTGATCGACAGCGGCGTGCCCAACATCGTGTGCGTGCAGCCCTTCGGCTGCCTGCCCAACCACATCGCCGGGAAGGGCACCATACGCGCCCTGCGGGAGAAGTTCCCCGAGGCCAACATCGTGCCCATCGACTACGATCCCGGCGCGACCCGCGTCAATCAGGAGAACCGCTTGAAGCTCATGCTGTCCGTGGCGCGGGAGTCCCTGTCCGGGACGCCGAAGGTGTCATAGAATGTAACTGTTCAGTCCGGCGGGCGATCAGGGGATCGCCCCTACGGTTTCCCGCGATTGTAGGGGCGATGCCCTCATCGCCCGCTTGAAACGCATGCCCGGACTGAACAGTTACCATAGAATCGAGGTGAGCGCCGTGCCCTGGTATGGCTGGCTGATACTGGCGTGCGTTGTCATCGGCCCCTTCGACGCGCTGTACATGTACATCAAAAACGAAAAGCGCCGGGAGGCCCTGCGCAAAAAGCGCGAGTCCGACCCCGACGCGAATGGCGGCGACCGCCCGAAGACAGACTGATCCCCCGGCATCTGCCGGGGGATCAGTGCGTTGAAAACCGGTTTATTCCACGGCAATGAGGTAGTAATACAGCGGCTGGCCGCCCTTCTGAAGCTCCACGTCGCAGTCGGGATAGGTCTCCGCGAGGGCGTCGCAGAGCGCCTGGGCGTCCTCCTCGGCGATATCCTGGCCGTAATAGACGGTGATGAGCCCGGACTCCTCGTTGACCATCTTCTCGGTGATGTCCTTGGCCACCTGGCTGATGTTCTGGCCCAGCACGGTCAGCTTGTTGTCCAGCATGCCCATGATGTCGTGCTCGTGGATCTCCTGGCCGTCGTAGTTGGTGTCGCGCACGGCGTAGGTGATGGAGGCGGTGTGGACCTGCTCGGCGGCGGCCTTCATGGCCTCGGCGTTCTCCTCGGGGGAGAGGGTGGGGTCGAAGGCCAGCGCGGCGGAGATGCCCATGGGCACCGACTTGGTGGGCAGCACGATCACGTTGCGCTCGGTGAGCTCCACAGCCTGCTGCGCCGCGAGGATGATGTTGGTGTTGTTGGGCAGTATGATGACGTTTCGGGCGTTGGTGGCGTCGCAGGCCTGGGCCAGGTCCTGTATGGACGGGTTCATGGTCTGGCCGCCGTCGACCACCTGGTCGACGTTGAGGTTCTTGAAGATGTCCACCAGTCCGTCGCCCAGGGCCACGGCCACGATGCCGTACTCCTTCTGCTCGGCGGCCTTGGCGGCGGCCTCCTCGGCGGCCTTCGCCTCGCGCTCGCGACGCTGCTCGAACAGGTTCTCGATCTTGATGTTGTCGATCTCGCCCAGCTCCAGCGCGTATTGCAGCGCCTGGCCGGGCTGGTTGGTGTGGACGTGCACCTTCACCACGTTCATGTCCGCGATGACCTGCGCCCGCTCGCCGATGCGCTCCATGCGCTTGCGCAGGCGCACCACGTCGGACTCCTTCATGTCGTCCCTGGGGTGGGAGATGACGAACTCGGTGCAGTAGCCGAAATTGTCGTCGAGGTTCTCGTGGTCGTCCACGAACTCGCCGGGCATGCCGGGCTTGTCGGGGGCGGCCTCGGGCACGATGGCGTCCACCGGCTCGCCGGTCAGCGCCGCGTACATGCCCCGCAGCACGACCATCAGGCCCATGCCGCCGGAGTCCACCACGCCGGCCTGCTTGAGCACCGGCAGCATCTCGGGGGTGCGCTTGAGGATGGCGTCTCCCACGTTGAGGATCAGGCGGAACATCTCCACGATGTCGCCCTGCTTGTCCCGGGCCTCCTCGGCCTCCTCCGCGATGACGCGGATGACGGTGAGTATGGTGCCCTCCTTGGGCTTCATGACCGCCTTGTAGGCGGTGTTCGCGCCGGAGCGCATCATCTGGCCCAGCAGCGCGCCGTCGATCTCCTCATGCCCCGCGGCGGCCTTGGAAAAGCCGCGCAGTATCTGGCTGAGTATGACGCCGGAGTTGCCCCGCGCGCCCCGCAGCGCGCCCCGCGCCGCGGCGTTGGCCACGTCGGCGGCGCTGGTGTAGGGCTTGGCGGCGATCTCCTTGATCGCGGACGTGATGGTCTGCGACATGTTGGTGCCCGTGTCGCCGTCGGGCACGGGGAATACGTTCAGGGCATCCACCTGCTCCCGGTTGTTGACCAGAAGCGACGCGCCGGAGGAGAACATCTCCTTCAGCATCATGCCGTCAATCTTCGTGATAGCCATTCCTTACCTCCAAATTGCGTCTGTCAGGACGCGCGCTCACACGCGGATGTCCTCGACGCAGACGTTGACGCGCCCCACCGGCACGCCGGTGAGATGCTCCACCTTGTATTTCACGGTTTCGATGATCGCGGCGGCCACCGCCGAGATCGAGATGCCGTATTCCACGATGATGAAAAGATCGATGTCCACCTTGTCGCCGGAGGAGCGCACCTTCACGCCGCGGCCCAGGTTCTCGCGTCCCATCATCTGTACGATGCCATCCGTGGAGCGCTTGGAGGCCATGCCCACAATGCCGTAGCAATCCAGCGCGGCGTAGCCGGCCACGCGCACGATCACCTCGTCATTGACGGTAACGACGCCCAGATCGGTGTTGAATTTGCAATCCATTATAAAACCTCCTTTTCGTCAAAAGGAATAAGCGGACCTCGAAAAACCCTACTTTGCCGCATACCTCACTTCGGAAAACCCTGTAAAACAAGGTTTCTTAACGAGGCAATGTTTGCGAAAACAGGGTTTTTCGAAGTTGCCATCAGTGGATAATACAGTCTTCCAATTAACAGTATACCTTGTTTTTGTGGAATATGCAAGACAATCCGCGGGAAACGGGTGTCAATTATTTTTATTTTTGCAAAGAAATCGGTTATTTTTTGATATCGCAGGATTTTTACACGGCGGACTATTGCCTTTTCGGGGAATCAATGCTATAATTCTAATGTTTTGATATGAACATATCCTTGAAGGAGGTGTGATAGAGTATGGGTAAGTTTTGTGAAATCTGCGGCAAGGGCGTGACCTACGGCAACAATGTCAGCCACTCCAACCGCAAGACGCGCCGCACCTGGGCTCCGAACACGCAGAAGGTTCGCGTGCTGATCAACGGCGTTCCGAAGCGCATGTCGGTGTGCACCCGCTGCCTGCGCAGCAAGAAGGTTGAGCGCGCTCTGTAATCGCGGTCAATGAAAAATCCGGCGACGATGCCCGGCCACAAACGGTCCGGCAGCGTCGCCGTTTTTTTGCACAGCGCGTTGGGTTATAGATAAAACTTATAGGTCGATATCTACATATATTATTGGACAAACGCCCCAAACAGTGGTATGATAGAACCTGTCGATCGGGCGGCAGCGTCCGACGGCGTCAGCATCAATCACATCAGGAGGTAAACCATGAATATTCGCAAGCTCATCGCGGCGCTGGTGGCCGCACTGTTGATCGTCGCTTCCGTGTCCGCGCTGGCCGACATCTCCATCGGCGTGCCGAACGACACCACCAACGAGGCCCGGGCGCTGCAGCTCTTGGCCGACAACGGCATCATCGAGCTCAAGGAGGGCGCGGGCGAGACCGCGACCAAGGCGGACGTCGTCGCCGACGGCATCGAGATCGTCGAGGTGCAGGCCGACCTGCTGGTGAATCAGCTGCCCGACCTGGACTACGCCGTGATCAACTCCAACTTCGTGCTGGACGCGCTGGACGCCGGCTTTGAGATCAACAAGGCCCTGCTGACCGAGGCCGAGGACAAGTACCTGCCCCGCGCCAACATCATCGCGGTGCACTCCGACAACGTGGACGCCGACCTGACCAAGGCCCTGGTCGCCGCCTGCCGCAGCCAGCAGGTGAAGGACTACATCGAGGCCACCTACGCCGGCGCGGTGCTGTCCGTGGTGGACGCGCCCACCGACGGCTACGATGAGACCGTCGATTACGACGCCCTCAACGGCCAGAAGATCATCATCGCCGCCACGCCCGCGCCCCACGCCCAGATCCTCGAGATCGTGAAGGGCATACTGGCCGAGAAGGGCATCGAGCTGGACATCGAGGTCTTCACCGGCTACACCGAGGAAAACCGCGCCGTCGATGCCGGCGACGCCTACGCCAACTACTTCCAGCATCAGCCCTACCTGGACGAGGAGGTCGCCCAGAACGGCTACAAGGTGGAGAGCGTGGCCATCATCCACACCGAGCCCATGGGCCTCTACGGCGGCAAGCAGGCCGACCTGGCCGCGCTGGGCAAGTAAGCGGGCTGCGCCCGCAGGCAATCGCTGCCGCGCACGGTTGACGAACTTTGGGGGCCATTGATCCAAGCCCCCAAAGTTCTTTGTTGTGCGGGCGGAAGGCAAAGCTATCATCTACAAAGGCGGAGATACCTATGATCGAGCTTCGCAACCTCTCGAAGCGGTTCGTCACGGCGGACGGCCCGGTGGAGGCGCTGAACAATGTGAACCTGACCGTCAACGACGGGGACATCTACGGCATCATCGGCATGAGCGGCGCGGGCAAGAGCACGCTGGTGCGCTGCATCAACATGCTGGAGCGGCCCACCGAGGGCAGCGTGCTGCTGGACGGGCGCGACCTGGGCGCGCTGTCCAAGAAGGAGATGCAGGGCGTGCGGCGGGAGGTCACCATGATCTTCCAGTCCTTCAACCTGCTGATGCAGTCCACATGCCTGCAAAACGTCATGTTCCCGTTAAAGCTGATCCACACCCCCAAGGCGGAGGCCGAGGCGCGCGCGCGGGAGCTTCTTACCACCGTGGGCCTGCCGGACAAGGCCAACGTCTATCCGGCGCAGCTCTCCGGCGGGCAGCAGCAGCGCGTGGCCATCGCCCGCGCGCTGGCCACACGGCCGCGGGTGCTGCTGTGCGACGAGGCCACCAGCGCGCTGGACCCCAAGACCACCCAGTCGATACTGGAGCTCATCCGCCAGATCAACCGGGACACGGGCATCACGGTGATCGTGATCACCCACCAGATGAGCGTGGTGCAGGAGATCTGCAACCGCGTGGCGATCCTCGAGCACGGAAGCGTGGTCGAGGAGGGCGACGTGAGCCAGGTGTTCTCCCGCCCCAGGGCGGCGGCCACCCGGGCGCTGGTGTTCCCGGACATGGCCGAGGGGCAGATGTCCTCCGGCTACGGGCAGTTGGTGCGGCTGATCTTCGAGGGCTCCGTGACCATCGACAAGCCGCTGATCGCCTCCATGGCCATGGAGTGCGGCATCGCGGCCAACATACTGGGCGCGTCCACCCGCACGGTGGGCAAGCGCGAGTACGGCTACATGCTCATCGAGATTCCCGGCGGCCCGGACGAGCTGGCCCGGGCGCTCAAATACATCGGCAACGTCCCCAACGTGTCCGTGCAGGTCGAGGCGGCCTATGAAAACAAGGGGGTGGCGGAATGAACCAGTTCGCAATGGCGTTCACGCCGGATAAGCTGGAGGAGGCCTGGCACGTCTTCCTGACGGAGTTCCCGCTGGGCCTGTGGGAGACGGTGTACGTCACCGTGCTCTCCACGCTGTTCGCCATCGTGATCGGCCTGCCCCTGGGCATACTGCTGGTCGCTGGCGACGAAAAGGGCATCCGCCCCATGCCGAAGCCGCTGATGAAGGTGATCAACGTGATCATCAACTTCCTGCGCTCGGTGCCCTTCCTGATCCTCATCGTGATGGTCATCCCGCTGACCCGGGCGATCATCGGCACCTCCATCGGCTCGGTGGCCTCCATCGTGCCGCTGGTGGTGGCGGCGTTCCCGTTCGTGGCGCGGCTGGTGGAGTCGTCGCTTCGGGAGCTGGACCCCAACATCATCGAGATGGCTCAGAGCATGGGCTCCTCCACTTGGCAGATCATCACCCGCGTGATGCTGCCGGAGTCGGTGCCCTCGCTGGTGACCAACTTCACCCTCGCCATCACCACCATACTCGGCTATACCGCCATGTCCGGCGCCATGGGCGGCGGCGGCCTGGGCAAGATCGCCATCAACTATGGCTATTCCCGCTATAAGTACGCCGTGCTCTACCTCGCCGTGATCGTGCTCGTGCTGCTGGTGCAGATCTTCCAGACCATCGGCACCCGCCTCGCCGCGCGGCTGGATAAGCGGATCAAGAAGTGACATAAGAGAACACAGGGGACGGTTCTGTGTGTCGATGATTTCGACACACAGAACCGTCCCCTGTTTTTCACATCTCCATGATCTTCCGCAGTATCCCGCAAAGGGTTTCGGCCTCGTCGGGCGTGAGGGGGAGGCATTTTGCCATTTTTGCGGGGATTTCGGCGGCGGCGGCTTCGAGGGTCGCGCCTCGGTCGGTGAGGGCGACCATCAGGTTGCGCTCATCGTGGGGGTCGCGGGCGCGGGTGACGAGCCCCTTCTCCTCCAGCTTCTTGAGCACCGGCGTCAGGGTGCCGGAGTCCAGGTACAGCCGCTCGCCCAGCGTCTTGGAGGTGGCCCGCCGCTGCTCCCACAGCACCAGCATGGTGATGTACTGGGTGTAGGTCAGGCCGATCGCGTCGAGGCAAGGCTTGTAGCGCCGCGTGACGGCCCGGGCGCAGGCGTACAGCGGGAAGCAGAGCTGGTTGTTCAGCCGGAGGGCTTCATGCGCGTCGCGCTTCATGCGTCGCGCTCCAGCTGCGCCCGCGCGAAAGCGGCGGCGCGCTCGCAGTCGTCCCGGTTGGGGCGGCCCTTGTGGAACAGCGTCCACGCCCCGGGGCAGTGGTAGAAGGCCTCGCTGACCTTCACGCCCATGTCCTCCGCGGCGGCCTTGATCCTGCCGAAGGTGGACCGGCCCGTGGCCGAGGTGGACAGCACCACCAGCCGGCCGATGTCGCGGGCGTTCTGCCTGACGAAGGTGATCACCGACTTTTCCGGCAGGCCGCCGTAGACGCTCGCGCACAGGAAAACCACGTCGGCGCGGCCGGCCATGGGCTGATCGACGCCCAGGGGCTTCACATTGAGCGCCGCAGCCACGGCCTCCGCCAGCCGCAGGGTGTTGCCGCCGCGGCTGAAATAGCGCACCTCGACCACCATGTCAGGCACCCGCCTTCGATTCGTCGTAGGCCTTGCGCACCGCCCGGGCCAGCTGGTCCGCGCAGGAGGTGGGGCGGCTGCCGCACAGGTTGCCCTTGAGGTATTCCTCGATCTTCTCCACGGTCCAGCCGTTCACCAGCTTGCTGATGGCCTTCAGGTTGCCGTTGCAGCCGCCCAGAAACTCGATGTTGGACACCACGTTGCCGTCCAAATCAAAGGAAATCAGCTGGCTGCACGTCATCTCGGTGGGGTAGTTGTAGCGCATCAAAATCGCCTCCGTCTGACAATTTATTTGAATCAATTCAATTTGATCAAATTGATTATACCGCGCCCGGAGGGGCCTGTCAATGCAGATAACGTTAATTCCGCTCCGGGTCGGGGCGAACGGGGATGGTGACCACCACGTCGATGTGGTCGGCGCACTCCTCCACGCGGCTTTGCACGTTGACGCCGATGTGGTTGAGCTCCTTCACGGTGTCCATGACGGCGTTGATGATGATGCGGTTGTCCCGCACGTAGCGGCTGACGGTGGGCCTGGGCGGCGCGGGCTTCAACAGCGCGTTGACGCGGTTTTCGAGCTGCTTGACGCTCATGCGCTGCTCGGCGGCCTGCTGCACCAGCGCAAGCTGGGCGTCCTCGTCGTCCAGCCTGAGCAGCGCCCGGGCGTGGCGCTCGCTTAAATTGGTGCGCCGCAGGGCCTCGCGCACCCGGAGCGGCAGCTTCAACAGCCGAAGCCGGTTGTTCAGCGCCGAAGGGCTCACGGACAGGCTGGCGGCCAGCCGCTCCTGGGTGATGGGGTGGCTGTCCAGTATGTGGCGGCAGGCCTCGGCCTCGTCCAGATAGTTGAGCGCCTCCCGCTGCAGGTTTTCCACCAGCGCGATGAGGGCGCTGTCGCAGTCGCCGGTGGACAGCACCACGGCCTCCGCCTGGGCGCGGCCCAGCAGCCGCAGGGCCTTCACGCGCCGCTGACCGGCGATGAGCTCGTACTGGTCCCCTGATCTGCGCACCAGCACCGGCGAGAGCTGCCCGTGGCGGCGTATGGATTCCGCCAGCTGCTGCACCGATTCCGGCGTCAGGCAGCGACGGGGCTGGGTGGGGTTCGGGCGGATGGCGTCCAGGGGGATGCGCGCGATGGCCCGGTTCGCCGGGCGGGGCGATAGCTGCGGCTTGAACAAGGGGACGGCCTCCTGTGAATGTCGGTGGAGATATTATATTTGCCCGCTGCCGAAAATAGTCTTACGCCATTCCCTAATCCCTAATCCCTAATCCCTAATCCCTCTCCGTTTCCATATATTGACAACATTTCGACTTTTTGGGGTTGCAAATTTGAACGCCATGGGCTATAATACGATAATGTATAAAAGTCCTCAGAGGAGGCGTAGCCATGCGATCCACGGTGATGAAGGTTTCCACGGAGGCCATCGCCCACAACGCCCGGCTTTTCCGGGAAGAGATACCCGAGAAGGTGCGCATGATGTGCGTCATCAAGGCCAACGCCTACGGCCACGACGGCGTGGCGGTGGCGAAGAAGCTGCTCTCGGCGGGGGCGGACGCCTTCGCGGTGGCCATCGTCGAGGAGGCGGAGACGCTGCGCCACGCGGGCATCGGCTGCCCGATACTGATCCTCGGCGGCGCGGGCGAGGCGTCGCTTCGCCAAGCTGTGGCCTGCGGGGCGTCCCAGGCGGTCTACGACGGCTGGATGCTGGACGTCATGCAGGACGAGGCGCGCCGCCTCGGCGTGAAGGCCAGCGCCCACCTCAAGCTGGACACGGGCATGAGCCGCATCGGCGTGCGGGACATGGACGCGCTCAACAAACTGCTCGGGCACTGGAAGCGCTGCCCGGACGTCGAAATGACGGGCGCGTTCACCCACTTCTGCGTGGCGGACACCGACCCCGAATTTACCGAAATGCAGCGGGCGCGTTTCACAGCCTTCCTGGACGCCGTGCGCGCCGCGGGCTACCGTCCCATCGCCCACGCGGCAGCGACCTCGGCGATGCTGAAGCCCGAATTGCAGTTTGACATGGTGCGCCCCGGCATCGGGCTGTACGGCACGGGCGTGCCGGAGCTTGAGGGCCGGCTCGAGTACGCGCAGACGCTGGTCGCCAAGCCCATCCGCATACAGCGGATCCGAAAGGGCGACACGGTGGGCTACGGCCGCACCTTCACTGCCCGGCGGGACAGCGTGATCATGACCGTGCCCATCGGCTACGGCGACGGCTACCCGCGCATACTGTCCAACCGCGCAAGCGTACTGGTGAAGGGCCGCCGCGCCCCGCAGGTGGGCCGGGTGTGCATGGACATGCTGATGGCCGATGTCACCGACATCCCCGGTGTGACCCTCGACGACGAGGTGGTGCTGCTGGGCCGCCAGGGCGATCAGGTCATCACCCCCGACGAGCTGGCCGAACAGGCCGAAACCATCCCCTACGAGATCATGCTGGGGTTCAGCCCCAGGGTTCCCGTGGAGATCATAGATTAGGAGTCATCATATGGGCGTAACAAGCATGTGGGCGACCAACGCCATCGCGCTGGCCATACTGATCGGGGCCAACCTCGCGGCCAGCTTCGCGGGCGAGGCGCTGTGGCTGCTGATCGGCGTCGCGGGGCTTCTGATAATGCTGTACTTCTGCTTCAAGCAGGGCATGGCCACCGGCCACGGCGCCTGCGGCATCAGCGGCACGGTGGCGCGCGCGCGCGAGGCGGGGGAGAGCGTCTACGCCCAGCTGGACAAAAAGTACCTCTCCCAGGCATGGTGCCCCCTGAACGCCGTCAAGGGGCTTCTGGTCTCGGCGCTGATCCCCTACACCGTGGGCGCGGCGTTCATCATACTCGACATGCTGTGGCGCAGCGGGGCGATCCCGGAGCAGCCGGTGATCGTCGCCCGGGTGCTGGCGTGGCTTCTGTCGCTGCCCTACTGGCCGCTGATCATGCACTGGCACGAGAACTTCGTCACCGTCACCCCCGCCATCGCGGCGATGCTGCTGATCAGCCCCTTCGTGCTGCCCGCCGCCACCGCGCTGGGCTACATGCAGGGCCCGAGGCTGTGGGCCAGGACCGAGGACGCCATGAAACAGGGCCGCAGAAGGGCCAAAGCCCGCGCCCGCGTGGGCAAAAAACTCGCGCCCCGGCAACAAAAACCCGAAATTTGACTTTTTTTCAAAAAAAACCTTTGCAAATGCAGCAATAATATGATATAATCAGTACAATATCATAGGTGAAGTTATGCGCATCATATCGGGCGAGGCGAAGGGGCGCACATTGTTCGCGCCTCGGGGCCAGGAAACCCGGCCCACATCGGACAAAATCCGGGGATCGGTGTTCAACATCATCGGCCCGCGGGTGGTCGGTGCGCGGGTGATCGACCTGTTCGGCGGCACCGGTGCGCTGGCGCTGGAGGCGTTGAGCCGCGGCGCGGCGTTTGCCGTGATCTCGGACAGCTCCCGGCAGGCGATACAGGCCATCGAGCGCAACGCGCGAAACGTGCTCAAGGATGAGTACGAGCATCGGGTGCGGATCGTGAAGCTGGACTACCGCGCCGCCATCGAGCGGCTGGACGGCATGTTCGACCTGGTGTTCCTCGACCCGCCCTACCGGCTGACGGAGGCCTACGGCGACGCGCTGTCACGGCTCTCTTGCCGCCTGAGCCCGGATTGCCTGGTGGTGCTGGAGCGGCTCAAATCGGCGGAAATCACGCTGCCGGAGGGCTTTGCGCGCCGGGATGTGCGCCTCTACGGCGACACCGCTGTGGAGTTCATCGAACGGACGGAGACATGACAGGCGGTAAATGCCAGACAGTCACTGTCTGCCAGGCAGGCACTACCCGCCAGAATTTGGATAAACGCCGGACTGTCCGGCAAGACTAATCGGTATACGGCGTCCGCCGGATGCGGAAAGGAAGGACTAAACGATGGATCGCGATCAGGATAGGTTCTACGAAGACGAGGCTGTTGAGTCCCGGGAGGATCTCCGGCAATCGCAGAACGAGGACGATATCGACGATATGCGTTATTTCCTCGAATTGCTCAAGCATATTCGCGCGGCGATCACCGCCGGCACCAGCGTGCCCCTGACCGGCAAGAAGATCATCGACGCCGACAAGTGCCTGATGATCATCGACGATATGGAAAAGAACCTGCCTGACGCGGTGCAGTATGGCATGCAGATGTATTCCGAGCGCGAGCGCATCATGGGCGAGGCGGAGACCCGCGCCATGAACCGCGTCAGCTCCGCGGAGATGCGCGCCAACGCCGCCCTCGAAAAGGCCCGCGACGACGCCGAACAGCGGGTGCTGGAGGCGGAAAACGAGGCCCGCTCGATCCTGCAGGACGCCCAGGAGCGCGCCGACCACATGATCGACGAGAGCGAGATCATGCGCCAGGCCCGCGAGGAGGCCCGCATCATCAAAAACGACGCCCGGGTGGAGGCCAGCGAAATGCGGCTCAAGGCCCAGCACGACGCCTACCAGATGCTCGCCAGCGTGGAGGACCAGCTCACCGAGGCCTGCAAGAACATCCGCCGCCGCCGCTCCGAGCTGGGCGACGACAACCAGTAACCGACATCAACGCACAGCGCGCCGGGGCGTGAAACCCCGGCGCGCTTTCGATATCAGAACCTGTAGAGCAGAAACCCCACGCTGATCATCAGAACGGCCAAAAACCCGGTCCACACCCAGTGGGGCACCAGGATCAGCAGCATCAGCGCCCCCGCGATCATCAGCGCCACGCCGATGATCCGCGTGAGCTTCGGCCCCCGGTTCTGCGGCGCGCAACACGTCTTCATAAACATCCCCCCGGCGCATGATATGCGGATATCCGCCGGGGATTGACACGATACGTTCGACGAGGTGACCCATGGACATCGCATTGACCGGCATCAAGGGCATCGGCCCCGCGCGGCTCAAGGCCTTCGAGGCCGCCGGCATCCGCACGGTGCGGGAGCTGGTGATGTTTTTGCCGAAGGAGTACCGGGATCTGAGCCATCCCGTGGCGCTTTGCGACCTCAAACCCGGCGACACCGCCGCGGTGCGGGTTCGGGTGGCGGGCGAGGCGGCCCAGCGCCGCGCGCGCAGGCTGACCATCACCAAGGTCTACGTCACCGACGGCACCGAGGCGCTGCCGGTGATCTGGTACAACCAGCCCTGGCTTCAAAAACAGCTGACCCCGGACCGGGAGCTTTTGCTGTACGGCAGGGCGGAGATGAAGAGCGGCTGCGTGACCCTCGTAAGCCCCGTCATCGAGCAGGGGGAGGGGCTGATCCCCGTGTACCGCAGCATCCCCGGCATCCCGGCCAAGGCGCTTCGGCAGTCGGTGGAGGCGGCGCTTCACCTGTGCGAGGGCCAGTGGCCTGACGAGCTGCCCGAGCCCCTGCGCCGCCGCTACGGGCTGTGCGAGCGCAACTTCGCCATGCTCAACGCCCACTTCCCGCAGAGCCGGGAGGCGCTGGAGGCCGCGCGGCGGCGCATCGCCTTCGAGGAATTGCTGCTTTACCAGGTGGCGCTGGCGCTGTTTCGCAACACGGGCCGGGAGGGCGTGCGCATCGACTTTCCCGAGCGCGCCGTCGACGATTTCTGGGCCGCGCTGCCCTTTGATCCCACCGGCGCCCAGCGGCGCGTGCTTCGGGAGGTCGCCGCGGACCTGCGCGGCCCCCGGGCCATGGCCCGGCTGGTGCAGGGCGATGTGGGCAGCGGCAAGACGGCCATCGCCTTCGCCGCCATGGCGCTTGCCCACGCGGGGGGCTGGCAGTCGGCGCTGATGGCTCCCACCGAGGTGCTGGCGCGGCAGCACTACGACGCCGCGAAGCGCCTGCTGGAGCCGCTGGGCATCCGCTGCGGCCTGCTGGTGGGCAGCCTGACGCAAAAGCAGCACCGGCTGGCCCACGAGGCCATTGCCGCGGGCGCGTGGGACGCGGTCATCGGCACCCACGCGCTGATTACCGAGGGGGTAGTGTACCCCCGCCTCGGGCTGGTGGTCACCGACGAGCAGCACCGCTTCGGCGTGCGGCAGCGCACCACGCTGTCGGAAAAGGGCGACCAGCCCAACGTGCTGGTGATGTCCGCCACGCCCATACCGCGCACGCTCTCGCTGATACTCTACGGCGACCTGGACATCTCCATCGTGGACGAGCTGCCCCCCGGCCGCACGCCGGTGCAGACCCGCATCGTGCCCGAGGCCAAGCGCGAGGGGCTCTACGGCTTTCTGCGGCAGGAGGTCAAGAAGGGGCGGCAGGTGTACTTCGTGTGCCCGCTGGTGGAGGAATCGGAGGCCATCGAGGCCCAGCCCGCGGAGCTTCTGTACGAGGAGCTGCGCACGCGGAAGCTGCCCGACCTGAACATCGAGCTGGTCCACGGCCGCATGAAGAGCGCCGACAAGGACGCGGCGCTGGAGCGCTTCCGCACCGGCGCGGCGGACGTGCTGGTGTCCACCACGGTGATCGAGGTGGGCGTGAACGTGCCCAACGCCACGGTGATGGTGATCGAGAACGCCGAGCGCTTCGGTTTGGCACAGCTGCACCAGCTTCGGGGCCGGGTGGGGCGCGGGGCGCACGAGTCCTGGTGCTTTCTGATGGCGGAGCCCAACCCCCGGCTCAGGTTCATGTGTTCCACCAACGACGGCTTCAAGGTGGCCCAGAAGGACATGGAACTGCGCGGCCCCGGCGAGCTGTTCGGCACCCGGCAGTCGGGCGCGCTGTCCGCCGGCATCGGCGCGCTGGCCGGGGACACCGAGCTATTGAAGCTCACCCACGACGAGGCCCGCGCGCTGATGCAACACCCCGATTCCCCCGACGCGCGCACCGTCGTCGCGCTGGCGCGGGAGCGGTTTGCGGACAGGCTGGACGAGGTTGGGGTCAACTGAGAATTAGGAGATAGGAATTAGGAGATAGGAATTAGGAGATAGGAATTAGGAATTGAGTCAATCCCTCCGGCCCTGCGGGCCACCTCCCTTTACACAAGGGAAGCTGAGCTGCCGCGCGGCATATCCGTAGGGGCGATGCTCCGCCGGGGTGATACGCGGCACCTCATCCGGCGCTACGCGCCACCTTCCCCTCAAGGGGAAGGCTTTTGGGCGGACGCCATGAATGACGTCCCTACGCCGGGCTCAGGCTCCCCTGCGCAGGGGGAGCTGTCAGCGCAGCTGACTGAGGGGGCGCGATCCCGCGGACACCAATTATGGCGTCCCTACGGCTATCAAATTCCTATCATTCCTAATTCCTAATTATAAGACATGTCTCAGGGAGGACAATATGAACCGTAAATACATCGAATCGCCCGTCGGGACACTGCTTATTGAGGCGGAGGACGGCGCGATCACGCGGCTGGAATATGTGGATGATACGGGGAGGGACGATTCCTGTCCCGTGCTGGACGAGGCGGAGAGGCAGTTAAGGGAATACTTTGAGGGGAAGCGGAAGGCGTTCGATCTGCCCCTGGTGCCGGAGGGCACGGATTTTCAGCAGCGGGTCTGGGCGGCGCTTCGGGAGATCCCATGGGGCGAGGTGCGCAGCTACGGCGACATCGCGCGGCGCATCGGCCAGCCCGGCGCGACGCAGGCCGTGGGCCAGGCGAACCATCGAAACCCCATCGCCATCATCATCCCCTGCCACCGGGTGATCGGCGCGGACGGCGGCATGACTGGCTACGGCGGCGGGCTGGACAGAAAGCGCGCCCTGCTCCGGCTGGAGGGGTACGTCCCTGCGGAGGAAGCCGTCGGCGCCGAAAGCTACCAGGACATCAACGCCGCCACCATCGACCGCTGGATCGACGCGGGCTGGGAATGGGGCGTGCCCATCGACCACGACACGTACCTGCGGGCCGCGCGGGGGGACTGGTCGGTCAGGCTGACCCCCACCAAGCCCGTGCCCCGGGCCTGGTTCGGCGAGCTCCGCGGCAGGCGGGTGCTGGGGCTGGCCAGCGGCGGCGGCCAGCAGATGCCGGTCTTCGCGGCGCTGGGGGCCGACTGCGCGGTGCTGGACTACTCCGATAAGCAGATCGCGTCCGAGCGCATGGTCGCCGCCCGGGAGGGCTACGCCATACAGATCGTACAGGCCGATATGACCCGGCCCCTGCCCTTTGAGGACGGATGCTTCGACCTCATCTTCCACCCCGTGTCCAACTGCTACATCCGCGAGGTGCTGCCGGTGTGGCGGGAGTGCTACCGGGTGCTGAAGCCGGGCGGCGTGCTGCTCTCGGGGCTCGATACCGGCGTCAACTTCATCGTGGACGAGACGGAGGAGCGGATCGTCAACCGTCTGCCCTTCGACCCCGTCGCCGATCCCGAACAGATGGAGCAGCTCCGCACGCAGGATGCCGGGGTGCAGTTCTCCCACACCCTGGAGGATCAGATCGGCGGCCAGCTTCGGGCAGGTTTCCGGTTGACCGACCTCTACGAGGACACCAATGGGGAGGGAAGACTGCACGAATTGAACATCCCGAGCTTCATTGCTACGCGAGCGGTGAAACAGAATAATTAGGAATTAGGAATTATAGAATGCCGGCAGGCATGCGTAGGGGCGCCGATGCGGCGCCCGCCCAATCAGAATCCATGGTTCCGTTCGGGCGGGCGGCGCATCGCCGCCCCTACGGGTCCGTGCGTCATCGGGCCACTCAATTCCTAGAGTGTGTTTCTAAATGCCGGGAGATGCAGTTTCGAGTGGATTTGACTGCATTTCAAGGCGATTTCCCGCAGGCTTAGTGGGACTAAGTC
>CADASI010000022.1 GCA_902790525.1 uncultured Eubacteriales bacterium
GCCTCGCCGCCGAGCAGGCCGCCGCCGCGCAGGCCGCCGCCGAGCAGGCCGCCGCGGAAGCCCAGCCCCCCGCCGAGGAGCCGCCCGTCGAGGTGCAGCCCGCGGAGGAAACGCCCGTCGAGGAAGTGCCCGCGGAGGAGATTCCCATCGAGGAAACGCCCGCCGAGGAGCCGCCTGTCGAGGAAGTGCCCGCCGAGGAAGCGCCCGTTGAGGACCTGCCCGCCGAGGAAGCGCCCGCCGAGGGCGAGGCCCCTGCCGAGCAGCCTGCCGAGGGAGCGCCCGCCGAGGGAGAACCCGTCGAGAGCGTGCCCGCCGAGGGCGAGGTCCCTGCCGGGCAGCCCGCCGAACAGCCGGCGGAAGTACAGCCGCAGCCTGAGGAGCAGGCGGCGGTTGCGCCTGTCGTGGAGCAGGCTTTGCCGGAAACCATGACGCCCGTTGTCCCCGAGGATGCCAATTTTGAAGTTGATTTTTCCGAGGAGTATCCGGGCGCTCTGATCGTCAAGAGCTGGAAAAATGACGACGAGACGGTTGTGGTGCCTGACAACATCGGGGGATACCCCGTCGCTGAAATCGGTTTTCAGGCGTTTCAGGGGAAATCACAGCTCAGATATGCCTACTTCCCCAACGGATTGAAGAAACTCGGCAATGGGGTCTTTTTGGGCTGCGGCGCGTTAAGGGAAGTCTACATCCCTGACAGCGTTACGACGATTGGCCAGAACTTCCTTGCCGGCGCCCAGAATCTGGACAAACTCTATCTTTGCGTCTATAACGCGACCACTTTGGTCGACAACAGGACATTTACATCAGACCCTGGCGATCCGGCCGCGAAAGTGTCTGTGAGCCAATCGTTTACGGACATCATAATCGACAAGGCCCGCCCGGATGCGTCCCATGGCGGCCAGCTGACCATAGCCTGCGATTATACTCTGCAGGAGAACCATGAGATCACGGTCTACGCAGGGTGCAGCGCCACAGTGAACGAGGGCAGGACGATCATCAACAAGGGGACGATCTACGCCGATGGCGCGCTTGCCAACCATGGCGCCATCAATTCGTGTGTCGGCGCGGTCGTCGGGGCAAATGCCGAGAATATTGCCCCCAATGCAGTGAATCATGGCCACGTCTTTGGCGATGACAATCTCTGCACGATTTGCGGCGCAGAGAGGGACACGGGTATTGAAAATGTCGAGGAAGCTCCCGTCGAGGCTGAAATCCTCGAAGCCGTGGTGACGCCTGACGTGGAAGTCGCGGCGCAGGACAGCGCGATGGACGTGGAGGCTGCTGCGCTCATGGAGTCGAATGAGACGCCTAAAATTGTGTCTTTTGTTGATCCCGATCCGAAAGAATACTCTGTAACCATACGCACTACAATAGAAGAACTCAATGCACAGTTACCGAAAAAGCTAACGGCGATTTTTGATGACGGTACGACGCAAGATCTCGATGTCACAGAATGGACCTGTAATGACTACGATCCTAACGAAAATCGTAATTACATCTTCAATCCCACAATAAGTGTTGTTTTACCGGAAGATGTTACAGCGCCTACGATTACAGTGAATGTTATTTTAAATGAGTATGTACATTCAGATGACGCTGAAACGGGTGGCATAATCATTAATCAATGGAATGGTTCAGGTGATACTGCTACATTAATTATACCTGAAGTGATAGATGGAAAACGTGTGAAAAAGATCAACAATGATGTTATCGTTGCTAATAGTACACTCAAGGCTGTATATTTGCCTTCCGGCCTTGTTTCCATCGGAAAAAATTTCTTAAAGGATTGCAATAATCTTGAATTGGTGTCCTTCCCGGACAGCCTCACTTTCGTTGGAACAGGCATCCTGGATGGTACGACGAAACTGTCAACCGTCCGTTTGGTCGTCAGTGGCAACACCACGATGAAGAGTAAGCAGTCTTTCATTGCAACACCGCAAGAGGGTAGCGGATCACAGGATCCTCAAAACCCGGTAGATTTGCATGCAGATATTACAGATATCGAGGTTCAGGCGAAATATAGCGGTGCGGGAACGCTTACCATAGATGTTGATTCATATACTGTGGAGGATGGTCACGAGATGGTGACGAAGGCCGAGGGAGATAAAAAGGGCCAAATCATCAATAAACAGACTATCATTAACAAAGGCACAATCACCAACAACGGCACGTTTACCAATAACGGGGCGGTGTATTCCTGCGCTGCGTCTGCTGTCATTAACGGCAACATTGATGGGCAGGAAGTTGTTACTACCCATCAATATGCTGACGGGAGTGATACGTGCTTACATTGCGATTATGCGAAACAGGCAATAAATGATACCAACAAATTTACGATTGCGCTTGAAAAGGATTCTTACCCATATACAGGCGCAGGAATCGAGCCGTCGGTCAGTGTGACTAAAATTGATGTGACGCCCACCGTCACACTCACAAAGGACACGGACTACACTGTTTCCTATAGTAACAATACTGCTGTGAGCGATAATACTGCAACGGTCACGGTCACGGGAATAAACGATTTCAAAGAAGATACAGTATTGAAATTTACGATTACCAAGGCTACAATCACCGCAGATGATATAGCTGCCATTTCCGATATTACCTATGACGGCCAGGCGCACAATCATGAACCGACCGTGACAGTTAACGGAAGGACGCTGATAAAAGGCACTGACTTTGATTATGGTTACCCCGATGCAAATTACACAGATGTCGGAGTAAAGACTGTGACCGTCACCGGCAAGGGGAACTATACGGGCAGTCCCAATAAGACCTTCAACATCACAGCGGCTTCAATCGGCGTGAGCGATATAGGTGATGTATCTAATTTCACCTATGATAAGCAAGAACACAAACCCACACCAAAAGTGACGGTAAATGGCAATACGCTGACAGAAAACACGGACTTTACTTACAGTTATACAGCCGATTGCACGAATGTCGGCGAGAAGACTGTGACCGTCACCGGCAAGGGGAACTATACGGGCAGTCCCAGTAAGACCTTCAAAATTACAGAGGCTACAATCACAGCGAGCGATATAAGCGAAGTATCGGATGTTACCTATGATAAGAAAGAACACAAACCCAAACCGACAGTGACGGTCGGCAGCAATACACTGATAGAAGGCACTGACTTTACTTACAGTTACCCCAGTGATAATTACACCAATGTCGGCGAGAAGACTGTGACCGTCACCGGCATAGGGAACTATAAGGGTACTGCCAGTAAGACCTTCAAAATCACCAAGGCTGACCTTGAAATTGAGGTCAAGCTCAAGAGCGGCCACACGATCACCAAGGTTTACGACAAGACCCGCAACCTGAAGGTGACCAGCTCTGACTTTGAGTTTTCGCCGAAGAAGCAACTCACATCCGACACGCTGAGATTTGTCTCCATTACGGGCAGCTATCCCAAGGCGGATGTCGGCGATTACGACATCAGCATCGCCTTCACAATCACCCAGGAAGGCAAGAATTACAACTACAAGCTCAAGAACGATGGCAAGTTTACCTTCAAGGGCAGCATCACGCCCAAGAAGCTGACGGTCAGGCCCGGCGTCAAAAAGAAGGACGCAAGCGGGAACGTGGTGAAGGACGCAAATGGCAAAGTCGTATTGGAGACCCAGACGAAGGTGTATGGCACGGCGAACCCCTCTACTTACAGCGGCGTGGTCGACGGCGTACTGGAAGGCGACTCCGTAAAAGTCGAGGGTAAGCTGACGCGCGAAGAAGGCGAGAACGTCGGAAAATACAAGATAAAGCTCGGCAAAGTTACGATAACGGGCAACAAGAACTATGAAGACAACCCCCCGAATTTGGAGGATGCCTACTTCGAGATCACGCCGAAGCCCATCAACGACAAGGACATCGGCATAGAGTCCATCGGCAACCAGCAGTATACCGGCTCCGCCATCACGCCCGACGGCGAGATCAAGCTGAGGTACGGCACAAAGACGCTGACCAAGGGCACCGACTATACGTTGAGTTATTCCGATAACGTCGGGCCGGGTACCGCCACGGTGACCATCACCGGCAAGGGCAACTACACCGGCACCCGCACCGCGACCTTCCGTATTATGAAGACCAACAGCTCGACTACGAGCAGCTCAAGCAGCAGCAGCTCCTCAAAGAGCTCCAGCTCCTCGAGCTCCGGCAACTCCTCGAGCAGCGACGATGACGACGATGACGACGAGAAGGAGACGAAGAAGAAGTACACCCGCGCCGAGCTCGAAAAGATGAGCGAGGACGAGTTGAACGATGTGGCCGAGGAATATGATATCGATCCGGACGACTATGACAGCAAGGATGCCCTGATCGACGCGATCCTGAAGGCGCAGGAAGAAGCGGAAAAGGATAAGGAAGAGGACGACGAGGACAAGGACGAGGACCGCGTCGGCGAGCTGGTGCTCGACGACGAGCACTACGGCACGATACTCTTCAGCGCCGACGACGAGCCCAGGCCCTTCCTGCTGTACGAGGAGGAGGTCAAGGACAAAGACGACGAGGATGAGGAATCCGAGGACGAAGAGGACGAGGAGGATGAGGACGGCGAGGGCCTCGAGGACGAGGACGACGAGCTGGAGATCATAGACGACGAAGGCGACGAAGCCGATGAAGGCGACGAAGGCGACGAAGCCGATGAAGGCGACGAAGGCGACGAGGCCGAAGAAGGCGACGAGGACGAGGCCGACGCCGGGGACGGCGAGAAGAAGCCCGTGAAGAAGCGCCTGCGCATCGAAGCCCTCAACATGCAGGACGAGGAGGAGAACGACCTGCCTCTGACTGAGGATGAGGAGAACGATCGCCTGAAGTTCGAGGAGCTGCATCTCAAGCTCACGCCCAGCCACATCAAGGTGCTCAAATCCAAGGGATTCAGCGAGGTCGTCTACGAGTACGAAAACGGCGAGCTGGTCATACAGCTTGACGAGCTGGCCAATGAGATCGACGTGACGCCCTTCGAGCGGCCCACGCGCACGCAGTACGTCGAGCCCGAGGATCAGAACAACGACGAGATACAGATCGTGGAGGATGAGAGCGACGAGATCCCCGTGGACGACGAGGACCAGGACGAGCTGGAGCTCATCGAGGCGCAGAACGAGGACGAGACCGTGCTGGAGGCCGTCGGCGTGGAAATGACGCCCAATATGAAGTCGGTCAGCCTGTACGAGTTTGTGTTCAACCAGCTCACCGACGAGAATATGACGGAGCGCGAGAAGGCCGCCGTGGCGGAGCAGGAAGCGCTGTATCCGTATCGCCTCGAAGCGTATGCCGCCCACGGCGAGCGCGACGCCGAGGACTACAAGCGCTACCCGCTGCTGACCTTCATGAAGAAGGATGAGCTGCGGATCACGCTGGACGACGAGCCGTCCGAGGACGCGCAGCAGGTGTTCGTCTCCGACGATCCCGCCATCAAGAAGGACGCCGACGCCGTGACGCGCGCGACCGCGGTGCCGTTTGCCGAGGGAGACAGGACCTATGTGTCCTTCATGCCCGAGCGCAGCGGCATGTACACCGTGGTCGACGAGGCTGTCGAGGACGAGTTTGAGCCCATCCCCGGCGTGACCTACGGACCGGTGCGCATACTGCTTCCCGGCGTGACCTATGGCCCCGTGACCACCCCGGAGCCCACGCCGACGCCGGAGCCCACGCCCACCCCCGAACCGACCCCGACCCCCGAGCCGACGCCCACGCCGGAGCCGACCCCGACCCCGACGCCCGAGCCGACGCCCACGCCGGAGCCGGTGATCGAGGACCCCGACCCGGTGTATGCGTACAGCCGACGGTCCAACGAGGGCAACCAGTATTGGCTGATCAACACGCAGCAGAAGATCGTCGAGTATTACTCCGGCCTCGATGACGAGTATTGGACCGGCGAGTATACCGGCAGCCTGATGAGCGGCATGGACGTCAAGACCAGCAACGGCAAGCTCATCAACATCGCGCTCAAGTTCCAGCAGACCTATAAGTTCGCGCTGATGAATGGCGACGGACCGGAGCTGCTGATGGAGCAGGACGATGTGAACAAGGTCGATGCGGAGCTGGCCGCGCACAGGTAGGAGAGAACGACGAACGAGCCACCCTGTTGAAGGGTGGCTCGTATTATGTATGCTAATCATGTTTCCATGGGGGATAATGACCTCTCAGTCACCGAGTTCGTCGGCGACAGCTCCTCTGGGAGGGGAGCCGAGGCTGCCGCGCGTATGTCATACCCCTCTTGTTTCCCCTTTCAGGAGACGTTATTCCGTCGCCTGCACGGTTTCCACGGTGGCGCTCTGGGGCGTCGGGGCGGGTTCGGCGGGGGGCTCGATGTCGGGGGACTGTACCAGCACGGCGAACAGCCAGAACAGCACGGCGCAGATGAGCGCCATCAGAAACACCACCACGCGGAAGATCACCCGCGAAAGCCGGTGCTCGGGCACCTCGAGACGGGAGGCTTCCGCCTCAAAGGCGCGGTACACCGAGGCGGGGTGGGGCACGCCGGCGCGCGAGGCGAGCTGTCGCCGGGCGATCGAGCCGAACAGCGCGTCGAAGCGGCTGCGCTGCTGGGCGGACAGTCCGCGCTTGCAGCGGCTCTCAAAGCGGTCCAGGACGCTTCGGACGTGGGTGGGGGAATCCTCTGTCAGCCGCGCGATACGCCCCGCGGAGAGCCCCACGCCGTGCCTGAGCATCAGTATGCGCTGGTTCTCGATGCTCTCCCGGGCGAGCTGCTTCTGTATGGCGGGCTCGTCCGTCTCGGAGAAGCCGGGCCAGGTGAAGTCGGTGTCGCCGGTGTCGGCTTTGAGCTGCTCCAGCGCCTCCTCCCGCACCGCGCCGCGCAGCTTCTCCCGAAAGCCCATGCCGCCCTCGGCGCTCTCGGACCAGACCTCCAGGATCGCGCCGCGCAGGGCGTATTCGGCCTGGTCGTAGTTGCCGCAGATCACGTGCGCGGTGTTGAACAGCTCCGGATACAGCGGCTCCACGCGCTTGAACCAGAGGCGCAGGGCCTCGGAGGTCTGTTCGCTCATGGTTGGCCCGCCTCGGCGCCGAGCGCCGCGATGCGGTTGTTCAGCGGGCGGATGCGCTCATAGATGTCGGCGTAGATGGGATAGACCTTCTCGTAGGCCTCCCGCCAGGCGGGATTGACGGGGTGGGTGGAGCGCGCCGTGACCATGTGCGCGGCGTCGGTGTAGTCGGTGAACAGGCCCACGCCCACGCCCGCGGCGATGGCCGCGCCCAGGGAGGTGGCCTCGCCGGGCGTGCGGTGCACCTGCGTGGTGATGCCGTAGACCGAGGCGAGTATGTCCGGCCACAGCCCGCTGCGCGCGCCGCCGCCCACCAGCATCATGTTGCGGGCCGGGGCGCCGCACTCCGCCATGATCTCCAGGCAGCTGTTCAGCGCGAAGACCACGCCCTCGTATACCGCGCGGGCGATGTGCCGCCGGTCGTGGTACAGCGAGAAGCCCATCAGGCAGCCGCGGGTGTTGGCGTCCCAGTAGGGGGTGCGCCAGCCCATCATGGTGGGCAGGAAGATCACGCCCTCCGCGCCGGGGGCGATCTGCCGCGCCATGTTCTCCACCAGCGAGACGTCCGCCCACTCGTCGCCGCCGCCCAGCAGGCTCTTGACCGCCCAGTCGAAGGCCGAGCCGAAGCACTGCACGGTGCCGCAGACGTGGTAGTCCTCGCCGTTCATGTCCACCCAGTTGAATATCCGGGCCTGGGGGTCCAGCAGCGGGCGGTCGCTCATCTGGCACACCCAGGCGCTGGAGCCCATGTTGGTGTAGGCACTGCCGGGCTCGGCCACGCCCGCGCCGCGGGTGGCGCAGCAGCCGTCGCCGCCGCCGATGGCCACCGGCGTGCCGGCGATCAGCCCGGTCTGCCGGTACACGTCCCGGGTCACCTTGCCCCGGATGTCGTGGCCCTTGAGCAGGTTGGGCATGGTGTCGGGGTCGATCTTCAGCGCCTTCAAAAGGTCCACGGCCCACACGCGCCGGTTGATGTCCAGCGCGCTGGTCAGAGAGGCGTCGGAGTAGTCCGTATAGCCCCAGCGGCCCGTCAGGCAGCCGTACAGGTAGTCCTTGATGTTCAGGTACCACCGCGCCCGCCTGTAGATCTCCGGCTTGTTTTCCTTGAGCCAGAGGATCTTCGGCAGGGTGTAGTGGGTGTCCGGCCGGTTGCCGGTCATGCGGTAGAACTCGTCGAAGGTGATGATCTCCAGGATCTCGTTGACCTGCGCCTCGCTCCGGCCGTCGGAGTGGATGATGTTGGGGTAGAGCGCCTTGCCCGTCTCGTCCACGGGGATGCAGCCGTCCATGGTGCCTGACAGGCCCACGCAGGCGATGCGCGCCGCGCTGACCTGCTTGAGCAGCTCGCGGATGCCGTCGTACATGGCGGCGCGGATGACCTCGGGGTCCATCTCCGCCCAGTTCGGGTGCGGGTATTCGGTGGGATAGCCGCGCCGCACGGAGGTCATCGCCTCGCCCTTCGTGTTGAATATGGTGCATTTGCAGCCGGTCGTGCCGGTGTCACAGGTCAGTATCAAGTCTCTCTCCATGACGCTTCCTCCGTTCTATCGTCCCGGTCTTCGCTGATTGAGGACCTCGCCCGCCGCCGCGCCGATCAGCGATACGAACGCGCACAGCAGCATCGCCCCCGCCGGGGGCACGTAGCCCCAGATGAGCACGTGCGCGACGCACTGGCACACCGGCGGGGCGATCCAGGCGGCGTAGTTCAAAAGCCCCCGCCGCACCGCCCTGAGCGCCGTGTACGCCCCGAAAAGCGGCGTCAACAGCCACAGCGCCGCGCCGTACAGCGCGGGGTGTATCCCCAGCGACAGCGCCGAGAGCGCCCCCACGCACAGCGTCGCGGCGATCTGTACCAGCCATGCGGCGATCCAGCCGGGTTTCCCCAGCTTCTTCTTATTCCCGTTCATGCCTCTATTATAACCGTTTTTATACGGGTCTTACAACTACAAATGGTGTGGATTAAGCCCCAATGGACAATTCATTTTTGCCTGCGAAAGGGATAAACTAAAAAAAACGGTTGTGTCTCGGAGGGCAGGGTATGAATTATAAGGAGCTGGGCAGAAGGGTCAGGCAGCAGCGCGTGATGTGCGGCATGACGCAGGAGGAATTGGCCGAGAAATCGGGCATCTCCTGCTCCTTCGTGGGCCATATCGAGCGGGGCGAGAAGAAGTTCAGCATCGGCACGCTGGTGGCGCTGTGCAACGCCATGAAGATCTCCCCGAACTACCTGTTGCAGGATTCGGTGGACGTGGACGTGCTCAACAGCAGCGTGGACGTGGGGCGGCAGAACAAGGCGCTGTTCGACGATCTGATGAACGTGCTGCACGAGCACCGCATCCGCGATGGTAAATATTGAGTAATTGCGTTGACAAATCCTGCCGGATGTAATAAAATGTTATAGTAAAAAACCGCTGGGGGCGCCGAACAGGCTGAGATGGGCGATATCGTCCGGTCCCTTTGAACCTGAAGTGGATAATCCCACCGTAGGGAAGCGGACGACCGGATCAAGCCGGCATCCGTTTCCCGCGTGCGCAGAGGCGCATGCGGGTTTGCTTTTGGGCTTTTGCCCCGGCGAAACAGAGGAGGAAAACGGTTATGAGAAAGATGCTTGCGATGCTGTTGGCGCTGATGCTTGCGCTGATGCTGGCGACCCCCGCGCTGGCCGAGGCCGTCGAGGCGACGACCGAGGCGGCGACCGAGGCCGCGGAGACCGTCGAGGCGGCGACTGAGACCGAGGCGGCGGAGGAGGCCCCCGCGGTATCGCCGATCATCGAGAAGCTGGTGGGGCTGCCCTGGTACACCTGGGTGCTGCTGGTGCTGCTGCTGGGCACGGGCTTCATACTGGCCATGGGCGCGAAGCAGAACACCTGGAACAGCCATCGCGTGGCCATGGGGGCCATGTGCATCGCCATCGCCTTCGTGCTGTCCTGCATCCGCCTGTTCCGCATGCCCCAGGGCGGGTCGATCACGCCGGCGAGCATGCTGCCGCTGGTGCTGTTCATGGTGGCCTGCGGGCCGCTGCAGGGCTTTGTGGTGGGCTGCGCCTACGGGCTTTTGCAGCTGATCACCGACCCGTACATCATCCACCCCATACAGCTGCTGCTGGACTACCCGCTGGCCTCCGGCGCGATGATCCTGGGCTGCCTGGCCACGCTTTTGCCCATTGAGCGGCGCTGGCAGCTGCCCGTCGCCGTGCTGCTGGCGGGCGTCGGCAACTACGTCATGGCGGTGCTGTCCGGGGCGATATTCTTCGCCGAGTACGCCGGCGAGCAGAATGCCTGGATCTACTCGCTGACCTACAACATCAGTTACCTCGGCCCCAACGTGCTGTTCTGCATGCTGATCTCCTGCATCCCCGGCATGACGCGGCTGGTGGATATGATTAAAAAGAAGTAGCTCAACGATCCATGGAGGGTCGCGCATTTTGCATTGCGCGGCCCTTTTTGTGTTTTTTTTGAATATCCTATTGCAATTCATGGGATTTTATGTTAGTATGATAATATCAACTTATGCTTGCCCGACTGTGAATAAAGACCGATTATTGGAGGTGCCTCATGATCGACGTCAAGCTGTTGACACTGCTCAAGGTGTTCGAGACCGGCAATTACACCCGCGCCGCGGAGCAGCTCGCCCTGACGCAGCCCGCGGTCAGCCAGCACATCAAGCAGATCGAGAAGGAGCTGGGCATCACGCTGTTCGTGCGCTCCGGGGGCAAGATCCGGCCCACGCCGGAGGGGGAGCTGGTGATACAGTACGCCGAGCGGGTGGTCTCGCTGTACGAGAATCTGCAGCGGGCCCTGGTGGACCAGAAGCGCAGCATCAGCCGCCTGCGGGTGGGGGTGACCCACACGTCGGAGAGCAACATCGTCACCGAGGTGCTGGCGCTGTACGCGGAACAGAACGATAACGTCAGCATCACCATTCAGACCGACACCATAAACAATCTTTATGCGATGCTCAAGACCTACAAGATCGACATCGCCATCGTGGAGGGCGCGGTGACCGACCCGTCCATCAACTCCATCATGCTGGACACGGACTTTCTGGTGTGCGCCATGTCCAACGAGAACCCGCTGGCGAAGAAGAGCATCGTGACGCTGGACGAGCTCAAGCAGGAGCGGCTGATACTGCGCCTGCCCAGCTCCGGCACGCGCAACCTGTTCCGGGCGCACCTGGCCAGCCGGAACATCTCCATCGACGAGTTCAACGTCACCCTCGAGGTGGACAACATCGCCACCATCAAGGACCTGATCCGCCGAAGCTACGGCGTGTCGATACTGCCCCGGAGCGCGTGTCTGGACGAGCTCAAAAAGGGCAAGATGACCGTTTTACCCATCGAGAACCTCAGCATGATCCGGGAGATGAACATACTCTACCACCACAGCTTCCGCCACCCGGAGATATTGCAGGACATCGTGCGGATCTACAGCGAGAAGGCGCGCTCCATTGGCGTGGAAATGGAGAAGTGACATGCACATACTGCTGACCAATGACGACGGCATCCATGCCGAGGGCCTCCGCGCGCTGTGCGACGGCCTGACGGCAGCGGGGCACCGGGTGTCGGTGTGCGCCCCGGACCGGGAGCGCTCCGCCGCCAGCCACTCCGTGACCCTCGGCCGCCCGTTGCGCGCCGTGCCGGTGGACTATCCCGGCGCCGTGCGGGCCTGGGCGGCGGACGGCACCCCGGCGGACTGCGCCAGCCTGGGTATCTGGCTGACCGACGACGACCCCGTGGACCTGGTGGTCGCGGGCATCAACTGGGGCATGAACCTGGGCGGCGCGGGGGTGTACTCCGGCACCGTGGCCGCGGCGATGGAGGCCTCCATGTGCGGAAAACCCGCGCTGGCGGTGTCGCTGTGCGTGAAGGACAGGCACAGCACCGCCGACTATGCCGCGGCGGCAAGGCTGGCCGCGCGGACGGCCGCGTGGGTGGTGGAGCACCCGCTACCGCTGGGCGCGCTGTACAGCCTGAACGTGCCGGAGCTGCCCTACGAGGAGATCCGGGGCCTGGTGCCCGCGCGGCTCGCGCCGGTGTTCCTGGGCCAGCCGCACTACGCGCCGGAGGGGGAGGACAGCTATCGCTTTCAGTACAACGATGCGGTGCCCATGACCGACCCCGAGGGCGACGTGGGCCTGGTCGAGCAGGGCTACGCCACCATCACCAAGCTGACCTGGGACTTCCGCCTGGACGCCCCGGACGGGGATATGCGGGAGATCGGATTGTGAGGGATGTCCTATGAGCGCAGGCGCGCACTGTGAAATCGAGCGGAAGTACCTGATCCGCTATCCCGATACAGGGCTTCTGAAGTCCCTGCCGGGCTGCGAGGTGTGGGAGATCACGCAGGTGTACCTGAAAGACGGCGAGGGCGGCCAGACGCGCCGCATACGCCGGATTTTGACCGGGGGCAGGGAAATATACTACCGCACCTTCAAACGCCGCCTGACGGCCCTGAGCGCCCAGGAGGACGAGGGGGAGATATCCCGGGAAGACTACGAGCGCTACGCGCTGGAGCGCGACGCGCGCCGCAGGCCCATTCAAAAGACCCGCTACCGCGTGCCCTGCGCGGGACATGTGCTGGAGTTCGACGTGTACCCCTTCTGGGACGACCGCGCCATACTGGAGATCGAGCTTCAATCCGAGGACGAGGCGGCGACCATTCCCGATTATGTGGATGTCATACGGGACGTCTCGGGGGAGAAGGCGTACAAGAACAAGCAGTTGGCAAAATACGTGCCAATGGAGGAAATATAAAAAAGCCCTTCGCGCTGCCCGACGGCGCGAAGGGGCTTTTTGTGGTTCCGCCTACACCTCCACAAACTGGGCGATGTCACCGAGGTCGGCGTGCAGCGCGGCGCAAATCTTGCCCAATACCTCAAGACTCACGTTGCCGCCCCGGCTCATCACCCGGATGGTGGAATCGCTGATGCCTGCGCGCCTGGCCAGGTCCTTCTTGGTCATCTTGCGCGCTTCGAGGATTTTCCACAGCTTCTGATAAGAGATCACCATATCCTTCCACTCCCTGCCCGAATCATCTGGGGTTACAGTATACCACAAAAACGCGCAGAGAGTGGTGACGGAATCTGGCTAATTTGCCGAAGACAAATGGAAGGAAACTATTTCCTTTTCAGCATCACCCGGGCCTCGTAGGGGAACAGGAATCCGGGCTTGTGGTCGGGGTAGTTGGAGATCAGCTCCTCGCCCTGGCTGTCGTCGGACAGCGCGCAGGGCGCGTTGCGGTCGGTCCAGTTGCACATCACGGTGAGCGTGTCGCCGTCCAGCACGCGGCGGTAGGCGTACACGCTGGGATCGTCCTCCAGCAGGGGTACGAATTCGCCGTAGACGATGACGTCGTAGGTGTGCCGCAGCGCGATGAGCTTTTTGTAGTAGTTGAACACGCTGTCGGGGTCGTTGACCTCCGATTCCGCGTTGACGGACAGGTAGTTGGGGTTGACCGGCATCCACGGCATGCCGGTGGTGAAACCGGCGTTGGGACTGGTGTTCCACTGCATGGGCGTGCGGGCGTTGTCGCGGGCGATCTTGGCAAGCCACCGGAGCATGTCCTGGGGATGCACGCGGCCGGAGTCCACCCACTGCTTCCAGGCGTTGAACACCTCGACGTCCTTGTATTGCGCAAGCTCAGTGAAGTAGATGTTGGTCATGCCCAGCTCCTCGCCCTGGTACACGTAGGGCGTGCCGCGCATCATATGCAGAAGCGTGCCCAGCATCTTGGCGGACTTCACGCGCCACAGCGGGCTGTCGTTGCCGAAGCGGCTGACCTGGCGGGGCTGGTCGTGGTTGGACATGTGCATGGTGCCCCACGCCTTGCCCTGCAGTGCCGTCTGCCAGCGGTTCATGACCGCGCGGACCTCGTTGAGCGGGGAGCCGTGGTCGGACCACTTGCCCAGCTCGTTGTGGTCGCACAGGCCGTCGGTGTGCTCGAAGTAGAAGGTCATGTTCAGTTCGGATTCGTCGATGTTGGAGTAGCGTATGGCGTCCTCGGGGCCGCCGCCGGCCTCGCCCACGGTGAGCAGGTCGTACTTGTCCAGCACGCGCTTACGCATCTCACGAAGGTATTTGTGGGTGGTCTCGGTGTGCATGCAGGAGGGGCCGAAGTCGCCGTACAGCGCGCCGGGGGCCATGGGGCCGTCGTCGAAGTTTTCCTTGCCGATCATGCCGATGACGTCCATCCGGAAGCCGTCGATGCCCTTTTCGCACCACCAGGTCATCATGTCGAAGATCTCGTCCCGGACCTTCGGGTTGGCCCAGTTCAGGTCGGGCTGCTTTTTGGTGAACAGGTGCAGGTAGTACTGGCCGGCGGTCTCATCGTACTGCCAGGCGGAGCCGGAGAATACGCTGCCCCAGTTGTTGGGCTCCCTGCCGTCCCTGCCGTCCCGCCAGATGTAGTAGTCCCGGTAGGGGCTGTCTTTGCTCTTGCGGCTCTCGATGAACCAGCGGTGCTCGTCGGAGGAGTGGTTCGCCACCAGGTCCATCACCAGCTTCATGCCCCGGGCGTGGACGCCCTCGAGCATGCGGTCGAAGTCCTCCATGGTGCCGAACTCCGGCATGATGGCGCGGTAGTCGGAGATGTCGTAGCCGTTGTCGTCGTTGGGGGAGGCGAAGAAGGGGCTGCACCAGATCACGTCCACGCCCAGCGCCTTCAGATAGTCCAGGTGCGCGGTGATGCCGTTCAAATCGCCGATGCCGTCGCCGTTGGAGTCGGCGAAGGACCGGGGGTATACCTGATAGACCACGGCCTCCTTCCACCACGCGCGCTTTTCGTTGATCATAGGGTTTTTACCTCCTGAATTTGAATAAAAGCCCCGGCATCCGAAAGGGAATGTCGGGACTGGCAGGGCAGGGGATTACGCCATCGGCTCAGCCTTGACCTTCTTCAGGTGCACGAAGCGGGGCAGGCCGTCCTTCTTGGCCTGCTGGGTCTCGCCCTGGATCAGCGGCAGCGCGTAGTCGATGAAGCCCTGGTTGAGGCCGTCGCCCTCGGCGTTGATCCACTCCAGCGGCACCTTCTTCTCGGTGTTGGCCACGTCGGTCAGGTTGAACAGCTTGATGTTGCAGACGTACTTGCCGTCCTTGTCATAGCTGCGCTCGAAGCCGACCATCTTGTCGGTGACGCCCGCCACGGCGTTCTCCACGGCGGCCTTGCCGGAGGCGAAGGACTCGTCGATGTCGGTCTGGGACGCGCAGTGGGAGGCGCAGCGCTGCAGGAGGCTCAGCTCGATGCCGCGGACCTTCGCGCCGGTGGCCGCCTTCATGTGGTTGGCCAGGAAGGAGGCCAGGCCGCCCAGCTGGGTGTGGCCGAAGGCGTCCTTGGCGGCGTTGGCGTTGCCGTACTCGGAGATGAACTTGCCGTCCTTGTCGTGGATGCCCTCGGACACGACGACCAGGCACTTCTTGTTCTTCTCATAGATGCCCTTGACCTTCTCGGTGAAGGCGTCCAGATCGAAGTCGCGCTCGGGCAGGTAGATCAGGTCGGGGCCGTCCCCGGCGTAGCTGGCCAGCGCGGCGGCGGCGGTCAGCCATCCCGCGTGGCGGCCCATGCACTCCACCACGGTGATCATGCCGGTGTCGTACACGGTGGAATCGCGGTGCACCTCCATCACGGAGGTGGCGATGTACTTGGCCGCGGAGGCGAAGCCCGGGCAGTGGTCGGTGCCGAACAGGTCGTTGTCGATGGTCTTCGGGATGCCCATCACGCGGCAGGCGTAGCCGTTCTTGAGCATGAACTTGGAGATCTTGTTGCAGGTGTCCATGGAGTCGTTGCCGCCGTTGTAGAAGAAATAGCGGACGTTGTACTTCTTGAAGATCTCCAGGATGCGCTTGTAGTCGGTGTCGTCCACGTCCGGGTCGGCCAGCTTGTAGCGGCAGGAGCCCAGGGCGGAGGAGGGGGTGTATTTCATGTGCGCGAGCTCGGCGGGATCTTCCTTGCCCATGTCGATCATGTCGTCGTCCAGCACGCCCTTGATGCCGTGCAGCGCGCCCAGGACCTGGGTGATGTCCTCATTCTCCAGCGCGGTCTTGATCGCGCCGTAGGCGGAGGCGTTGATGACGGCGCTGGGGCCGCCGGACTGACCGATGATACATGCGCCTTTAAGCTGGCTCATAGAAAATCATTCCTTTCAAAACATGTCGGTTTGTATGGCGTATTGATAGTACTCCGGGGTGAGGCTTACTTGACGGCGCCCTCCACCATGCCCTGCACGATGTACTTCTGCGCGAAGATGTACAGTATGATGATGGGCAGCATCGCCAGCAGCGTGGAGACCATGATGAGGTTCCACTGCTTGACGAAGGAGCCGATGAAGCCCTGCACCGCCAGCGGGATGGTGCGCACCTCGCCGTTGGAGCCGAGCAGCAACAGCGGCAGCAGGTAGTCGTTCCAGATCCACAGGCCGTTCAACACCAGCACGGTGACGAACACGGGCTGCAGAAGCGGCAGCACGATGCGGAAGAAGGTGCCCGCGCGGGAGCAGCCGTCGATGTCCGCGGCCTCCTCGATCTCCAGCGGGATGCTCTTGACAAAGCCGTGGAAGATGAAGATGGTCATGGATTCGCCGAAGCCCAGGTAGGCGAAGATCAGGCCGCCGTGGCTTCTGAGCAGCGGGATGTGCAAAAAGTCGCCCAGGCTCTTGAACCAGGTGATCAGGGGGAACATGACGACCTGGAAGGGGATGACCATGGCGGCCACGTACATCATGAACAGGAACGTGGACCACTTGGTCTTGTTGCGCACCAGCACCCACGCGGTCATGGCGGAGCACACGGAGATGATCGCCAGCGACAGCACGGTGATGATGACGGAGTCCTTCAGGGCCTTCAGGAAGTTGAAGGTGGGGTTGTTCCACACCGCGGTGATGTTCTCAAACAGCACCTTCGGGTTTTCGGGCATGCCGACGGCGGAGTTGATGATCTCCGCGTTGGTGCGCATGGAGTTCATCAGCACGATGAAGAAGGGCAGCATGAACAGTATGAACAGCAGTATGCAGCCGATCTCCGCCAGCACGCGGAGACGCTTTTGTCGGGCTTTGTTCTGGCCCACGACGTCCAGCTCATTGTAAGCCGCCATTACATCTCCACCTCCTTGCGCTTGTTAATGGAGACCTGAATCAGGGACACGACCACCAAAATCACAAAGAACACCACGGCCTTGGCCTGGCCCTGCGCCATCTTGGAATACTTGAAGGCGGTGTTGTAGATGTTAAGCGCCAACAGCTCCGAGGCCTGCACCGGCGTCTTCATGAACATGGCCACGGGGCCGCCGTTGGTCAGGGCGAGGTTGACGTCGTACATCTTGAAGGAGGTGGTCAGCGTCAAAAACAGTGAAATCGTGAAGGCGTTGGCCATCAGCGGGATCAGTATCTTGCGCACGCGCACCCAGTAGGTGGCGCCGTCCACCGAGGCGGCCTCCATGACCTGCTGGGAGATGCCCTGGATGGACGCCACGTAGATCATCATGATGTAGCCGGCGTACTGCCAGGTGTTCACGGTGACCATGGCCCCCACCACGGTGTTGGCGTTGGTGATCAGCGAGGCGGACAGCCCGGCGATGCCCAGCGTCTTGCCCATGGCGGGCAGTATGCTCGAGAAGATGAACTGCCAGATGGAGCCCAGCACGATGCCGCCGATCAGGTTCGGCACGAAGAAGCCGGCGCGGTACAGGTTGCGCCCCTTGACCTGGGAGGTCACCAGCAGGGCCATCAGGAAGGCCACCACATTCACGGCGATCACGTTGAACAGCGTGAACTTGACGGTCGTCAGGAAGGCGTGCAGGAAGCCGGGCTCGGTGAATATGGTGGTGTAGTTGGCCACGCCCACCATGTTCTTCGCGGCGTTCACGCCGTCCCAGTCGGTGAAGGAATAGTAGATACCGATGATGAACGGTATGATGATGACGACGACGAACGCCAGCACCGTGGGCACCAGGAACAGCACCTCGGTGATCTTGCGCTCACGACGTCCGGAAAAGAATTTCTGCTTTTCCAAGCGATCTCCCCCTCGCAATAAAGCCTGAAAAAAACGTTTTTAACAAAATGCCGGAGAGGGGGACCCTCTCCGGCAGATTGCTGCCTCAGCCTGTGTTTACAGGGTGGGGATGGTGGCGATGGCGTCCTTCATCATCTGTTCGAAGGTCGGCTCGTCAACCGCGCCGGAGGCCAGCAGCTCGTAGATGGCGCCCAGGGTGCCCATGCCGAAGCCGTCGGGCAGCTTGTACTGCTGCCAGGAATAGGTCTTGCCGGCGGCGTTCCACTCCATGACGGACTTGGACAGGGGGGTGGCGGGCTCGAGGGTCACGTTTGTGAAGGCGGGCACCATGGCGGCCTTGTTGACCATGTAGTCATGGCCGGCCTCGGTGGTGGCCAGCGCGTTCAGGAAGGCGATGGCTTCCTCGGCGTTGCCGGCGTTCTCGTTCACGACGTACCAGGAGGGCGCGTTCACCAGGATGCCGTCGGTGTCCTCATGCATGAAGGCATGGGGCGCATAGGCCATCGGGAAGTCCACGCCCAGGGCCACGATGTTGGGATCCATCCAGTTGCCCTGATGATAGAAGGCGGTCTTGCCGTTGGCGAAGGCGGCCAGCTGCATATCCTGGGTGCCGTTCAGAAGCATCTCGGGATCGGAGTACTTGAAGATCAGGGCGACATACTCGCAGTACTGATGGAAGCGATCCTCGTCAACCTTGCCTTCCAGCACCTGGTCGATGATGGAGGTGTCGTTGCGGTCCAGGCCCACGGTCAGGTAGATGTTGAAGTTGTGCAGACCGGTGACCCAGGTCATGCCGGGAGCGGTGCCCGCGACCATGGAGACCACGGCGTCCAGGCCCAGCTCGTCCTTCATGGAATCCAGCTTCTCAAAGGCGGCCTGATAGGCGTCCACGTTGGTCAGCGTGGCGGGATCGATGCCGGCCTTGTCCAGGATGTCCTTGTTGTAGGCCATGCCGTAGCCCTCGACGGCCACGGGGAAGCCCACGACCTTGTCGCCGTCCAGGTAGGCGGCGGTGGTGTACTGGGTCCACTCCGCGCCGGTCTGATCGGCGATCTTGTCCTTGTACAGCTCGTAGCCGGTGGGGCCCTCGATGACGAAGATGTCGGGCTCCTTGCCGGAGGCGAACTCGGCCTTCAGCGCGGTGTTGTAGTCGCTGGAACCACCGGCGGTGATGACCTTGACGTTCTTGCCGGTCTCGGCGGAGTAAGCGGCGGCATACTCCTGCAGCGCGGCGTCGATCTCAACCTTGTTCTGGACGATGGTGATGTCGGCCAGTGCGGACATGGCGCTCAGGGCCATGACCAGTGCGAGAACCAGTACGAGAATCTTCTTCATAACAAGTTCCTCCTAAATAAAGTGTGTCTAACGACTAATCCAAATTATACATCATATATCGGCAGATTGTCAATATATAAGGACAATTATTTATCGTTTTTGTCAGAAACTATGGCCTCGCTGACGGAAACCCAGTCGGTCTTGACGGCGGTGTCGCCCTGCATGACCACGCAGATTTCGGCATTTTCGGGGATCTCGTCGAGCAGGGCGGAAAAGCCGCGGTCGCCGTCCTCCTCCACGCCGGAGACGGGGAAGGCGCTGTACCAGTTCTCGCCCGAGGCGTCGCGCACGCCGAGGGACACGGCCTTCAGGTGATCCGGGGCCTCCTCAAGCGCGCCGAACAGCCGGGTCTTGTCGATCTCCAGCCGCATGCCGGTAACAGCCGCGCCGTCAATGTCGCTGGGGGCGTCGATGGCGGGGGCGGGCATGTCCGGCGGGGCGTTCAAAAGCTCCGGCAGGCGGCGCTCCACCATCTCCAGAAGCACCGCGTCGTAGCCCGCGGCGTTCTTGAGCGGCAGGGGCATGGCCCGCAGGAAGTCGACCTGCTTCGCGGCGTCGGCGATGTACTCCAGCATCTGGTTGGTGAAGGAATCCCGGAGGATCAGCAGCCTGGCGTTGACCTTGCCGCCGTTGGTGTTGATGGTCAGGTCCTCCACGGAGCGGGGGCGCTTCTTGTACTTGAAGCGGAACTTGTCGTTGTAGTATTGCTGGGGCTCGCACTCGGTGCTGTACGGGTCCAGCATGCGGGTCAGGTCGCCGGGCCAGTCCACCTTGATCTCGTAGTCGTCGGCGGGGTCGGGGCGGGGGAGCTCCACGCCGATGACCTCGCTCAACGTCTCGAGGATCACGTTCGTGCCGATGCGCGCGCCCAGACCGTTCCAGTGGACGTCGCCGTGGAAGTAGAGCCCCTTGTCCGCCTGCTCATTAAGCGCCTCCTGTACCGGCACAAAGCGCACGTGGGACGCGGCCTTGAGCTGCTCGAAGGTGCCCGGCGTGTCGCGGCGGGGGTAGGCGTCCAGCATCTGCTCGGGGTAGATGCTGCCCTTGTTGGGGATGATGGCCACCGTGAGGCCGGTGCCCCGGGCCTTGAGGCCCTGATCCACCGTGTCCAGCACCAGCGCCATGCGGGCGATCTCGTTTTCACTCAGCGGCTCCGCGCCGGTGTAGTCGTTGAGCATGTCGCGGTAGAACAGCCAGTCGCCCTTGCCCAGCACCACCTGCTCCTGGCTGGAGGTGTTCATGGCGCGCAGCAGGCGGGAGTGCAGGCCGATCCACACGTTGCGCAGGGCCACGTGGTCCTGGAGCCACGCCTCGTACTGATCGGGATAATCGGTGTTGAACCCGCCCTCCTCGGTCTTGAGCGCCGGCCACTCCGCGGGCAGCCGGTTCTCCGCCCCCAGCGTGGAGGGCAGCACGGGCATCAGAGCGCAGGGAAGCGCCATGACGATCAGGGCGACGGCAATGAATGCCGCGCGAATTGCTTTCATATCAGCGCCTCCTTTAGAATCTGAAGTAGATGAACGGGTTGTTGGTCTGGGCCACCAGCGCCATCACGCAGCAGCCCAGCAGCGCCAGCGTCATCACCATGCGCAGCGCCTCGCCGCCCCGGCCGAGCCTGTCAAGCCCCGCCGAGAACTTCTCGGGGAGGGTGCTGCACACGATCACCGCAACGGCGATGGTCAAAAGCATGTAGGGCGTCAGCGTGTCCACCAGACAGACCTTCTGCGCCACGGTGAAGCGCCAGCCGCCGGCGAACATGGCGCGATACAGCGCCCCGGCGTCCGGCAGGTTCTCCGAGCGGAACAGCACCACCATCAGCGTGTGGCAGAAGTGCATCCACACGATGCCCAGCCAGCGCCAGCGGCCCTTGAGCTTCAATACCGGCACGATGCCGGTGTTCTCCAGAAACATGAAGAACGTGAAGCCCATGGCCCACAGCACGTAGTTCCAGCTCGCGCCGTGCCAGAGGCCCATCAGGAAGAACAGGAACAGCTTGTTGAAGTGGGTGCGCAGCTTGCCCTTGCGGCTGCCGCCCATGGGGATGTAGAGGTAATTCTTGAACCAGCTCGACAGCGAGATGTGCCAGCGCCGCCAGAATTCCTTGAGCGACGCGGAGATGAACGGTCGGTTGAAGTTCTCCGGGATGGTGAAGCCGAACATTTTGCCCATGCCGATGGCCATGTCGGAGTAGCCGGAGAAGTCGAAGTAGATCTGCAGCGCGTAGCCCAGCGAGGCGATCCACGCCAGCGGCGCGTTCAGCGAGGCGCCGCCCATGCCGTAGAGCTTGTCCACCATGGTGGAGATCACGTTGGCCAGCAGCATCTTCTTGCCCAGGCCGATGGCAAACCGCCGCAGGCCGTCGGCGGAGGCCTTGAGCTCCACATGGCGGTTGTTGAGGTTTGCCTCGATCTCGTGGTACTTCACGATGGGGCCGGCGATCAGCTGCGGGAAGAAGCTGACGTACAGCGCGAACTTTATAAGCGACGGCTGCACCTCGCAGGTGTCGCGGTACACGTCGATCACGTAGCTCATGGCCTGGAAGGTGAAGAAGGATATGCCGATGGGCATCACGATGTGCGTCAGCGGGATGTGGGTGCCCAGCAGGCCGTTGACGGTGTTGATGAGGAAGTCGGCGTACTTGAACACGATGAGCACCGCCAGGTTGGCGATGACCGCCAGCGTCACCAGCAGCTTCTTGTGATTGCCCCGGGCGATCAGCCGCGCCAGCACGTAGTTGACGGCGATGCAGCCAAGCAATATCAGCACGTATACGGGTTCGCCCCACGCATACAAAAACACGCTCGCTGCAAGCAAAAAGATATTGCTCAGCTTGAGCGGCAGAAACAGGTTGACCAGATAGACGATCGGCAGGAACATGCCGGTAAAGATCAGTGAACTGAATACCATAACATCAATTACTCAACCGGCCGCTTACCGCGAGGGGTAAGCGGCCGGAACCTTCATCGTATTGTCGGATGCGCGCAACGTGTTACAGGGTGTTGGTGGGGTAGTAGATGTCGATGCAGGTCACGATGTCGCTCTCCAGCGTGAACATGATGCAGGGGCTGCTGTAATCGTTGGGGTCGCCCGAGATGGAGTAGGTCATCATGTCGTCGCTGTCGGAGTAGAAGCCGTCGCCGTAGGCCGCGAGGATGTCGTCGCGGGTAGCGCCGATGCCGATGCCGCGGGTGGTGGTCCAGTCACCGCCGGTGATGTAGGCCTCCATCCACACGTCCTTGTCGCCCAGGGGGTTGGTGTAGATGGACATGCCGTCATACACGAACTCCTTGTCATCGCCCTTGAAGGCGCAGCTCGGAGCGGCCATCATGTCGAGGGGCTCGCCCAGCGCGGCCTGCAGGTCGTCGAAGTAGTTCAAAATCGGGAACCAGGTGTCGCCGATGCACAGGCCCAGATCGCCTTCCAGGCCGATGGGGTCGCCGTCGGCGGGCGCGGTCCAGGACTCAGCCATCGCACAGGTCATCAGCAGCATGGCGCAAAGGGCCAGAACAAATATCTTCTTGAACATCGTGAATACCTCTCCTATTCGTTGGTCGTGTCTTGGTCGATGATGATATCACTCTCGGCTTCGGGGACTTCCTCTGTGACGAACGAGAGGCCGTTCTCATCGGCGTTGAGTGCGGGGTCCGGTTCGACGCTCTCCACCGGGATCTCCTCGACCGCGGCGGGCGCGACGTCCTCCTCGGGCGCAATGTCCTCCTGGGGCGCGACGTCCTCCTGGGGCGCAACCTCGTCCTCAGGCGCGTCGGCGACTTCGTCGGCGGTCGCTTCGTCGGCGACCTCATCCTCGGCGGGCATCTTTGCCTCGATGATCTCGTCCCCGGCGGGCACAGCCGCGTCGGCGGCCTCGGCGGTCGCCTCCTCGGCGGTCGCCGCCTCGACGGGAGCCTCAAGGATGGTCAGCGCGCTGTCCTCCGAGGCCTGGGCGTTATCCAGCACGAGCACCTCCTCGGGAGCCTCGACGGGCGCGGCCTCGGTCAGCTTGGCGCTCTCAGCGGCGGCGCCCGTGACGTTCACCGTCGTCGTCATGCAGAACTTGTAATCGTCATTGGCGATCGCCTGGATCACGGCGGTTCCGGCGCCCACGGCGGTCACGACGCCGGCGTCGGACACCGTGGCGACTTTGGTGTCGGATGATTTGAAGGTGAAGGTCTTGTTGCTGGCGTTGGAGGGATACACGTCGGAGATCGACAGCTGCTGCGTCCCGCCCTTCTCAAGCGTCACCTCGCCGGGCTCCAGCTTGAAGGAGGAGACGAAGATCTCGGGATGGTCGCCCGGATCGGTCGGGTCCTTGGTGGCCTTCTTGCCGATCTTCTTGGGCCGCGGGCAGGTGAAGCGCTTGTTCGGCGCGATGAACACCAGCGTGCCGGGGGCGCAGTTGTAGTAGATCCAGGACGCCGCGCCGCAGGTGGTGCGGACGCATCCGGAGGAGCAATCCGTGCCGATGCAGTTGTAGTAACTTGGTCGGATGGTGTGCTGGTTCATCGCTTTATAGATCGGGCCGTGTATGTACACGCCGACGTCCAGCTTGCAGGCGAAGGGGGAGTAGCCGCTGCCCCACTTGTGCCAGCGCTCCTTCTTATGGAGGCGGAAGAAGCCCACGTTGGTCACGTTGCCTCTGCCCAGGCCCGTGGAGAACTTGCGCAGCACGCGCGTCCATCCGCCGTTGCCGTCCCTGGCGAGTATGGCGATGGTATGGGACTTCTTGCAGATGTAGACGAGATAGGGCTTGTCGTAGTCATCCGGCGTCCAGATCGGCACGTTGCCGTTGTCGATGACCTTGATCTTGACCTTGGCCTTTTTCTTGTTGCGGGTGGTGACGGTGATGGTCGCCTTGCCCGTGGAGACCGCGCCGACCCAGCCGGTGGGACCGACCACGGCGACGTGCTTGTTGGAGGAGCGCCACTTGAGCTTGCTCTTGGCGGTCTCGGGGAACAGGGTCGCCGTGAGCTGCATGCCCTCGCCCATGAGCATCGTCTGCTTGCCGACCTTGTCCAGCGTCACCTTGGAAGGCTTGTAGGGATCGATGACCTTGATCTTGACCCGGGCCTTCTTCTTGTTCTTGGTGGTGACGGTGATGGTGGTGGTGCCCACCTTCTTGGGGGTGACCACGCCGCCCTTCACCGAGGCGATCTTCTTCTTGCTGGACTTCCATTTCAGGCTGCTCACCGCGCCCTCGGGGTGCAGCGTGGCGTTGAGCGTCAGCGTATCGCCGATGGCGAGCTTGATGGTGCCGGTCTGGTCCAGGGTGACGGAGGTGGGTTTGGGGGCGGCGACGGCGGTCTCGGCCACGGCCGTGGGCACGGCCATGCACGCCACCAGCAGCAGGAGCAACAGTCTCGAGGCCCATCGTTTGATTGTCATGGTCATAGATGATTTCCTCTCTTATTCTACCGGAGCTTGTTCGACGGGGGCCGCCTCCGCGGGGGCCGCCTCCGCGGCTGCCGCTTCAGCGGCAGCCGGTGCGGCCTCGGCGACGGGTTCCGGTATAGATTCAGGCACAGGTTCTGGCGCGGG
>CADASI010000023.1:0-40451 GCA_902790525.1 uncultured Eubacteriales bacterium
CCGAGGTCGTCGACGGGCACCAGCCCGGTCACCCCAAGCTCAAAGAAGCTGTCCCCAGGCTGCTCGAAGGGCCTGCCGGTGGTGAAGATCACGACGCAATCCTTTTTCTCGCCGCCGATGTCGAAGCCCGCATGGGGATTGTGGTGCTCCACGTCCGGATTGCTGATGATCCGCTCCCGGATCTCCTGCGGGAAGTCATAGTCCTCCCCGACCACCGTGAAGCCCAGTACGGCGTACATCTTCGCGCGGAAATCGGGATGGTTGCGGGTCAGGCAGTGGAAGAGCTCTTGGGCCAGGATCTCGTCAAAAAACGCCTGCTCGTCCGGATCGTCGCTGAGGGCGTAGTCCATGAGTATTTCGCCCAGATAGATCTGCGTGCCGTGGGTATAGCCGCCCGCGTCGTTCTCCTCGGCCATCGTGGTCTTGACGAATACGATGTCGTCCGTCGCCGGGAGGGCGTAGCCCCGCTCGGCGCAGAGGTTTTCGATGCGCGCCATGGCCCCGTCGACGGCGGCCCGCTCCGCCTCGGTGTAGTCGCGGACCTGGGCGGCGGCGAAGGTCTCCATCTCCTCGAGGGTCACATCCGTCTATTGCAGGCGGAAGCACAGGTCGTTGCGGTTGAAGTTTTCGTAGTAATCCCGGTTGGAGAGCAGCAGCTTCGCGCCCTCGTCGGCGTCGGCGAAGCGGTAGCCGAAGACCTCGGCCTGCGCGGACGCGGCGACGATCAGCAGGCACATCAGCAGAACCAGCAGCTTTTTCATGGGTATACGCCTCCTCAGCGTCACCGTGTTGTCCTCATTGTAGCAGACACATCGCCGCGTGGCAAGCGCTTTTCGGGCTTGTCCGCGGCGTTTGGATGTGATAAAATGACGGTGCGACATTGACGACAAGGGGGGCACGCCCATGGACGATGCGTTTGAGAGGTACACCGACCGGGTGACGCTGTGCGACGACGGCGTCTACCGCTGGTACTACGACATGGACATGTACAAGAACAAATCCATGCTCTGGATGCTTTTGCGGATCAACCTGTTCATCATGCTGGGCGCGAGCCTCGGCGGCGCGGGGCTCGTCGGCCTCGTCAAACACGACTTTAGGGACCCCATGGTGCGGGGCATCCTCGTGGTCGGCCTGGCCCTGCTGGCCCTCATGTCGGTACTGTACGTGATCGGCTTCTACATCGCCGCCGCCGTCAAGCGCGGCAACTACCGGGTGCACTTCGACATGCGGGAGGACGGCATCGAGCTGGTCTGGTCCCCCGGGGTCAAACAGACCTTCGACACCGGCAAGAAGGTCCTTTCGCTGGCGGGCAACGCCATGGGCTCCCGCCGGGTCCGGGGGCGCTACCGGCCCTCACTGGACGAGGTGTCCAACCTCGCCTTCTCCTCGGTGTTCCGGCACAAGAGCTATCCCCAGTGGGACATGATCGACCTGTACGTGCCCGGCGGGAAGTTTCAGGTGTATGCAAAAACGGAAGACTTTGATTGGATTGAAAGCTTTATCCTTGAGCGCATAAGGAAGTAGCATACAGGATGGAGAGGGATTAGGGATTAGGAATTAGGGATTAGAAATAGCTACGGCGGCATTTTCTAATCCCTAGTCCCTAATCCCTAATCCCTTCAACATGGAATTTGCGAAGCAAATACCATGTCAGCCCTTCACCGCCCCGGCGGTCAAACCGCTCATGAACTGCTTCTGCATGCACAGGTACAGTATCACGATGGGGAAGGAGGCCAGTATCACGTTGGCGAACACCAGGTTCCACTGGGAGGTATACGCGCCGATGGCGTTATAGATGCCGGTGGTGATGGTGCGGCCCGAGGTGGAGCCCAGTATGTACATAGGATTCAGAAAGTCGTTCCAGATCCACATGCCCATCAGTATGACGGCGGTGGCCGTGCAGGGCTTGAGCAGCGGGAAGATGATTTTGAAGAATATGCCGATGGTGCTGGCCCCGTCGATGTAGGCCGACTCGTCGAGGCTCGCGGGGATGGAGTTGATGAACCCCGTGTAGAGGAATATGGTGGTCGAGAAGTACGCGCCGCCGTAGAACATCAGAAGGCCCGTGGGCTTGTACATCAGGTGAAGCATTGACAGGGTCTTGATGCTGGGCACCAGCGTGACCACCGGCGGCACCATGATGCCGATCAGGGCGTAGGCGTACAGGAATTTGCAGGCTTTGTTGTTCCTGCGGGTGATCACGTAGGCCGCGCTGGAGGAGATGAATATCAGCAGCGCCACGGAGCTTACGGTGATCAGCAGGCTGGTGCCGTACAGCGAGGCGATGTTCGAGGAGTGGAACGCCTCGACGAAGTTGTCCAGCGTGGGCCGCGTCGGCAGCGCCAGCGGGGACTTTATGATGTCCCCGTAGGACTTGAAGGAGTTCGACACCGCGATGTACAGCGGGAACAGGTAGATCAGCGCGAAGAGTATCGCGAGGGCGCTGCCGATCCCCTCCCGGGGCAGACGATTCCTTTTAACGCTCATATCAGTATTTCACCTCGCGTCGCTTCGTGATGCTGAGCTGTATCGCGGATACGATGAGGATCATCACAAACAGCACCAGTATGATGGCGGAGGAGTAGCCCCGCCGGTTGTATTCGAAGGCCTTCTCCACGGACAGCAGCGTGATGGTCTGCGTGGCCCCGCCGGGGCCGCCGCCGGTGATGACCTTCACGTGGTCGTACTGCTTGAGCCCGCCGGCCATGGACAGTATGCTGTTGATGGTGATGCCCGGCATCATCAGCGGCAGCGTGATCTTGAAGAAGCGCTGCACGCCGCTGGCGCCGTCCACCTCGGCGGCCTCCATGAGCTCCGTGGGGATGGTGTTGAGGGTGGCGACGTAGATCACCAGGAACAGGCCCAGGCCGTTCCAGGCGATGATCACGGAGATCATCACGATGGTGCGCAGCGGCGTGGCGTAGAAGTCATACGGCGCGATGCCGAACACCCCCAGCACCGTGTTGATCACGCCGCCGTCGGTCTGCATGATGTAGGACCAGATGAAGGCCACGACCACGCTGCTCAACACCGTGGGCACGAACACCGCGCTCTTGGCAAAGGCGCAGGCCCGGCGCTTGCGGTTCAGCAGCACCGCCAGCAGCACGCCCAGCACGTTGTAGATCAGCACCGTGATCACCGTGATGATCAGGGTCACCTTCAGCGCGTTGTAGAAGTCGGCGTCCGCGAACAGCCGGCGGAAGTTCTTCAGCCCGATCAGCTTGTAGTTCTTGCTGATGCCGTCCCAGTTGGTGAAGCTGTAGAAGAAACACATGCCCAGCGGGATGATCATGAAGATGGTGTAGATCAGGTATCCCGGCGCCACCAGCAGGGTGTCGTGCAGCTTGTTGTGCTTCATCGGTCCCGTCCTCCTTTAAGCAACTTCGAAAAACCCTGTTTTCGCAAGCATTGCCTCGTAAAGAAACCTTGTTTTACAGGGCTTTCCGAAGTAAAGTATGCGGCAAAGTGATGTTTTTCGAGGTCCCCTTTATATGGAAGGGAGGGGTATGCGCCTACCCCTCCCGATGATTGGCCGTTTGACCGTGACTTAAGCCGCGTCGTCGATGGCCTCCTTGGCGATCTCCCACTCCTCGTCAAAGGCGTCCAGCTCGGAGGCGACGTCGGCGCCGATGGCGATGTTCTGGGTCATCTTGTTGGTGAAGTAATCCTTGAGGCCCGGCAGGAAGGCGTCGTCGCCGGTCATGCTCTCGAAGCCCTCGACCTCGGTCATGTTGGCGATCTGCTCCTCCATGTTCTTGCGCAGCGGGATCATCTCATACTCGACAGGGTCCTTGGTGGTGCTGAACAGCTGCTCGGACTTGAGGAACTCGCCGTAGAGCTCCTTGTCGGTGAAGAAGAAGTGGATGAAGTCCTTGCAGACCTCGGGGTACTTGGTGTCCGCGCCGATGGACAGGCCCTCGTTGACGAACACGGAGACCACGTTGGCGTCCTCGTCGCCCGGGATCGGGAACCAGCCGACCTCAAAGTCCTGCTCGGCCTTGGCGACCTCGGCGTTGACCCAGGAGCCGATGGGCAGCATGGCGGCCTTGCCGGTGAAGAACTGCTCGAGCATCTGGGTGTAGGTGATGCCGGTGATGTTGGAGCCGCAGTACTTGGTGCAGATGGTCTGGTACTTCTCCATGGCCTTGACCAGGTCGGGGTTGTTGAACTTCACCTCGTCGGCGTTGCGCTTGGCGCCCCAGTGCGGGTCCTTGGCCAAGAGGTCGGTGCCGGCAAACATGTTGGCGAGCTGTCCCTGCGGCCAGCCGTCCTTGAGGCCCAGGGAGAAGGGCTGGATGCCCGCGGCGAGCAGCGTCTCGCTGGCGTCGACCAGCGCCTGCCAGGTCTGGGGCACCTCGATGCCGTTGGCGGCGAACATGTCCTTGTTGTAGAACACGCCGATGATCTGCTTCTTGTAGTTGGCCACGTACTGCTTGCCGTCGATCTTGCCCACGTTCGGGTCGGCCAGGTAGTCCAGGTCGCCCTCGTCAAAGGCCAGCAGCGCGCCGGAGGGCACGAAGTCGGCGGGGTTCTGCATGACCATGATGTCCGGGAACTGATCCGTCGCCAGCAGGGTCTTCTCGTACTGCGGCAGCGTGACGTTGGAGGAGGGGTTGCCGATGATCTCCACCTTCACGTCCGGCTTGGCGGCCATGTAGCGGTCGGCGATGGACTGCCAGAACTCCAGCGGCAGCTGCGGCTGGATGTTGACGCAGAATACGATCTTGGTCTCCTCCGCGAACGCGGCGCAGGCCGTTCCACAAATCAAAAGCGCGCACAGGATCAGCGACAGGATCTTCTTCATGATTGACTCTTCCTTTCCAATCTTAATTCTTGGCGTTCTCCGCCTCACGATTCCATTATATTTGATCCCGCTGATTTGTACAATGTGCAATATTCTTGATTGTGGTATAAATTTCTCAACTCCTCAAATCCGACGGCGTGATGCCGGTGACCTTTTTGAATATCTTGAGGAAATAGTGATAATCGGTAAAGCCCACCTGTTCGGCGACCTCGTAGACCTTGAGCGTGGGGTTATTCAAAAGCCGCCGGGCCTCGGCGATGCGCAGTGCGTTGACGTAATCGGTGAAGGCGCTGCCGGTCTCCTTGTGGAATACCTGTCCCAGGTAGGAGGTGTTGATGTGGCACTCCGCCGCCACCTGCTTGAGGGTCACGCCCTCGCGGTAGTGCCGGTTGATGTAGGCGATGGCGAACCCCACCACCGAGGCGCTCCTGCCCAGCACCGACTCGTTCCGGGTGAACAGCTCGTCGCACAGCTTGAACAGCCATTCGCGCATGTCCGAGAACCGGCGCAGGGTGAACAGCTGGGCGTAGTCGAAGTCCCGGGGCTCCCGAAAGGCGTTCATGCCGCCGTAGATCTCCCGGAAGCAGTCCGTCGTGCGCACGGCGATGTGCATCAGCAGGTTGCGCACCTGGTTGACCGAGGGCGCGGTCTCGGCGGTCAGCGCCGTCAGCTCCCTGTCCAGGTAGTCCTTGAGCCCCTTGGGGTCCCCGCGGCGTATGAAGCCCTTGAGCTTTTCCATGTCGATGCGGTCGTAGGCGTGCACCGGCAACGTGGCCTCCGGCACGCCGTCGTACCATATGACCCCGCTGTTTTTGAGGAACGCGCCGTACTCCAGGCTCTCCTTCGCGCTCTGGTAGGCCCGGGGGATGTCCTCCAGGCGCTCCACCGGCTTTCCGACGCCGATCATCAGCGTGGGCTCCCCCTCCCGGGCGGAGCGCGCCACCACCAATTCCAGCGTGCGCTGGAGCCGTATCCGGTCGTCGGGCGAGCCGTCGCAGGCGGCCAGCAGCGCCAGGTTGCCGTCCGCGTCGAGGAAGGGCATCAGCCAGTCCCCCGCGGCGATGTCGGCCGCGTCCCCCATCAGCGCCCGGAAAAGCCGCTCCCGCGCCTGTGTCGGCACCTGCCGGCCCAGCGCGCACACCGCGCACACGTAGCTCTCGGCGTAGAGCGAAATCTTCAGAAACTCGGCCTTTTCCCGCAGCTCCTCGGGGCTGATGTTGCCCGTCACCAATCGGCGCAGCGTGTTGGAGCGCAGAAGCTCGCTGCCCTGCCGGATCTGCAGGTCGATGACCGCCTCGCGCTCGATCTCTCCGACGGCGTTTTTGAGGTTGGAGATCAATTCGTCGTTGTCGATGGGCTTGAGCAGGTAGTTGTCCACCCCCAGCCTGATGGCGGCCTTTAAGTAGCTGTAATCGCTGTAGCCGCTCAAGATGGTGATCTTGACCTCGTAGTTCAGCTTCCGGACCTCCTGGATCAGCTCCAGGCCGTCCATGCCGGGCATGCGGATGTCGGTGATGAGTATCTCCGGGCGGATGGCGCGCACCAGCCTTAATGCCTCCACGCCGTCGGCGGCCTCCCCCGCCACCTCCAGGCCCAGGCTGTCCCACTCGATGGTCTCCCGAAGGCCCCTGCGGATCATGGGCTCGTCATCCACGATGATCACTCTGTACATAGCGCTCCAGCTCCTCCTTTCTCCGGGCGGGCATCACGATGCGGATCACGGTCCGCACGCCCGGCTCGCTCTCGATCTTCAAGCCGTAGGGTTCCCCGAACAGTATGCGCAGGCGCTGGTGCACGTTGCTTAAACCGATGCTGGTCTGGTCCCCGGGCTCGGCCTCCGCCTCGGGCTGATCCAGCCGCGCCTCGATGTGCCTGACGGTCTCCGCGTCCATGCCGCGGCCGTTGTCCGCCACGGAGATCACCAGCGTCCCGTCCTCGCGCTCCTCGGCCCCGATGGTGATCACGCCGCCCTCCGACACCCCCATCTGCCCGTGCTTGATGGCGTTCTCCACCAGCGGCTGGAGGATGAACCGGGGCACGCCCAGCGTCATCAGCCGCTGGGGCACGTCCATCACCACGTCGAAGGCGTCGGCGTAGCGTATTTTCTCGAGCTCCACGAATGCGGAGGCGTACTCGATCTCCTCGTGAAGCTCCACGAACATGCCGCGGGTCTTGATGTTCCATCGGAACAGGTTGCCCAGTATGTGGATCATCTTCGCGGTCTCGGCGTCCTTGTTGATCAGGGCGTTGACGCGAATGGACTCCAGCGTGTTGAACAGGAAGTGGGGGTTGATCTGGGCCTGCAGCGCCTTGAGCTCGGCGGTCTTGGACTTGAGCTGGTACACGTAGGCGGTCTGGATGTGCTTGTCCAGGCTGGTGATCATGTTGTTGAAGCTCTGCTCCAGGTAGCCGATCTCGTCGTTGGCCGCCGCCGCGGGGTAGCCGTCGAACTCGCCGTGCTCCAGCGCGCGCATCTTCCGCACCAGCTGCTCGATCCTGCGGGAGAAGAGCTGGGCGGACACCATGCTGATGACCATCGCCAGCGCGATGCACACCACCAGCACGCCGTAGAGGCTTCGGCGGATGGCGTCGGCCTCCCGGCGGATCACCGCGCGGCTGACGACGTTCATGAACCGGTAGCCGGTGCGCTCCGAGCGCAGCATGTTGACCACCCAGTCCCGGTTGGACGCCGCCGCGTCCAGATCCGCGATGCCGAAGCGGGAGCCGTCGAAGGGCGTCCCCGCCATCGCCCCGGAGGAATCGAACAGCGTCATGCCGTCGCCGTCCACCACGAACAGCGTGCCGTTCAGGCTGTCGGCGTTCTGGTACGCCTCCTTGAAGTGGTCCGCCCACACGTTGACCACGATGTAGCCCAGCGGGCGGTTGAAGCGCACCGCGTTCTCGTCGAACAGGTAGATGCAGTAGGAGATCACCGCGTAGTCGTTGACGCTCGAGACGTTGATGTACTCCGGGATGTGGTTGGGGACGCAGCGGATCTTGTTGTCCACCGGGCCGCCGGGCAGGTCCCGGCCGTAGAAATCGTAGTCCAGCGAGGTGTCCCTGCCCGCCACGCTGGAGAAGAAGAACACGTCCCGGTCGCCGTAGTCCACGATGAATATGTCGGAGATGAAGGCGTTGGCCGCACAGATGTCCTGGAGATAGCTGGAGATCACGCCCCGCTTGGCCTTGCGGTCCAGCGTCTCGAGCTTGCGGGGGTTTAAGTAATCCACGATGCTGTAATTGTCGTAGTAGCTCAGCGGCATGTACAGCCGGGAGAATATGCCCTGTACCGTCTTGTAGGTGCCGTCGCTGTACGCCCGCACCTGCTGCACGATCTCGCGGTCCACCCGGGACTCCTTCTCCGTCAGCGTCCGCACCACCCGGGAGGTGGTGAACGCAAACACCAGTCCCAGCGCGATGATGATCACCACGCCGTAGGACAACAGCATCTTGATAAAGTACCGGCTCACAAACCGCGGCTTCTGTCGGGACATGGGAACGCCTCCTTTGAGAGTGGAGAATGCAGAGTTGAGAGTGGAGATAAAGAATGCCTGAGAACGGAGCAACGTGGTTCCCTGTTATGAAGCACATTTATCCGCGGGAACATAGTATTGTCATCCGTCATGTAATGTGCGCGGCTGACTATATCTTCACTCTCCACTCTCCACTCTCCACACTATTCCTTCTTGAGCAGCACCGCAAACGCACTATCCGCGTCCACCTTCGCCTCGATCACGCCATCCTCGAAGCGGATGTCCCCGGGGTGTTCGGCGTACAGGCATTCCACGGCGTAGCCGTCCCCGACGGGAAGCGCCAGGCGCTCGGGCGCATCGTCGAACACGTGGACCACGATGAGCTTTTGCCCGCCGTCCACAGACGTGCGCTCCACTGCCTGCCAGAGCGTGGGGTGGCGGTAGCTCACGATCTCCGGGCCGCGCCGCACAGAGACGCCGTCGCGTATGACCCCCTCAGCGCGGCGGTAGAAGGCGATGCCCCGATCAACCGCGTCCCACTGTTCCGGGCTGAGCGCCTCCACGTCGCCGGACAGGCACATCACCCCCAGGAAGGTGGCGGCGACGGACCACACCAGCCGTTTGATCGAGTCCTCCCTGCGCAGTACCGCCCAGATCAGGCTCTGCTCGGGCAGCATGGCGCGGTGCAGGTTGGCCGCCACGATGGGCAGCTCCCGCACCTCGTGGGCGTCCGTGGCCGAGGCGAGCTGGCACAGTCCCAGGAACGAGGGCTCCAGCCGGTGCCCGCCGGAGGCGCAGTTTTCGATGATCAGCCCCGGCACCCGCGCGCGCATCTCCCGGAAGAAGTCCTGCGTGGCTTCGACAGACTGCCGCATTCCCTCGCCCAGGCTCTCCGCGCCGTCGCAGCCCACGCCGACGCACTCGTTGTAGTCGATCTTGACGTATTCAAAGCCGTTCTCCGCCAGCGTGCCGATGACCTTCTCCCGCAGGTAGTCCCGCACCCAGGGGTCGCGCATGTCCCAGAACCGCCTAAAGCCCGCGGTGATCGGCGCGCCGAAGCGCCTGAGCTGGTGGGCCTCCTGATGGAAGGCGTCGGCCTCCCGCCCGCAGTTTTCCGCCTCGAACCATATCCCCGGGCGCATGCCGGCCGCACGGATGGCCTGCGCCGCCGCGCCGAGGCCCCGGGGAAACTGGTCCGCGTTGACGCGCCAGTCCCCCATGTTCATCTCCCAGCTCTTCCCCGGCTGGGCGTACCAGCCGCAGTCGATGACAAAGCAGTCGATGTCCCGCCCCTTCAGCACCGCCGCCATGGCCTCGATCCGCTGCTGCGTCGGGCAGCCCCAGGTGGCGCAGTATTCGTTGAACACCACCGGCAGGCGCTCCGGGCGCGGCAGGTCGTTGAGCGGGCGCTTCATCATGCCCGTCAGCCGGTCGCACAGCGCGTCCAGGCCGTCCGCGCAGGCGGTCAGGTGCGCCGCGGGCGTCTCAAAGACCTCCCCCGTGCGGACGGTCTTTGCCCAGTGGCCGAAGTCGTAGTCCGCCAGGCCGCCGGACAGGCACAGGCCGTCGTCCCGGCGGTAGACCTCGATCTGCCAGGACGCCGGGGCGTGGAGCTGCACGCCCCAGAACACCCCACTCTGACGGTCCTCCACGGCAGCGAAGGGGAACCACCTGCGCACCGGCATAGAGCCGACCTGCCCGAACTTCTCGCTGGCCGCGCCGTGCCGGGCCCAGGAGGGCTCGAGCTGGAGGTCCTCGATGGCCTCGCTGACCAGCCGCCCCTCGTTGCTCCACTTGCTGCGCAGGCGGTGCAGCTTAAGCGTCCCCGGGGCGTCCCCCGGGGCGTAGGGCGTCAGCCCGAACAGGCTGAAGCTGGACAGCATCTCGAGCGTCACGGCCTCCGGGCCGCCGTTGATGAGCGCCGACCGCACCGCCACGCCGTGTTCACCGCGATGATGGGTCAGCCGGTGCTCGATCGACAGGCCCCCCGGCGCGGCCAGGGTGGTGACGATGGTCGTCACATCCCCCTCCCGTCGGACCGTCTGATCCCTGTATCTGAAGCGGAACGCGCCCTCGCCGTTTCGCAGGGTGTGGCCGTTGGCGAAGCCGAAGGGAAAGTCGTCACCCCTCAGCCGTACCTGCACCAGCGCGTCCGGATTAAGATGCTTCTCCGGCCACGCCCCTTCCCGCCCCGCCGGGTCGATCCGCAAGCCGACGACGCCATCCGCCTCCCACAACCAGTAGCTCACGTAAAGGTCCCCGAGGGTTTCTCCATGCAGTAGACGCGCTTCCAAGACGTATCACCTCTTTGTGGATGTTTGGTTCGGACGGGATATTCGGCGGGGTAATAGAGAGGGATTAGGGACTAGGGATTAGGGATTAGAAATAGTGGCTACCGCGCTTTCTAATCCAGGGATTTCAACAGAAATGGCGGCAGCAGCATTTCCTAATCCCTAGAGTGTGTTTCTAAATGCCGGGAGATGCAGTTTCGAGCGGATTTGGCTGCATTTCAAGGCGATTTTCCGCAGGCTTAGTGGGGCTAAGTAATGCGCTTCAGGCATTTTAGAAACACACTCTAGTCCCTAATCCCTCCAATTGAAATTTGCTTCGCAAATTTCAATTACGCCCCTTCCTCCATCGCCTCAACCGTCTCCTCCGCGCGGGGCAGCACCACCCTGATCCGCGTGCCGAGGCCGGGGCGGCTGAGGACCTCGAACCAGCCGCCGTGGCGCTCCACGATCCAGCGGGCGATGGACAGCCCCAGTCCGGTGCCGCCGCTCTGGCGGGCGCGGGCGGGGTCGGCGCGGAAGAAGCGGTCGAAGATGTGGGGCACGTCGGCCTCGTCGATGCCGATGCCGCCGTCCTGCACCTCGAGCCAGCAGTTCTCGTCCCCGCCGCCGCAGCTCAAGCGTATGATGCCGCCCTCCGGGGAGTAGCGCATGGCGTTGTCAATCAGCACCCGCGCCGCCTGCTTGATCAGCGCCGGGTCGGCCGTCACCGGGGCGGCGTCCATGCTGCCCTGCCGCCAGTCGTGGGTAGCGTCGATCATGCGGTACTCGTCGAGCGTCTCGGTCAGCAGGTCCTTCAGGTCCATGCGCTCCGGGCTCAGCTGCATGCGGCCGTTGTCGCCGCGGGCCAGGAACAGAAGCTGCTCCACCAGCGTCTTCATGTGCTCCGTCTCGCTCTTGATGGCGGCGATGGACTCCTCCAGCACCTGCGGGTCGTCCTTGCCCCAGCGGTCCAGCATGCCGGCGTAGCCCTGCAGCACCGCGATGGGGGTGCGCAGCTCGTGGGAGGCGTCGGACACGAACTGGGCCTGCTGCCGGTAGGCCGCGTGCATGCGGGCGAGCAGGTTGTTGATGGCGTCCTCCAAACCCTTCAAATCCTTGTCGCCGGTGGACAGCCTGTCGCCGATGTCGATGCGCCCGAGGGCGTCCTCCAGGTCGTGGAACTTGGCCTCGTCCACCCGGGGGCGCGCAGAGGCGGCCTCGGACAGCCGCTGGGCCTTCTCGGCCATCCTGTCCAGGGGCTTGAGCAGCCGCCGCGCGCTGCGCGCGCCGCCCAGGAAGCCCAGCAGCCACACGACGCCCTCGACGATCAGCAGCGGCCGCCCGAACACCCACGCCAGGTGCAAGAAGGGCCGAAGCGGCACCACGTGCGCCTCGCCCGCCCAGGTGAAGGTGTAGCAGAGGGACCGAACCCAGTCCAGGTTGCTCAGCCCTTCCTGCGCCGTGAACCCCCGGGCAATGCCCAGCCCCGCGAACGCCCCGGTAACCTCCGTCTCCCGGACGTACAGGTACGCCGCCGCGCAGGCGAGCAGCGCGGCGGCGTCCACCAGCAGCGTGACCCACAGCTTCTTCCACTGCCAGGCGCGATGGATGCGGCGCGCGATGGAATTGAACCGTCGATTCGCGTTCATATCCTTACTCTTTTCTCAGGACGTACCCCACGCCCCGCACCGTGTACAGCAGCTTCACGCCGTAGGCGTCGTCGAGCTTGCTGCGCAGGTAGCGCATGTACACGTCCACGATGTTGGTCTCGCCCATGTAGTCGTAGCCCCACACCTGCTCCATCAGCGTGCTGCGGGCCATGACGATGCCCTCGTTCTCCATCAGTATCTTCAACAGCTCGAACTCGCGGTGGGTCAGCTCCACCGGGTGGCCGTCGTATTGGACCGTATGCCGGTCGGGATCGAGCGAGAGCTTCCCCACCTCCAGCGCCCTGGACGCCCGGCGCTCGGTTCTGCGCAGGCGCACGCGGATGCGGGCCAGCAGCTCCTCGATTTCGAAGGGCTTGGTGATGTAGTCCTCCGCGCCCATGTCCAGGCCCGTGACCTTGTCCATCACCGTGTCCCGCGCGGTGAGCATGATGACCGGGGTGTCCACCGTGCGCCGGGCGCGCCTCAAAACCTCCAGCCCGTTCAAGCCGGGCAGCATGATGTCCAGCAGCACCAGGTCGTACTCGCCGGACTCCATGCGCTCAAGCCCCGTGCGGCCGTCGGCGGCCTTGTCCACCGCGTAGCCCTCGTGCCTGAGCTCCAGCTCCACAAACCGCGCGATGCGCTCCTCGTCCTCGACGATCAGTATGCGGTCCGACATGGTTTACGTTCACTCCTCGTGTTTGATCTCATCGACCACGCGGCCGGCGGCCTCGGCGGCCTTGTCCATGGCCTTGTTGATGCTCTCGCGGCCCAGCTCCGCGCCGTTGAAGGCGTAGCGGAACCCGGCGAACAGCCCGATCACCAACAGCGGCACGCACACCCAGAAGGCGAACAGCAGAAGCACCACCAGTATGGTCACCGGCAGCTCCAGCACGACCTCGTCGGAGCCCTTGCGCCGCACCTCGAAGCGGTTACGGTTGCCGCAGGCGATGGCCTTGCGCAGCAGCCTGCCGATCTGCCGAAGGATGCCGCGGTCCTCGCGCCGGGCGTCGGAAGCTTCCTCGTCCCGCGCCTCCTGCCGGGTGGAGTAGGCTTCCTTCTCGCCGCCGTGGGCCTTTTCCAGCATCAGCGCCGCGTCCAGCATGTCCCAGTCACACGCCTCCAGCGCTTCCTTGGCCTCCTCCATCGTGACGCCCATCTTCTCGCTCAGCTTTTCAGTCATTTCGTAATTCGTCATGGTGATAACCTCCTCGAATGATCCGTTGTTTTCCTGTTGACGGGATCATTATAGCGCCCCAACATGAAATGACAAGAAAAACAGATTAGAGAAAGATTAGAAACCCGTGAGCTTAGCTTATTCCTTTACTGCGACAAACTCTATCTCCACCAGGCCGTCCTTGGGTAGGCGCGCGACCTCCACGCAGGAGCGGGCGGGCTTGCTGTCGCCGAAGAAATCGGCGTAGATGGCGTTGACCGCGCCGAAGTCGTTCATATCCTTGATGAACACGGTGGTCTTGACGATGTCGGACTTGGCAAAGCCCGCTTCGTCCAGTATCGCCTGGATGTTCATGAGGGACTGCCGGGTCTGGGCCTGCACGCCCTCGGGCAGCGCGCCGGTCTCGGGAATCAGGCCGAGCTGGCCGGATGAAAACAGCATGTTCCCCGCCTTGACGGCCTGCACGTAGGGACCCACCGCCGCGGGCGCCTTGTTGGTATTGATGATCATGTTCACAACCTCCTTGTATTGTCGTTATTTTTGGTTCAGATTAAGCATGGACTTCGGGATGTGGCAGTAGCCGCCGGGGTTCTTCTCAAGGTACTTCTGGTGGTATTCCTCGGCGCTGAAGAAGTTTATAAGGGGCTTGATCTCCACCGCCAGCTTCGCGCCGAGCTTCGCCTCCTCGTTCCGGCAGACCGCCTCGATCTCCTCAAGCTGCGCCGGGTCGGCGTAGTAGATGCCGGTGCGATACTGTATGCCGGTATCGTTGCCCTGACGGTTGACCGACAGCGGGTCGATGACCATGAAGTAGTACCCCAGCAGCGCCGTCAGGGAGATGACCTCCGGGTCGTAGTCGACGCGCAGTGTCTCGGCGTGGCCGCTGTCCTGGCAGACCTGCTGATAGGTCGGGGCCATGTCCGGCCCGTTGGCGTAACCCACCTCGGTGCCGACCACGCCCTCAAACTGGTCGAAGAACTTTTGCATCCCCCAGAAGCAGCCCCCCGCCAGGTAGATCGTGCGGGTGTTCATGGTGCATCCCTCCTTTTGACATAGCGTGTGCTTCGCCCCTGTTGACGTACCGCCTGCCGGGCAGCTTCGGCGGGCCTAGAGTGTGTTTCTAAATGCCGGGAGATGCAGTTTCGAGCGGATTTGGCTGCATTTCAAGGCGATTTTCCGCAGGCTTAGTGGGGCTAAGTCAAGGGAAACACACTCTAAGTCGTTTGACCGGTTCCTGACCCAGGCGGAGGCCTGCGCCGCCCACGACGCCTGGGACGCGCTGCCCCGCATCGGCTGCCCCGCGCTGGTGATCGGCGGCACCGAGGACAAGATCGTCACCGGCCAGGCGTCGCCGGACATGGCGTCGCGCATCCCCGGGTGCGAACTCTTCATGTATGAAGGGCTCGGCCACGCCCTCTACGAGGAGGCCCCGGACTTCCAGCGGCGCGTCGCGGAATTCTCAAGGTAAAACAGATTACCCACCGGAAAACCCGTCGATCTCCCTCTGCAGCAGATCAAACACCTTTGCCACCAGATAGCCGTCGGCGACGGCGTGGTTCAGCCGCACGCTGACGGGCATCATCAGCCGGTCGCCCTCCCGGCGGTAGCGGCCCCAGTTGACGATGGGCGCGAAGAACAGGTGCCCGTCGGGCAGCTCGATGTTCAGCGAATCGTAGGACAGCCACGAGATGTAGGAGGCGTCGAACCAGTTGGGATGGTTCTGCGCGTCCAGCCCGTACGCCCGCGTCTGTTGGGCGCGCTCCACGTCCCGCACGGCGTTCGCATAGAAGGTCTCGTAGTCCGGATCGTAGGTCGTGTAGACCGGGGTGCAGGTCTCGGTGTCCTCGTGGAACACGTACTGCGTGGGGTGGATCACGTCGTAACAGATCAGCTCGCCCGTCTGCCAGAGGTAGCCCATCCGGTAATCCTCCCGCGAATTGAGCGCCTTCGACAGTATATAAAGAAAGTTGATGTAGAACTTCGTGCCCGCGCGCCGGGAGTGCTCGACCAGCGGGGTCACGTCGAGCCGCGCCGTCATGGAGGTGGAGCACCGGCAGTCCTCCGAAAAGTGCCGAAACACGCCCTTCCGGTAGTAGGTTTCCAGGTCGATCACCCTGTAATTCATAGCAGTCCCCCCAGCGTCTCCCTGAGCTTGTCGATGTCCACGGGCTTGGACAGGTGGGCGTTCATGCCGGCCTCGAGGCACTGTCGCACATCCTCCTCGAAGGCGTTGGCGGTCAGCGCGACGATCGGTATCGTCCGGGCGTCGGGCCGGGACAGCTTCCGAATCTCCCGGGCGGCGGTCAGGCCGTCCATGACGGGCATCCGCATGTCCATCAGTATCGCGTCGAAGTGCCCCGCCGCGCTCTTTTCAAACATCTCCACGGCCTTTTGGCCGTTTTCGGCCCACTCGCAGGTCACGTCCTCCATCTCCAGTAAGTCTGTGAGCACCTCGGCATTCAATTCCTGGTCCTCCGCGATCAGCACGCGCCTGCCCGCGATGGACGCGCCCGCCGGGACCCCTTCGGCCTGTGCCGGGGCGTCGGGAAGCGCCTCGGGCGCGACCCGGCCCAGCGCCACGGTCACGGTGAAGGTGGTGCCCAGGCCCTTCTCGCTCTCGACGCCGATCTCGTCGCTCTGGGCCCGGGAGAGGTTCAGTATCAGCGCCACGTTCATGATGATGACCGCCAGGAGCGTCAGCGCCACGGCCGCGGTCGCGCCGCCCCGGAAGCGGCGGTCAACGCCCCGCGGGTCCTCGCCCCGCCTGCGCAGCGCCGTTGCGCCGAACAGCGCCACGGCCTCGAAGAACAGGTCCACCCGGACGTGCCAGATAAAGCGGACCGCCACGCCGACCGCGGCCACCAGCAAGAGCGGCAGCGCCGCGGGGGCGTCGCCCCCGCGGGTCAGAAGCGCGGCGACGTACAGTATAAAGACAATGAGCAGCCCGATCTGAAGGACCAGCTGCGCGCCCCTCAGCCCGGACAGCACCCCCGCCCCCGCCCCGAAGGCCAGCGCGACGCCCTCCGCGACGGCCGCCGCCGCGCAGAGCGCCAGCAGGCCATGGCGGTCAGGAGGGCGTGCGCGTCCCCCCGCAGGGCCGACAGGCCCCGCCGCGGCAGCGCGCCGGGCTTGCGTCTCAGGCCGTAAACCAGGCAGAACAGGGCCAGGAGGAGCGCCGCCAGGTTGAGTATGATCTCTGTCATTGTGTGCCGCTCCTTTCGTTATTACTTCGGCAGTTATATATTGCCAATGAGATGCGCAGGATAAAGCGTCAGATGCAAGGCGGAGGAGGGAGGCGATGCCGTAGCATCGGCGACTGCGAAGTAATAATGCCCCGGCGAGGGCATGCCTGCCGTCCCCTGTGACATTGCGCCACTGCTCTCCGGTTAAGTATATCACATCTGCCCCGGCTTTACAATACAGAACGATCGGCGCCACCGGAAACCTCCGGTGACGCCGAACCGTCATATGGAATCAGTTTTTCCCCGCGTAGAACTCGGTCTGCGTCGGGTTGGTCTGGATCATCACGGAGCTCTGGCGGAAGGTCTCCACCAGCTCGTCCGCCGCGGCGTGGACCGCCTCCGGCGTGGTGTCGCTCAAATAGATCACCAGCGTGTACTCCTGATACAGCTTGCCGTCGTCGCCGAGCCAGCCGCCGTGGGCCTCCTGGATGGTGTAGCCGCCGAAGTGGCGCACGAGGATCTCCTTTGCCCTGTCGATGGCCTCGGCCTGCGTGAACACGGGGGTGTTGGTGTCCTTGTCGTTGGTGCCGAGGTACATGACGTACTGCACGTCCCCGGTCGTCGGCTCCGCCGCGGCTTCCGCCTCTTCCGGCGCTTCCGCCTCTTCCGGCGCTTCCGCCGCCGCTTCGACCTCCGCCGCGTCGGAGGGAGTGATGTTCTCCGCCAGGTCGTCCAGCCAGTGGAACTCGTCGGTCCTGACGACGTCCTCGCCGTAGATGGTCTTCCAGTCGTTGGCCATCGAGATCACGGTGAAGCCCATGTCCTCCCACTTTTTGCGCAGCTCGGGCCCCTTGGCGGCGCTGCCGTAGTCGCGGACCTCGTCGTCGGCGATGAGCTGGAAGGCCGCGCTCCGGTAGGGGTTGTCGTAGAGCGTGTAGTTGTGCATGGCCACGTCGCCGCCGGAGTTGCCGAAGGACAGCACCGGCTGCTTGCCGATGTCCCGGGCGATCTGGAACACCTTGTTGGTCTTGAGGTTTTTGATCAGCAGCTTGTCCGTGCGCTCCAGCGCGTCGCCCTCGCTGAACACGTAGTGCAGGCCGTCCTCGTCGCCCTGGTTGGTGGCTTTCAACTGGACGTCCATGCCGATGATGTTCTCATACGGTATGTCCAGCATGCCCTCGACGTAGGTGCGGCAGATGAAGCGGTCGCTGCCGGAGCAGATGTAGCAGTTGAAGCCGTTGTCCTGCAGGTACTCCACGACCTCGATCATCGGCAGGTAGAACGTCTCCGCGTAGGTCATGCCCTCGAAGCCGTCGGCATCGCGCACGAGCTGGCGGGTGACGAAGTCCGCGAACTCATCAAGCGTCATGCCCGCGTAGGCCTTCGCCGCGTGGGTGGCGTGCAGCATGTCCATGCCCTCCGGGAAGGAGCGGTCCATCGCGTGATCCCGCAGCATCCGCCCGAACTCCAGCATCTCCGCGTCCGGCGTGTAGCTGGGGTCGGCCAGTATGCGCCGCGCCAGCAGGTAGTACTCCAGATAGGTGGGGTTCAGCTCCGCGCACAGCGTGCCGTCCATGTCGAAGGTGGCGATGCGGTACGGCTCGGGGATGAAGTCCTCGGAGTTCTCGTCCGTCACCGCCTCCACGTACTCGATCAGCGCCCTGAGCGACGGCGCGTCCGGGTTCCACTCCTCAAACGCCCACTCGTCCGCGTCGTCGTCAGCCTCTTCCGCAAGCGCAAAGCCCGCCGTGCCCGTGAGCGCCAGCAGTATCGCCGTCATCAGCGCCAGAAGCGCCAGCATCGAATGCCTCATCATTCAAGCCCTCCGTTTTCATAAGATTTATACGAATTATAGCATATTCCCCGACAAATCACAAGAACGAAATCCTGCGGTCGCGCTGCCCGCAGGAGGGGGCGCAGCGGGGCCCGGCGCCGTGATCGCGCCGGTAAAAGCGCCGCGCCGCGGCACTTTCGCCCGATGCGCGAAGGGCGGGCGCGCACCGTTAAATTTTGACGAGCCGCCGGATTGCCCTTTACTTTACCGCGTTAATGTGATATCTTATATCTATGTCTTATCAAATACTATGGAGGAATTGAAAAATGAAGCGTATCGTAGCATTGATGATCGCCCTGATGCTCTGCCTGTGCATGGCGGCCCTGGCCGAGGACAGCGACATGGCCTATGTGAAGGCCAACGGCAAGCTGGTGGTGGGCATCACGGACTTTGCCCCGATGGACTACAAGGACGAATCCGGCGAGTGGATCGGCTTTGACGCCGACATGGCCAAGGCGTTTGCCGAGAGCCTGGGCGTGGACGTGGAGTTCATCGAGATCGACTGGGACAACAAGATCATGGAGCTGGACAACAAGTCCATCGACGTGGTGTGGAACGGCATGACCCTGACCGATGACGTCAAGGCCGCCATGGAGTGCTCCAACGCCTACGCCAACAACGCGCAGGTGGTGATCGTGCCCGCGGACGTGGCCGATCAGTACCAGACCGCCGAGAGCATCGCCGAGTTGAACATCGCCGTGGAGAACGGCTCCGCCGGCGAGGAGGTCGTGAGCGCGCTGGGCTACACGATCACCGAGGTCGCCACCCAGGCCGACGCGCTGATGGAGGTCGCCGCGGGCACCTCCGACGCCGCCGTGATCGACAGCCTGATGGCCGCCGCCATGGTCGGTGAGGGCACCGGCTACGCCAACCTGACCTACACCGTCGGCCTCAACAGCGAGGAGTACGGCGCGGGCTTCCGCAAGGGCTCCGACCTGGCCGCCGCGCTGAACGACTTCATGAAGGCCGCCTGGGACGACGGCACCATGTCGACCATCGCCGAGACCTACGGCGTGCAGGCCGCGATCATCGCGCAATAGGCGGGCTGCGCCCGCGGGCAATCGCTGCCGCGCGGATATGACGGACACTGGGGGCCATTGATTCAAGCCCCCAGTGTCCTGTCTTGCGTTTCGGGCAAAACGGGCGGTGTATCCGTAACCCTTACTCCCTACTCCCTACTCCCTACTCCCTAAAGAAGGCCGTGAACCCATGCAGTTATTCCTCGAACAATTTCCCATCGTCGTGCGCTCGCTGAACGTGGGCTTTTTGCAGACGCTGAAGCTGTTTTGCGTGACCCTGATCGGCGCGCTGCCCCTGGGGCTGGTGATCGCTTTCGGGTCCATGTCCAGGATCAAGCCGCTGAGCATATTCACCCGCATCATCGTGTGGATCGTGCGCGGCTCGCCGCTGATGATACAGCTTCTGATCATATTCTACTTCCCCGGCATCGTGCTGCACAAGACCGTTTGGGGCGGCGGCGAGGCGGGGCGGTTCGCGGCGGCGTCCACGGCGTTCATCATCAACTACGCCTGCTACTTCTCCGAGATCTACCGCGGCGGCATACAGTCCGTGCCGGTGGGCCAGGAGGAGGCCGGGCTGGTGCTGGGCATGACCAAGCCGCAGATATTCTTCCACGTCAAGCTCTCGCAGGTCATCAAGCGCATCGTGCCGCCCATGTCCAACGAGATCATCACGCTGGTGAAGGACACCTCGCTGGCGCGCATCATCGCGCTGCAGGAGATCATCTGGGCGGGCCAGGCGTTCATGAAGTCCAGCCAGGGCATCTCCGGCGCCATCTGGCCGCTGTTCTTCACGGGCGTGTACTACCTGGCATGCAACGGGCTGTTGACGCTGCTGTTCGGCTGGGTGGAGCGCAAACTGGGATATTATAAGGTGTGATAGGCTATGGCGATACTTGAAGTGCAGAACATACGCAAGAGCTTCGGCAACACGGAGGTGCTCCGGGACATCAGCTTCAGCATGAAGAAGGGGCAGGTGGTGTCCATCATCGGCTCCTCCGGCAGCGGCAAGACCACGCTGCTGCGCTGCCTGAACTTCCTGGAGCGGCCGGACGGGGGCCGGATCGCGGTCAACGGCGAGACGCTGTTCGACGCCGCCGACCCCGCCACCCAGCGGGAGCGCGAGGTGCGCCGCAAGCGGCTGCGGTTCGGGCTGGTGTTCCAGTCCTTCAACCTGTTTCCGCAGTACACGGCGCTTAAAAACGTGATGCTGGCCTGCGAGCTGCTCTCCCGCGAGCGCCCCGACTACCGCGCCAACCGGCGCGCGATACAGGCGCAGATCGAGGCCGAGGCAAAGTCCCTGCTGGACAAGGTGGGCCTCGCCAACCGCATGCAGAACTACCCCTGGCAGCTCTCCGGCGGCCAGCAGCAGCGCGTGGCCATCGCCCGGGCGCTGGCGCTCAAGCCGGACATACTCTGCTTCGACGAGCCCACCTCCGCCCTCGATCCCGAGCTCACCGGCGAGGTGCTCCGGGTCATCCGCAGCCTCAAGTCCGACGACCGCACCATGATCATCGTCACCCATGAGATGGCCTTCGCCCGGGACGTGTCCGACCACATCATCTTCATGGACGGCGGCGTGATCGTCGAGCAGGGCAACCCCTATAACATCATCAATAACCCCCGGGAGGAGCGCACCATACAGTTCCTGTCCCGGTATCAGACACAGCAGGAATCGTAATCATCCTTTGCCCGTACTGCCGAAGCCGCCCACGCGCGCGCCGTCGGCATGATCGTCCTCGGTGATGCCGAAGGGCAGGAACACCCCCTGTGCGAAGGCTTCGAGGGCCTCGACGCGCAGGGGTTTTTCGCCGGCGTTGGTGAGCTTGATGAATATGTGCCCCTCGTTGCGGGCGTCGAAGTAGTCCGCGTCCACCACGCCCACGGTGTTGTTGAGCTGCACGCGGTACTTGAACCCCAGCCCGCTGCGGGGAAACAGCATCAGCACCCAGCCCGGGGCGATGCGCGCCCGGATGCCGGTGGGGATGCGGATCGTCTCGCCGGGGTTGAGGGCGAAGGCCAGCGGCGCGTAGAAGTCGTAGCCCGCCGAGCCCGCGGTGGCCCGCCGGGGCAGGCGCAGCACGTCGTAGGGGTTGGGCAGCATGGGGAAGCACTCCCGCCAGTCGGCATCGAAGCGCTCCGTGCTGACCTTCATAAATCGGGCGATTCTCTCCATGACGCATCCTCCTCCGTATAGCGCTCGTGCAGCCGCAGGTCGTCGCAGACCGCGCGCACGTCGTCCATCTCGCGGGCCTGGTTCAGGCTGTGAAAGCCCGCCTCGCCCACCAGCAGCACATCCAACAGCTCCACCCGCACCGCCCGGAGGGTGACCGCCAAGCTGTTTAAGAACTCGCGCTCCTCCGGGGTGAGCTGAAGCGGCTCCGGCCCGGCGAAGCACACCAGGAACGCCCGCCGGGCCTGCAGCGCCAGCGCCTCCCGCAGGATCTGCTGGGCGATCATCGGGTCCGCCCAGCCCAGGGAGTCGCACAGCACCGAGCGCATCAGCAGCCGGTCCTCGTAGTCGGTGTAGAGCATCCAGGTCTGGGGCGCGGGCACGTCCCGCCAGCCGGGGGAGACGAAGCGTATCAGGTCCCGCGCCCGCCAGATCCGCAGCTGCGGCGCGACGCTGGCCTCGGCGAAGCGCCGGGTCAATTCGCCGGTGCGCAGTATCCAGTCCGCCGCCTGCCGCTTCATGCCCGCCACGGCCATCAACTGATCCCGCGGGGCCGAGAGCACCGCCTCGATGGTGCTGAACCGCCCGATCAGCGCCCGGGCCAGTTCGGCCATGTCGGCGCGCAGGTCGGACTGGTACAGTATCAGCTCCACGATCTCATAGGGGCGCAGGGCCTCTATGCCCACCGTCCGCGCCTTGTCACGCAGGCGCGCGCGATGGCCCAGCCAGTATTGTTCCGCGTCGTTGGGCATGGTCGGCGTCTCCTTGTCGTTTCTTTTGTACAGAGGTGTTTACATCAGCGGGGCCAGCACCTTCAACAGCCAGCCCATCACCCGCGTGGTCAGCTTTTCGTGGCGCAAATCGTCCAGGTGGATCTCCTGGCACTTGGCGGCGGTGTCCCGGAAATCGCGCTCGATGTCCCCGATGGCAGGCATGCCGTACAGGTACGCGGCGCACTCAAAGTGCAGGTAGAGACTCCGGTAGTCCAGGTTGATGGTGCCCACCACGGCCTTGACGTCGTCGGACACGAACACCTTCGCGTGCACGAAGCCCGGGGTGTACTCCAGTATGCACACCCCCGCCTCCAGCAGCTCCCGGTAGTGGGTCTTGGCCAGGGCGAAGGCGTACTTCTTGTCCGGGATGTGGGGCAGCAGCAGCACCACCTCCACGCCGCGCTTGGCCGCGAAGCTCAGCGCCGTGACCATCTCGCAGTCGAGGATCAGGTAGGGGGTCATGATGTGCACGTAGCGGTTGGCGCGGTTGATGATGTCCAAATACACCATCTCGCCCACGCGCTCGTCGTCCAGCGGGCTGTCGCCGTAGGGCAGCACGTAGCCCGGCGCGGCCACCGGCGGGTTTTTGACCTCAAGATACCGGGCGAAGTGCTCCGATTTGCCGTCCAGGTTCCACATCTGCAAAAACATCAGCGTGAAGGACTGCACCGCCTCGCCCCGCAACAGCACCGCCGCGTCCTTCCAGTGGCCGTAGAGCTGCTTTGCGTTGATGTACTCGTCGGCCAGGTTCACGCCGCCGGTGAGGGCGGTCTTGCCGTCCACCACCAGTATCTTGCGGTGGTCGCGGTTGTTGTAGTGGGGGGAGATCACCGGGCGCAGGGGGGAGAACATCTTGCACTGTATGCCCAGCTGTTCGAGCATCTTCGGGTAGCTGTACGGCAGCCGGAACAGCGCGCAGGTGCCGTCGTACAGGAGCCGCACCTCCACGCCCTGGGAGATCTTCTCCTCCAGCTTCTGGAGGATCCGCCCCCACATGACGCCCTCGTCCACGATGAAGAACTCCATGAAGATGAAGTGCTCCGCCTCGTCCAGCATCCCGAGTATGGCCTCCAGCGCGGCCTCGCCGGAGGGCAGGTATTCCGCCTGCGTGTTGGCGTAGGGGGCGAAGTAGCCGGTGCGCCACATGTACTCCGACAGCGCGCCGAGATCGGGGTTCTCCCGCGCGAGGCGCTTGCGTAGCTCGGACTGGTCCGGCTGCAGCGGCGCGGTGCGGCTTATGAGCTCGCTCAGGCGGCGGTTGAGCATGCGGTGGCCCAGGTCGAACTCCGAAAACAGGTAGAGCGTCACCCCCACCGGCGGCAAGAGCACGATCAGCAGTATCCAGGTGATCTTGCTGACCGGGTCGGAGGACTTGTTCACCAGCCGCACGATGATGACGCCGTAGAACACCATCAACAGGCCGTAGAAGTAGGGAATGAACCGGCGCATGGATCGGAAAGCCCAGTACAGCAGGAAGATTTGCAGCGCAAACAGCACGATGATCAGCATCGTACGCCCGAACAGCACGTGCAGTATGCCGCGCCTGCTCTTCTCCACCAGCCGGATGCCGGTGTTGTCCCTGCCGGATTTGTCCCGGATTTTCTGCTTGTCCATGAAAGACTCCATGTTCAGGAGATATTTTTTCCATTAATTAATATACCCCAAACCGGGTAAAAAATCAAGTGCCGACAGTCGTGAGACTGTCGGCACAAATGGCGTTCTGCCGGATCAGCGGCCGAACTGCACGTCGTTGTTGCCGGAATCAGTGGTCCACATCTCCAGCATGTTGATGGGATCGTTGAAGTCGGCGAGCCAGCCGTTGCGGGCTACGTCGTAGTTGCCGGCCTTGCGGTCGTTCAGGAACACGTTCCAGTCGCAGGTGCGGATGGTCATGTTGATGCCCACGGCCGCCAGGTCCTGCTGCATGCACTCGGCGATGGCGATGTGGGCGGAGGACTCGTTGGTCAGGTACTCGAAGGAGATGGGGGTGTTGGCGGACAGCATGCCGTTGTCGTCGAACTCAAAGCCCGCTTCCTTCAGCAGCTCGATGGCGCCGTCCACGTCGACCTCGAAGTCGTAGTAGCCGGCCAGCGCCTCGCCGTCGGCGGTCTCGGCGGTCACGGGATAGGTGTAGGCGTCGTCGTTGACCTTGAACACGCCGCCGTTGCCGTCGGCCATGCCCTCGGGGATGAAGGCGTTGGCGGGCTTCTGCTCGCACTGGCCCACGGTCTCGATGATGTACTCGCGGTCGATCAGCTTGGAGATGCCCTTGCGCATCGCGGCGGCCTGCTCCACGGTCATGCCGTCAAACAGCTTGGACTTGATGTTGAAGTTCATATAGTAGGTGCCCAGGTTGTCGATGATGTGGAACTCGGGATCGTCCTTGAGGGTCTGGATCTCGTCGGTGGGCACGGAGTCGATGAAGTCCACGTCGCCGGCCTGATAGGCGGCATAGATGGCGGTGTCGTCGGCGGAGAGCATGAACTCCAGCTTCTCCAGCTTCACGTTGTCGGCATCCCAGTAGTTGGGGTTCTTGGTGTAGACCATGGACTCGTTGTGGGTCCACTCGGTCAGCACATAGGGGCCGCAGCCCACAAAGCCGGCCTCGTTGGCCCAGGCGCCGGGGTTGTTCTCCCAGTCCTCAGCGGACTCGACGGCGGCCTGCTGCACGGCGTAGAAGGCGGGGAAGGCCATCAGGTCCAGCATGTAGGCGCAGGGCGCTTCCAGCTCGACGGTCAGGGTCTTGCCATCCTCGGAGGCGGTCACGGCCAGGTCCTCGGGATAGCCCTTAATGCCGTTGAACATATAGCTGTAGTCCGCGGCGGTCGCGGGATTGGCGGCGCGCTTCCAGCTGTACTCGAAGTCCTTGGCGGTCAGCTCGCTGCCGTCGGACCACTTCAGGCCTTCGCGCATGGTGAAGGTGTAGGTCAGGCCGTCCTCGCTCATCTCATAGCCGGTGGCGAAGTCGGGCTGGAGCTGACCCTCGGCGTTGTAGGTATACAGGCCGCCGAAGTTCACGATGGCCAGGCAGGCGCCGTCCACGGAGCTGTTCAGCGCGGGATCGAGGTGATCCGGCTCGGACGCCAGGTTCAGGCGCAGGGTGTCGGAGCCCTCCACGGTCGCGTACTGGAAGTACTTGAAGCCGAACAGGTTGGCGTAGACGCCTTCCACGGTGGAGCGCTGCATGTACAGGTCGTTGTAGTGATAGATCGGCACGATCGCGCCGGTGTCCATCAGGATGTCCTCGGCCTGGTGCATCTTGGCTTCGCGGGCGACGAAGTCGGTCTCGGACTTGATGTCCGCGATCAGCGCATCGTATTCGGTCCAGTCAGGCTCGGAGCCCTTGTCCGCCATCGCGGGGATGGCGCAGGCCAGGAGCATCAGCGCGGCCAGCAGGATCGCAAGCAGCTTTTTCATGGGTCGTTCCTCCTAAGAAAGATGTATTATCTGAAACGGCGCGGGGCCGTTAGAGATTCGGGGAGTGGGGCGGACGCAGGGGTTCCGGACGCCCCGTGGGACGTCCCTACGGCGGCGTGCGTATGTTGGCGGGGTTCCCGGACGCCCCATGGGGCGTCCCTACGAAGATTCGGTCAGATGTGCGGGTTCCAGCAGGCGATGCTGTGGTTCGGGGCGATCTCCGCAAGCGGGGGGCGCTCCTGGGCGCAGCGCTCGGTGGCGTAGCGGCAGCGGGTGCGGAACGCGCAGCCGGAGGGGGTGTTCAGCGGGCTGGGCACGTCGCCCTCCAGCGGAATGCGCTTGCGCGCGCGGGCGGTGTTGGGGTCGGGGATCGGTATGGCGGAGATCAGCGACTGGGTGTAGGGGTGCGCCGGGTGGGTGATGATCTCATCCGAATCGCCGGTCTCCACGATGCGGCCCAGGTACATCACCGCGATGCGCTGGGAGATGTGCTGCACCACCAGCAGGTCGTGGGCGATGAACAGGTACGCGATGCCCAGCTTCTTCTGCAGATCCTCGAAGGTGTTGATGACCTGCGCCTGTATGGACACGTCCAGGGCGGACACGGGCTCGTCGCACACGATGAACCGCGGGTTCACGGCCAGGGCGCGGGCGATGCCGATGCGCTGGCGCTGGCCGCCGGAAAACTCGTGGGCGTAGCGGCGGGCGTGGTCGGAGTTGAGGCCCACCAGGTTCAATAGCTCCGTGATGCGCTCGGCGCGCTCGGCCTTCGACTGGTAGAGCTGGTGGATGTCCAGCGGCTCGCCCACGATGTCCGACACGGTCATGCGGGGGTTCAGCGACGAATAGGGGTCCTGGAACACGATCTGCATCTTCTGGCGGAACTGGTGCACGTTCTGGGGCGTGATCCGGGTGCCGTCGTAGATGATCTCACCGGCGGTAGGCCTGTACAGGTGCAGTATGGTGCGGCCTACGGTGGTCTTGCCGCAGCCCGATTCGCCCACCAGGCCCAGGGTCTCGCCGGGCTTGATGGCAAAGGACACGTCGTCCACGGCCTTCAGGGGCCGGATGCCGAACCAGCCGGTGCGGATCGGGAAGTACTGCTTCAGGTTTTTGACCTCGAGGAGGTATTCGCTGCTCATTTGGCAATGCCTCCCTTCGCTTCTTCATAGACCTGCTTGACGTTCATCCAGCAGGACGCCTTGTGGCAGTCGTTGATGTCCAGCTCCTCCGGCAGCTCGCTTAAGCATATCTTCATGCAGTTGTCGCAGCGGGAGGCGAAGGCGCAGCCCTTGGGCATGTTGGTCAGGTCCACCGGGGAGCCGGAGATCGGGATCAGCCGGGCGTGGTTGGTATCCAGCCGCGGGATGGACCTCAGAAGCCCCTTGGTGTACTCGTGGCGGGGGTTGTAGAAGATCTCGTCGGCGGTGCCGCGCTCGCAGATGCGGCCGGCGTACATCACGATGATCTCGTCGCACATGTCCGCGATGACGCCCAGATCGTGGGTGATCATGATGATGGCCATGCCCAGCTTCTTTTGAAGCTCCTGCATGAGCTCCAATATCTGGGCCTGTATGGTCACGTCCAGGGCGGTGGTGGGCTCGTCGGCGATGAGGATGTCGGGCTCGCAGCACAGTGCCATGGCGATCATGATGCGCTGGCGCATGCCGCCGGACAGCTCGAAGGGGTACTGCTTCAAGCGCTGCTCCGGGGAGTTCACGCCCACCAGCTTGAGCATCTCCAGCGCCCGCTCGTCGGCCTGGGCGCGGTTGCGGTCGGTGTGCAGCATGATGGCCTCGCGAAGCTGGTTGCCGATGGTGTACACCGGATTGAGGCTCGTCATGGGGTCCTGGAAGATGATGGACACCCGCTTGCCGCGGAACTCGCGCATCTGCTTTTTGGAATACTGCACGATGTCCTCGCCGTTGAACAGTATCTGTCCGCCGGTGATGCGGCCCGGCTCCACCAGTATGCGCATGATGGAGTAGGCGGTGACCGACTTGCCGGAGCCGGACTCGCCCACGATGCCCAGCACGCGGCCCTTGTCCAGGTTGAAGGAAATGCCGTTGACGGCGCGCACCTCGCCAGAATCGACCTTGAAGGACGTACACAGGTTCTTGACCTGCAAAAGCGGTTCGTTCATCCTGAATTACCTCCTCAGCTTGGGGTCGAAGGCGTCGCGCAGGCCGTCGCCCAGCAGGTTGAAGCTCAGCACGATCAGGCAGATGATGATCGCGGGGAAGACCATCTTGTAGGGGTAGCTCTGCATGCCGCCGCGGGCCGCATTGGCCAGCGAACCCAGGGACGGCATCGGCGCCTGCACGCCCAGGCCGATGAAGGAGAGGAAGCTCTCGGTGAATATGGCCGAGGGGATCTGGAGCGCCACGGAGATGAATATGACGGACATGCAGTTGGGCAGTATGTGCCGCCGGATGATGCGGCCTGACTTCGCGCCCAGGGCGCGGGCGGCCAGCACATATTCATTGGTTTTGATGGAAAGTATCTGGCCGCGCACCAGGCGCGCCATGCCCACCCAGTACAGTACGCCGAACACGATGAACAGCGAGATCATGTTGTTGCCCACCCGGGCGAGTATGGTGCCCTGCAGCGCGGAGCCGAGGATCTGGTTCAGCACCACCGACAAAAGCACCACCATCAGCGTGTCGGGCAGGGAGTAGATGATGTCCACGATGCGCATCATCACCATGTCCACCTTGCCGCCGAAGTAGCCGGAGATGGAGCCGTACAGAAGGCCGATCACCAATACGATCAGGCTCGCGAACAGCCCGACCGCCAGCGACACCCGCGCCCCGTAGAGCACGCGGATGAAGTAGTCGCGGCACAATTCGTCGGTGCCGAAGAGGTGCGGGAATATCTTCTGCCCCTCCTCGATGGCCTTCATCTCGTTCTTGGAGTAGGTCATCGGGGCCAGGTTCTTGGCGGTCTTGTCGCGCTTGCCGTTGACGGTGATCATCTGCTCGTAGCTGTACGGGTAGAACATCGGCACCACGACGATGGTCAACACCAGGCAGAACAGCACGATCAGGCTCATCATCGCCAGGGGGTTCTTCCGCAGCTTGCGCATGCCGTCGCGGAAGAAGGTGGTGGACTCGCGCATGGTCTCGTGCTGGGCCTTTTCGTCCTCCGAGGCCATCTCAAACTTGCTCAGATCCAGCTGGAGACTGAGGAGCTGCTTGCGGGGCAGCTTGTCCGTGTTGTAATTCATCTGCGCATCCTCCTCAGTCAAAGGTAATCTTGGGATCGATCAGCTTGTACACCAGGTCGCTGATCAGCGTGGCGATGACCATCAATACCGCCAGGAAGATCGTGGTGGCCATGATCATCGGGTAGTCCTGATTGTTGATGGAGCGCACGAACTCGGTGCCCAGGCCGCCGATGGTGAACACGGTCTCGATGACCATGGAGCCGGTCAGTATGCCCGCGATCATCGGGCCCACGTAGGTGACCACCGGGATCAGCGCGTTGCGAAGCGCGTGCTTGAAGATCACAAAGCCCTCCCGGACGCCCTTGGCCCGCGCGGTGCGGATGTAATCCTGCCCCAGCACGTCCAGCATCGAGGACTTCGTGAGGCGCGTGATGTAGCTCATCGGGTAGAGCATCAGCGAGATCACCGGCAGCACGTAGTTGGGATTCTCCGTGGAGAACACGCCCACCCACTTGAGCTGCAGCGCGAACACCAACAGCAGTATCGTCGCCAGTATGAAGCTCGGCACCGACACGAACAGCGTGGTCAGGAATATGATCAGCCGGTCCGGCCAGCGGTTTCGGCAAAGCGCCGCCGTCGAGCCCAGCACGAGCCCCAGCACGATGGCGCAGGCCGCCGCCATGCCGCCCAGCTTGGCCGACACGGAGAACTTCTCCCGGATGATCTGGGAGATGTCGCGCCCCGTCTTCAGCGAGATGCCGAAGTCCCCGTGGGCCAGGTTTTTCAGGTAGATCAGGTACTGCTGCCCCACCGGCTTGTCCAGATTGAAGCGCGCCTCCAGCGCGGCCTGCACCGCGGGGTCCGGGGCCTTTTCCTTGGAAAACGGCCCGCCGGGGATGGCGTTCATCGCAAAGAAGGTGACCGCGGATATGATAAACACGGTCACGATGGCCAACAGCACCCGCTTAATCGTGTACTTTAACATCGGGAAACAACCTTTCTTTTGCCGGTCGTGCAACCGGCAATCATCCATTCCATAATTATAGCACCCGTTTCACGGGTTCGCAACAAAAACCCCTGACTTTGTGCATGAAATTATTGTAAATTATGCAATTTAGCCATATTTTGACGGGAAAGTTGGGCATTATGCAGGAGTTGTTTGTTGAAAATGTCGAAAAGGGGACCGAAAGCATCGGGGGATTATCCCCAATACTTCCGGTCCAGCGCCCGGTACTGCACGGCCTCGGCGATCTGTTCTTCGCCGATGAGGTCGAAGCCGTCCAGATCGGCGATGGTGCGGGCCACCTTGAGGATGCGGGTATAGGCGCGGTTGGACAGCCTGAGCGTCTCCGTGGACTGCAACAGCAGCGCCTGCGCGTCGGGGGTCATCGTACAGGCCCGGGCCAGCGTGCGGGCGTTCAATTCGGCGTTTGAGTGGATGCCGATGTCCTTATAGCGCGCAAGCTGCACCTGCCGCGCGGCCTCCACCCGGGCGCGGATGTGGGCGCTGTCCTCAGAAAGCCCGGTGTCCGACAGGTTCTCCGCGGGGATGGACTCCACCTCGATGTGCATGTCGATGCGGTCCAGCAGCGGGCCGGAGACGCGGTTTAAGTACCGCCTGATCTCGTTGGGCGTGCAGCGGCACTGCTGGGTGCGGCTGCCCAGGTGGCCGCAGGGACAGGGGTTCATGGAGCACACCAGTATGAAGCGGGAGGGGTAGGTGGACTGGGCGTTGACGCGCGTGATGGTGACGAAGCCGTCCTCCATGGGCTGGCGAAGCGCCTCGAGAACGTCGCGCCTGTATTCCGGCAGCTCGTCCAAAAACAGCACGCCGTTGTGGGCCTTGGAGATCTCCCCCGGCAGCGCGTTGGGGCCGCCGCCCACGAGGCTCGCGTGGCTGGCGGTGTGGTGGGGCGAGCGGAAAGGGCGCTCGGTCAGCAGCCCCGTGGGCGGCACGATGCCCGCCACGGAGTGGATGCGCGTGGTCTCCAGCGCCTCCTCGAAGGTCATGTCCGGCAGTATGGTGGGCATGCAGCGGGCCATCAGCGTCTTGCCGGAGCCCGGCGGGCCGATCAGCAGCACGTTGTGGCCGCCCCCGGCGGCGATCTCCAGCGCGCGCTTGGCCTTGTGCTGGCCTTTGACGTAGCGGAAGTCCTCGGCGTAGTGCCGCTCGTTGATCAGCTGGCGGTAGGACGCGGGCTTCACCGGTTCGATGGGCAGCTCCCCGGTCAGGTGCCGCGCGGCGGCGTGGAGGGTGCTCACGGGGTAGATCTCGATGCCGTCCACGCAGCGGATCTCGTTGGCGTTGGCCTCCGGCACCATGATGCGCTTCACGCCCCGCTCCACGGCGGAGATGGTCATGGGCAGCACGCCGCGCACCGGGCGCACGGTGCCGTCCAGCGAGAGCTCGCCGAACACGCAGACGTCGCGGGCGGCGTCGGGCGGGAGGATGCCCATGCAGGTCAGTATGCCCAGCGCGATGGGCAGGTCGTAGGCGGGGCCCTCCTTCTTCTGGTCCGCGGGGGCCAGGTTGACCGTCAGCCGATCGCCGGGAAAGTAGAAGCCGCTGTTCTTGAGCGCCGCCCGCACGCGCTCGCGGCTCTCCTTCACCGAGGCGTCCGGCAGGCCCACGACCTCGAAAAGCGGCATGCCCCGGGCCAGGTTGACCTCCACGGTCACCTGGTAGCCCTCGATGCCGGATAGTCCGCAGCTTTCGATGAATGCAAGCATGTCTCTCTCCTTCGCCGGATGCGGCTGGTTGATGGGGGTGGGGGATGAGTTTATTATAGCATTTTTTTAGAAATAAGTGAATAGGGAATAGGGAATAACCGGGGAGGGAACAGGGAACAGGGAACAGGGAATAGGGAACAGGAATAGCTGAGCCACCGTAGGGGCGGCGATGCGCCGCCCGCCCGAACGGGACCGTGGATTCGCATTGGGCGGGCGCCGAATCGGCGCCCCTACGGGGATCGCGATCCCAACGCGGCAGCGGCCATTCCTGTTCCCTGTTCCCTGTTCCCTGTTCCCTCCCCGCTATTCCTATTGCCTATTCCCTATTGCCTGTCTCTCTATTTCTCCCCACATTATCGCCTGCAACCTATCAATCTTTAAAAAACTGTGCTATAATCAAAATGAAAGATTATCGCCAATGGAGGACTGAGCATGCGAATCGGAGTGATCGGCGCCGGCACGTGGGGCATGGCGCTGTCGAGGATGCTGTACAATACGGGCAACGCGGTGACGGTGTGGTCGGCGCTGTCCGAGGAGATCGACCAGCTCTCGCGGGACCGGGTGCAGAAGAACCTGCCCAACATGGTGATCCCCTCGGGCATCGCCTTCACCAAATCCATCGAATCGGCCTGCGCGGACAAGGACATCTTGCTGTTCGCGGTGCCCTCGGTGTTCGTGCGGTCCACGGCCAAACAGGCCGCGCCGTTCGTGCCGGATCAACAGATCATCGTGGACGTGGCCAAGGGGCTGGAGCCCGGCACGCTGATGACCATGTCCGAGGTGATCAACGACGAGATCCCCTCAGCCCGCGTGGTAGCGCTGTCCGGGCCCACCCACGCCGAGGAGGTGGCGCAGGACCTGCCCACCACCATCGTGTCCGCCTGCGCCGACCACGACGCCGCGGCGTTCGTGCAGGGCGTATTCATGAACGCCTGCATGCGGGTATACACCAATACCGACGTCAAGGGCGTGGAGCTGTGCGGCGCGCTGAAGAACATCATCGCGCTGGCGGCGGGCATCTCGGCGGGCATCGGCTACGGCGACAACGCCAAGGCCGCGCTGATCACCCGGGGGCTGGCGGAGATCGAGCGCCTGGGCGAGAGGATGGGCTGCCGGCGGAGCACGTTTTCGGGGCTTGCGGGCATGGGCGACCTGATCGTCACCGCCACCAGCCGCCACAGCCGCAACAACCGCTGCGGCATGCTGATCGGCCAGGGCGTGCCGCCCGAGGAGGCCATCCGGCAGGTGGGCATGGTGGTGGAGGGCGTCAACGCCATCCCCGCGGCCATGACGCTGGCGGAAAAGTACGGCGTGGAGATGCCCATCGTGCGCGCGGTGGACGCCGTGGTGCACCACGGGGCCGACCCGAAGGACGTGGTGTACGGGCTGATGACCCGCGACCCCAAGACCGAGCACGAGTGATATGAAGATCAAGGTATTCACGCTGTTCCCGGACATGCTTCGGGCGATGCTGTCGGAATCCATACTGGGCCGCGCCATACAGGCGGGGCTGATCGAGGTGGAGCTCATCAACATCCGGGACTACACGCTGGACAGGCACCGCGCCACCGACGACTATCCCTTCGGCGGCGGGGCGGGCATGGTGATGATGGCCCAGCCCATCGTGGACGCCGTGCGGCAGAACACGGATCCCGGCTTTCACGGGCGGCGCATCTACCTGTCCCCCCGGGGGCGGCGGCTCGACCAGAAGATCGTGGAAGCGCTGGCCCGGGAGGAGGCGCTCATGCTGCTGTGCGGCCACTACGAGGGCGTGGACCAGCGGGCGCTGGACGGCGTGATCGACGAGGAGCTGTCCATCGGCGACTACGTGCTCACCGGCGGCGAGCTGGGCGCGCTGGTGGTGATCGACGCGGTGGCGCGGCTGGTGCCCGGGGTGCTGGGCAGCGACGAATCCAGCGCCGACGAGAGCTTCACCACCGGGCTTCTGGAGTATCCGCAGTACACCCGGCCCGCGGACTTCCGGGGACAGAGGGTCCCGGAGGTGCTGCTCGGGGGCAATCACGCCGACATCGCCGCCTGGCGGCGGGAGCGGGCGCTGGAGATCACGCTGGAACGCCGACCGGAACTATTGGACGCCGCGCCGCTGACCGACGATGACCGCGCAGCGCTTCGGCGCATCCGCCGGGGGCGGGAGGTCGCGGCGCTGCTGGAATCCCATGGTGTCAAAGCCGAGCGCCTGGAGCTTCGGCTGGCGGACCAGTGGCCCAAAAAGTGGTTTGCGGCCTTCGTGCCCGGGGACCGGCGCAAGGCGGCCAAAAAACACTGCCTGTCCGGGCGGCGGCACGTCGGCTTTCTGTGGCGGGCGTTTTCGATGGGCTTCGCCCGGGCGCTGGAGGGCGACGCCGCCCGCCGCGCCTGGGCGGAGGACCGCCCCGACCCCTGCCTGATCTACCTGCCCGACGACGGCCTGCTGTTCAGGACATCGGGCGCGCTGCCCGACGCGCTGATGGAGCGGCTCGGCCATTTCGCGCTGGCGGACGAGGCGCTTGGCCGCACCTTCGTCGCCACGAGCCGGGGGGACGCGGGTCCCTATTATTCAAAATCCGAGGAGAACCCATGAAGAAAATCCTGTGCGCCTGGATGGCGCTGCTTCTGCTGGCCGCGGTGTCTTTCCCGGCGCTGGCGGAGGAAAACCTGATCAAAAACGGCGATTTCTCCGAGATGGAGGGCGACCTGCCCGCCCACTGGCGCAAGGAGATGTGGGAGACCGACCCGGGCATCAGCATCCTGACGGTGGAGGCGGACGGCTACGAGGGCAACAGCCTGAGCGTGGTCAACGTGGACCCCAACGACGCCCGCTTCGTGCAGACCGTGGAGGTCGAGCCCAACACCCTCTACCGCATCACCGGCATGGTGTGGGCGAGCGACTGCGAGTCCGGCGGCTACGGCGCGACGCTGTCCATAGGCAACACCTTCGTCTATTCCGAATCCCTCTACGACACCGAGGATTACTACGACTACGTGACCCTCTACGGCAAGACCGGCCCCAGCCAGCGCACGCTGGACGTGTACTGCCGGGTGGGCGGCTACGGCTCCGAGGAGCGGGGCCGCGCCGTGTTCGACAACATCGAGATGGTGAAGCTGGACGAGCGGCCCGCCGACGGCATGGTGTACGACTTCTTCCGGGAGGACAGCAACAACGCGCAGCCCAAGGCCACGACGAATCCCGGCGAGCCGGAGCGCTTCACCGAGGCGTGGCTGCTGTTCACGTTCGTCTACGTCTGCCTGGCCGCCGGGGCCATTCGCAAGCGCGGCCGCGCGTGCGTCGAGGCGGGGCGGGAGGACCGGTCCGGCAAGATGATATGGCTCCTGCTGGGCGTCGCGCTGCTCGTGCGGCTGATCGTGGCGCTCAGGGTGCCCGGCTACCACACGGACATCAACTGCTTCTCCGGCTGGTCGGACCGCATATTCTCCGTGGGGCTGACCCGGTTCTATTCTCCGGACTACTTCTGCGACTATCCCCCGGGCTACATGCTGCTCCTGTGGCCGGTGGCGCTGATCAGGCGGGCGCTCGGCCTGCTCCTGAACACGGCGCTGTACCGCATGTTCCTGAAGCTCTTGCCGATGCTGGCGGACGTCGCGGGGGCGTACCTGCTGTGGCGGACGGCGAAGAAGCGCATGTCGCCCCGGCTGGCGCTACTGCTCGCGGGGCTCTATGCCTTCAACCCCGCCGCCATCTGCAACAGCGCGGCGTGGGGGCAGATCGACGCGCTGCTGACGCTTTTGATCGCGCTGTGCGCGCTGTCGGCGGCGGAGGACCGCTACTTCAAGGCGCTTCTGTGGTTCGCGGCGGCGCTGCTGGTGAAGCCCCAGGCGCTGCTGTTCGCGCCGCTGGGGCTCGTCGCCATGCTGACGGGCATCGTCATGGCGCCGGACGCCGAAACCCGCGCGCGCCACCTGAAGGGCTTTCTGCTCGGCGCGCTGGCCTGCGTGGGAATACTCTACGCCGTGGCGCTTCTGTTCTGCGCGCGGCAGGCGACCGGCTTCGCGCACTTGCTCGCGCGCCCGGTGACGTGGATGATCGAGCTGTACTCCGGCACCATGCAGGGCTACCGCTACATGACCATCAACACGCTGAACCTGCACTGCCTGCTGGGGCTGAACTGGGCCCGCATGGAGGCGCACCCCTTCGCGGAGCGCGTCGCGTGGGCGCTGTTTGCGCTGTCGTATGTCTACACCGCCGCGCTGTGCATCATCTCGCATAAAAAACCGCGCCGCCTGCTGTTACTGGGGGCGACGCTGATCATGCTGGTGTGCGCCTTCGGGCCGATGATGCACGAGCGCTACGTGTTCCCGGCCATGCTGCTCTTGGCGCTGGCCTTCGCCATGGACCGGGACGTGCGGCTGCTGGTCGGGCTGGTCGCGCTGACCGCCACGCTGTTTTTAAACGAGACGCTGGTATTGCAGGGCGGCATGACCGAGGCCAACTTCGGCCACCTGCAGGAGGCGGAAAGCTGGCTCAACGGCCCGCTGTCGCTGGTGGTGGTGCTGAACGCGCTGTTCATGGCCTGGGTGAGCTTCGACATCTGCGCCCGGGGCCATGTGACGGCCCTGCGCGCGGTCCAGAGCGAAGCCGTCCCCGCGGGGCAATACACGCTGTCTGAGCCTTCCCGTTATAAACTGAACCTGCGCCGCGTCGACTATCTGCTGATGGCGGCGGTCACGCTGGCCTATTCCGTGGTGGCGTTTGTGAACCTGGGCGACGTGAAGGCCCCCCAGCGCGGCTGGCTGTCCGAGCGGTCCGGGGAGTCGGCGGTGTTCGACCTGGGACAGGTCGAGACCTTTCGCATGACCTACTTCGGCGGCATCTGCAATTCGACCTTCACGGTGCAGATCTCCGACGACGGCGAGCACTGGTCGCCGGAGGTGTTCGCCAGGTACAACCAGGGCGAAATCTTCCGCTGGCTGTGGTTCGTGCCGCTGGACGAGGAGATGGCCACGCTGTACGAGGGCGCGCTGGACGAATCGCCGGACGCGGCGCAGTGGACGCTGGCCACCGCCCGGGACGGCAATCCCCGGCAAACGGCGCGCTACGTCCGCATCACGGCGGAGTCGGCGGGGCTGAACCTGCTGGAGCTCGGCTTCCTGGACATGGAAAACCACCCCCTGCCGGTGACGGTCGCCTCGGCGGACCGTCCCGGGGAGGCGGCGAAGCTGATCGACGAGCAGGACACCGTGGCGGCGTATCCCAGCTACCTCAATTCCACCTACTTCGACGAGATCTACCACGCCCGCACCGCCTACGAGCACCTGCACGGGCTGAACACCTACGAGTGGACCCACCCGCCGCTGGGCAAGGTGTGGATGATGCTGGGCATCAAGATCTTCGGCATGACGCCCTTCGGCTGGCGCTTCATGGGGACGCTGGCGGGCGTTATGATGCTGCCGGTGATGTACCTGCTGGTGAAGCAGCTGACCGGGCAGACCCGGCTGTCGATGATCGCCATGTGCCTGCTGGCGCTGGATTCGATGCACTTCACGCAGACCCGCATCGCCACCATCGACAGCTACGCGGTGTTCTGGATCATGCTGACGTACCTGTTCATGTTCCGCTACTGCCGGATGAGCTGGAACCGGGAGCCTTTGAAAAAGACCCTCGTGCCGCTGGGGCTGTGCGGCGTGACCATGGGCATGGCCTGCGCCACCAAGTGGATCGGCATCTACGCCGCGGCGGGGCTGGCGGTGCTGTTCTTCTGGACGATGGCCGTCCGCCTGCGGGAATCGCGCTACATCGAGGGCGAAAACCCCACCCGGCGCAACCTGGTCGTCACGCTTTTGTGCTGCGTGGTGTTCTTCATCGTCGTGCCGGTGCTGATCTACTATTTCAGCTACTACTGGTACCTGAAGGCCGAGGGGCTCACGGGCTTCTTCGGCATGTTCTCGAAGCGCTGGGTCGAGCGGGTCATACAAATCCAGAAGAACATCTACGGCTACCACTCCGGGCTGGGCGGCGACACCCACTTCTTCCGCTCCCCCTGGTACCAGTGGCCGGTGATCTGGTGGCCGATGTGGTATTACTCCGGCACGGCCTACATGCCCCCGGGCACCATCTCCTCCATCAGCTGCATGGGCAATCCCGCGGTGTGGTGGTTCGGCCTGGCGGCGCTGATATTCGTGTTCGTGCGGGCCTGTTATGACCGGCGGGCGTCGCGGAGTTACGTGATGGTGGTCATAGGCTTCGCGTCCCAGTTTTTACCCTGGGTGCTGGTGCCGCGCTCCACGTTCATCTACCACTACTTCGCGTCGGTGCCCTTCATCATCATCGCCTCGGTGCTGATGCTGGACGCCGTGCGCCGGCGCTCCCCGAAGGTGTTCGACGTCGCCGCCTGCGTGCTGCTGGCCTCCGCCGCCGCGCTGTTCGTGATGTTCTACCCCCTGGAGAGCGGCCTGCCCTGCGCCCGGGCCTACGCCCAGCATTTGAGATGGTTCAAGTGGTATAATTATTGAGGCAGTATGCAGTCGTAACCCCTACTCCCTACTCCCTAAATCTTAAACGCGATCGGGTCGGTCATGGTGTACTCGCCGAACACGTCGTTGAGCACGAAGCAGAACATCACGTCGAGGGGCTCGTCCTCGTCGCTCAGGTCCTCGTAGGTGACGGTCATGTCCTTCGACCATACGATCTCGTCGCCGTCAAACTCCGTCTCCTCCATGTCCTTCGCGCCGGTGTCGACGTACATGGTGTACACGGGGACGATGCGGTCCCCCTCCTTGAGGCCCGTGGTGGTGCGGATGGGCAGGCCGCCGTCGTCATAGCCGGCGTTCGCCCCGAGGATGCGCCCCTCGCCGCCCTCGGCGGGGAACTCCACCACCAGGTAGGTATCCTCGCCGTTGAGCTTCACCCGCATGAGGCTTCTGCGGCCGTGGGCGTTGCTCACCTGGTCGAACAGCGGCACGAGCTGTTCGCCGAACACCGGCAGCTTGCCGTCGAACAGGCTGTACACCACGCCCTTGTTCCAGTCCACCAGGTTGTCCCGCATCAGGCCGAACGCCACGTAGCCCTCGGCGTCGTCGTCGGTGATGTCGATGGCCAGCATGCCCTCCACGTAGTCCAGGTACTTCATGTCCTCGGCGGTGAGGCTGGCGGTGAAGGCGTACTCGTCCTTTGAGAGGTCCGTCGGCACGCTCTGCTGCGGCGGCTTGGGCACGTAGGTCTCCGCGTCCTCGCTCCAGCCGAGGCCGTCGGGCTCCGCGTTCAGCAGCGCGGAGATCTGCTGGAAGAAGCCCTCCCCCGACGCCTGCGTCGCCGTCGGGGCGGTGATGGTGTAGCCGCCGCCCTTGAGCCCGGCGGCGTAGGCCTTCACGAAGCCGAACCAGTTGGGCATGTAGAAGGAGAGGTCCAGCCCGTCCACGTAAGTCTCAAACTCGTCCTTGGTGTCCTGGGGGATCAGCACCGACAGGCCGCAGCAGGGGTCCAGGTTGTCGGTCTGGCGGTTGATGAGCATCGCCCGGGCGAGGCTCTTGCGCGCTCGCGCGGCCAGGTCGGGGTCGAATTGGGCGTAGGCGTCCAGCACGGCGACCATGTCCACCATGTCCCAGCTCCCGTCGACAAACGAGCCGAAGGTGTACATGCGGCTGCGCCCGCGGCGCACGTCCGCGGCGTTGCCCTGCTCGAGCTGGCCCATCAGGGCGGCGGCAAACTCCTCGAACACGTTCTGGAGGTCCTCCATGGCCGACAGGTCCACGGCGCTCATGGTGAGGTAGTCGTTCGGGTTTTCCCTGAGGGCCGCGTCCATGTAGCCGTCCACGATCATGCGGCACATATCTTCGCCGGACATGCCGGGGTCCTTATCCAGCGCCTTGAGCCAGGGCGTGTAGTGCCAGCCGAGGCCCGACTCCAGCTCCTCGCTGGCGATGTAGTAGTCGATGTCGTAGTACGAGAGCATCGCGGCCATCTCATAGGTGGCCATCATGCAGGCATCGCAGCCCAGCACGTCGATGTGAAAGCCGCCCAGGTCCTCGTCCAGGTCGTAGAGCACGTCGTTGATCTCGTTAAGCGACAGGCCGTCCTGGTCCTGGGTGGTGTAGTCGAAGCACACCCCCGCCTCGGACCCCGCGCCGTGGTTCCATAAAATCACCACCGTGCGGTCCGCGGGGAATTTGGTCAGGCCGTACTTCAAAAACTCCAGCAGGCTCTCCTCGCTGCCCATGGACTTCCAGCCCCAGTCCTCCAGGTCCTCGATGTCGCCGTCGCGCAGGGTCATCAGCGTGCGGCTGCCGCCCTTGATCTCGTCGATGTCCCATTGCTTCGCGCCGCCCGCCAGTATCGCCACGTTGACATTCTCGCCCGTCTCCGCCAGCGCCATCTCGTAGATGTCCTCGCAGGCCTCCGACTGGATGCTCGCCCCGGCCATGTAGACCAGCGCCGTGGCCGTCTCCGCCCGCGCCGCCGCGAAGGCGCACGCCAGCAGCATGAGCAGCAGGCATAAGCAGGTCCGCTTCATCCCGATGACCTCCTTCTTTGTGACTGGATAATATTGCTTTCATTTTCATTATACCGCAATAATTGGCCCGTGTCCACATGATAGTGGAACGCATATCATTCAGATATGTACATGCCGTAGGGGCGGCGATGCGCCGCCCGCCCATGAAGTACGTTGCATTTCGTACCCGGGCGGGCGCCGCATCGGCGCCCCTACGCAGGTTTCATGATTCCATATGTGCTTTGATACTAATTTCAGTCTAAAAGTTAGACAGACTGCGAGGGGATTTTTTGTCATGGCAAGGCGGAGGTCCGCAGGCTTGCTGGCGCATAGCAGTCGC
>CADASI010000023.1:40462-43763 GCA_902790525.1 uncultured Eubacteriales bacterium
CCGCTTCCGCAAAGCGGAGCAGCGGCGGTGCGTAAAAGTCAAGGGCCGACAACGAAGCCATGGCGGAAAAGCCACCGCAGGATGGTTGATTTTTAGACTTAAATTAGTATTAACCCCCTTTTCACACGGTTCTTCATATGGTTTTCACAAAGTTTGGGAATAGATTAAATCGCGCCCATCATATTGCCCAAAGAATAAAAATATGGTAATATAGTGCTCATCAAGGGACATGGTCCCCTGTGACCCGTTAATCTCCCGCGGACCCGGACCGACAAAGGAGCGATCGACATGCCCAACCCGCTTGAGTCCTACATCGCCGACCACTTCAAGGAGGCGCTGGATCGCGGCTACATACAGCCGTTCTACCAGCCGGTGGTGCGCACGATCTCGCGGCAGTTATGCTCGTTCGAGGCGCTGGCCCGCTGGATCGACCCCGAAAAGGGCATCATATCGCCCGACCAGTTCATCCCCGTGCTCGAAAAGAAACAGGCCATCCACCTGCTGGACGCCTGCATCATCCGCCAGGTGTGCGCCCGGATCCGCCGCACCGTGGACGCCGGGGACACGCCCATACCGGTGTCCGTCAACCTGTCCCGGCTGGACTTCACGCTGTGCGACATCTTCCAGGTGGTGGACAGCCTGGTCACGCAGTACCAGGTGCCCCACGACTTTCTGTACATCGAGATCACCGAGAGCGTGATGGCGGAGCAGGAGAGCGCCATGCGCGACATCGTGGCCCGGTTCCGCGCGGCGGGCTATCAGGTGTGGATGGACGACTTCGGCAGCGCGTACTCGTCGCTGAACATCTTAAAGGACTTTGATTTTGACGAGCTCAAGCTGGACATGCGTTTCTTGAGCTCCTTCGACCTGCGCTCCCAGCGGATACTGACCGCGGTCATACAGATGGCCAAGGAGATCGCGATACACACCCTGGCCGAGGGCGTGGAGACCCGCGAGCAGGTGCGCTACCTGCGCAACATCGGCTGCGAGAAGGTGCAGGGCTACTACTACGGCAAGCCCATGCCCTACGAGGAGGCGCTGGCCCACCTCAGGCGGATCAACGTGGGCATCGAGCGCCCGCAGGACCGGAAGTATTACGACGACATCGGCAAGGTCAACCTGTTGAGCGCCGTGCCCTTCATGACCCCGGAGGAGCGCGACACCCTGAAGACCGCACGCCAGCTCAACAGCATCCCGCTGGCCCTGGCCGAGGGCCGGAAGGACTCGTTCAGCATACTGTTCTACAACACCGCATTCGAGCAGACCGCCGAGAGCACCGGCCTGATCTCCCACCTGTTCACCCAGGAGATGCTTCGGGTGCCCCAGCCCTACTCCATGTTCCCGCGGCGGCTGTGGGACCTGATGGAATCCACCCGCACCGGCGAGGAGGGGCGGATGGTGTTCATCTCCAACGGCGAGTACTACGAGATACAGGCCAAGTGCGTCGCCCAGACGAAGGACGCCTACAGCGTGCTGTTTCGGATGAGCAACCTGTCCAAGGCCTCGGAGTCCATCAAGACCGACCACCTGGACGAGGGCATCCGGCAGCTCTACACGCTGTTTGAGCGCATCACGCTGGTGGATACCCGCAGCGACACCATCACGCCGCTGTACATCGCCACCCGGGAGAACCTGGTCTCCGGGCGCACCGGCGTCGCGAAGCTGGTGTGGGAGTACGCCCACAACCTGATCTTCCCCGAGGATCAGGAGGAATACATGCGCCTTTTGGACTTCGACACCATCGACGCGCGGCTTCACAAGGCCGGACGCTCGTATGTCTCCAAGTACCTGCGCAGCCGCGTGGGGCACGGCCAGTTCGCCTGGAAGCAGTACATCGTGCTGCGCCTCCAACCCAACGTGTACGCCGCCCTCATACGCAACGTGCACGCCGACCTGCTGGCCTTCCAGCGCTACAACCATTTGAGCCAGGCCTCCACCGGCGGCGACGGGCCGGATTCCCCCGAACTGCTGTGGCGCAACCTGGTGCAGTCCGACATCGCCCGCGTGTTCTGGAAGGACCGGGAGCGCCGCTTCCTGGGGGCCAGCCACGGCTTCCTCCAGTACTACGGCTTCTCCAGCGCGGATGAGATCATCGGCCGCACGGACGAGGACCTGGGCTGGCACATCCACCCGGACAGCTACATGAACGACGAGATCCGCGTCATCCACGAGGGCATCGCCACCCACAACATCCCGGGCCACTGCATCAACAACGGCGAGAACCGGGAGATCATCGCCAGCAAGGCCCCGCTCTACGACAACAACGGGGACGTGCAGGGGCTGATCGGCTGCTTCATCGACCGCGACCTGCTCACCGTCAACGACCGGCGGGGCAAGGAGACCAAGCGCCGGGACATGCTCACCGGCCTGCTCAACTCCCGCGGCATCAGCGAAGAGGTGCACACCTTCGAGGACGAGTACAACCTGCGCAACGTGGACTTCGTCAGGATGCACGTGGCCATCGACGACTTCCCCGCGCTCAACCGCCAGTACGGCTACGATTTCGGCGACAGGATCATCTCCACCCTGGGCCGGGCGCTCAGGAAGGCCCTGGGGCACACCTGCGCCGTGGGCCGGAACACCGGCCACCAGTTCGTGGTGCTGCACCAGATCCACGAGCCCGGCGAGGCGGGGCGGCTGCGCGGCAGGATCAAGCAGATCGCCGCGGACATCCAGCAGGTCGACGGCACCGCGCTGACGCTGTACCTCTCGGTGGGCTACTGCGTGTTCTCCGAGTGCGAGGACGCCGACGAGCAGACCCAGAAGGCCGAGATCCGGCTGCTGGCCGACCACGACGATCAGTCCAGCGTGGAGCGCCGCATGACCCACGCCTCTGAGATCTTCAACCTCTACGACGACCTCCCCATCCCCTACTGCGTGTGCAAGGTGCTCACCGACGGGGATCGGAGCGTCTACGACGCCCTGCTCTTCTACGCCAACCACGCCTTCGAGCGGCTGTGCGGCCTGACCGCCGCCCAGCTGCTGGGCCGCCGGGTGTCCCAGCTCTTCGGCCACATCGACGACGCCTGGCGCGACATCGCCCGCAGGGCCGCCTTCCACGGGGAGTCCGTCGTGGATATGCTGCGGTTTTCAAGCGACGGCAGAAACTACCACATCACCGCCAGCCCCGTCATCCACACCGGCTATTGCTGCTTCACCTACCAGCCGACGGATATTTTTGGATAGAGGTCAAAAGGGCATCAAAGGGGCTGTCTCAAAATGCATATGGATTCATGAAACCTGCGTAGGGGCGCCGATGCGGCGCCCGCCCGAGTACGAAATGCAACGTACTTCATGGGCG
>CADASI010000024.1 GCA_902790525.1 uncultured Eubacteriales bacterium
CGTATGGCGTCCGCATCCCCCAGCAGTATCGGCCGGGCCAGGCCCTCGTCGCGTATCCGCGCCGCGGCCTGCACGGTGCGGGGCTCGTCGCCCTCCGGCAGCACGATGCGCTTTACGTTCCTGCGCGCCTTTTCCCAGACCTTTTCAATCATGCTCATGCCTGTTCCCTCCATGGATCGTCAGAATGTCACGCCCTCGAAGCCCTGCCACACGTTTTTGCCGCTGTAGGTCATGGCGGTCGCCTGGCCGCGCAGCACCTTCAGCACCGACAGCGCCAGCGCCTCCTGCTCCATCTCGCCGGGGTAGACGTGGATCGGGGCGATCCATCCGCAGCGATTGCGGATGCCCTCGGTGATGTCGTCAAAGCGCATCAGCCCGCCGGTGAGCAGTATGGCGTCCACCCTGCCGCACAATACGGCGCTCATCTCGCCGATCATCTTGCAGATCTGGTAGATCATGGTGTTCCACACCAGGGTCGCCTTCTTGTTGCCCTGCCGGACGAGGGCGTGGATGTTGTCGGAGTCGGAGGTGCCGAACAGGCTCACGAAGCCGCCGGCGCGGGAGCACATCAGCCGCACGTCGTCGACGGAATTGGCTTCGATGTAGTCCAGCAGCGCCAGTATCGGCACGCTGCCGATGCGGGTGGGGGTGAACGCGCCCTCGCCGTCGGCGCCCATGTTGCCGTCGACCATGCGCCCGTGGTCGTGGGCGCTGACGGTGATGCCGCCGTCGATGTGGGCCACGATGAAGTTCATGTCCTCATAGCGCCGCCCCATCGCCGCGGCGTGGGCCTCCGCCACGGCCTTCTGGTTCAGTACGTGGGAGTGGGCCACGCGATAGACCCCCCGGATGCCCGTCAGCCGCGCGTAATCGCAGTATTCGTCCACGTTGGTGGGGTTCAGGGTGTAGGCCTCCCGGCCGTACTCCTGCGCGAACCTCCAGGCCAGCATGACGCCCAGCTTGGCGGGGTGCTCGCTGCCGCCGACGGCGGCCTCGGTGTCGTCATAGAGCTTCTGGTCGATGCGCGTCACGCCGCCGGGCTGTGTGCAGGCGCTGCCGCCGCGGCCCACGAACACGTCGATATCGGCGGGGTCCACCTTCTCCTGCGAGAGCATGTCCAGTATCACCTTGTAGCGAAACGGCATCTGGTCGTTCACATGCGGGTATTGCAACAGCACCGGCGCGTCGTGAAACAGGCTCTTTTCAAACAGCGCTCTTTCGTTCTCAAAGAGGCTGACCTTCGTGGACGTGGAGCCGGGGTTGATGATGAGCAGCTTGTATTTGGTCGCCATGATCCATCCCTCAAATCACTTTGGTATTGCGCTATTGTAGCACATACGGAATGTGGTTTCAAGCGCAGTTTTTTTAAGACAATTCATAGAAATACGATGTCCTTCGGTTGATTCAAACTCTGCAAAATGTTATAACCAGGATAACATGGTAAAGTATGCCCTTTGAACCGACGCATCTGTGATCGGCCCCTGCCGGACGACTGAGAGAGGACAGACCCATGAAGCTGAAAAAAGCGCTTGCGCTGATGCTGATACTGTGGCTTGTGATGCCGAATCTGACCGGCCTCGCGGAGACGGAGCCTGCCGCCGTCACGGAGGCGGAGGCGGACCCCGCCGACTTCGCGGAGGCAGGGGAGGAAACCACGGACGGCGCGGAGGCAGGGGAGGAAACCACGGACGGCGCGGAGGCGGGCGATCCCGACGCCGAGATCACCGCGGACCCGGCGCAGGACGAGGTGCCGGAGGCCGACGAGATGTCGCTGGGCGACGCGGACGACGCGCCCGACGCCGCCGACGGTGCGGAATCCTCCGTAGGGACGCCCCATGGGACGTCCGAAGACGCCGAAGCGACGGACGCGGCAAACGCGGTGACGGCGGGGGAGGAAGCCCCCGACGCGCCCCCGTTCGAGCAATCCGCCGTGCTGGACGGCGTGCGCATCACGGTGCGCTCGGAGCCCGGCACATTCCCGACGGGCGCGACGCTGTCGGTCGCGTCGGTACCGCTGAACGAGCAGCAGCAGGCGGAGGCCGCCGTGGACGAGGTCCGCGCCGGGGATCAGAACGTCGCGGCGCGCTACACCTTTGACATCCGGGTGCTCGACGCGGCGGGCGACGAGCTCCAGCCCGCGGCGGGCTGCGCGGTGTCGGTGTCGTTTGAGATGGCGGAGGTGGCGGACGAGAACCTCGAGACGAACGTCTACCACATCGCCGACGACATGACCGCCGAAAGGCTGGACGTGACCGCCGAGGACGCGACCACCGCGGTGGTGGAGACGGAGGGCTTCTCCATCTACACGGTCGAATTTACCTACAATACCCTGCAATACGTGCTGGAGGGCGGCGCAAGCGCGCCGCTTGCGGAAATAACGACCGAAGTCGGTTTACAGGGAGAACCGACTTCGGTCTGTATCAGCGACGAGAGCCTGTTCTGCGCGGCGTATGAGGACGGCGCGTGGATGATTTACTCGCTGCGCCCCTTCCAGACCGAGGAATGGATGCAGGTCGAGATCGGCGGGACGACGTTCACGATCGCCGTGACGGACAGCTCCGACCCCGTGGCGAAGATCGGAGAGGAGCAATACAACACCCTCGAGGCCGCCATCGGCGCGGCGAAGGTGGGGGATACCGTCACGCTGCTTGAAGATGTCACGCTCAACCGTCCTCTTGAAATCGCGAACGATAACACGCTTACCCTCGACCTGAACGGCCATACCATCGACCGCGCGCTGACTGCCCCCACAGCCGGTGGCAACGTCATCACCGTGGAAGGCGCGCTGACCCTGACGGATGGCAAGGGCGGCGGCACGATCACCGGCGGCAACAACGCCCATGACGGCGGCGGCGTGGTGGTCGACGGCGGCGAGCTTGTAATGAACGGCGGCAATATCACCGGCAACAGGACAGGCTTCTGAGGCGGCGGTGTGTTCGTGTCAAACGTCGGCGCGTTTACGCTGTCCGGCGGCGCGATCTCCGGCAATACCGCCGTGGCTTCCGGCGGCGGCGTGTACCTGTCGGCGGCCAGAGCCGATATGACGGGCGGCGTCATTGAGAACAACACCGTCTCGGACGATTCCGGCGGCGGCGTGTTCGTGGACGAAGCCAGCGCGTTTGGCATGAACGGCGGGCGCATCGCCGGCAATGCCGCGGGTTCCGGCGGCGGGGGCGTGTTTGTGTGGAGCGGTGATGGCGGCAGCGGCGCGTTTACGCTGTCCGGCGGCACGATCCGCGGCAATTGCGCGCCCTGCGGCGGCGGCGTGTATGTGGAGGACGAGGCGACCTTCGCCCTCTCCAGCGCGCCCGTGATCGACGGGAATACCCGTGACGGGTCCGCGCCCGACAACGTGTACCTGTACGGGGACGGCGTGATCAGCGTGGCGGGCGCGCTCAGCTGCGACCCCATCGGCGTGTCCACACAGCGCAAGCCCGGGCTGGAGGACGGGTTCGTGACGATCACCCGCGGGCTCAGTGAAAAGGGCGGCGACATCGGGCGGTTCAGATCCGACGATGCCGACTGCGCGGTGGGCTTAAACGCCGCGGGCACCGAGGCCGTGCTGGGGGGCGTGATCCGGCACTCCGCCACAGGCTATGAGGGCGTGTGCGACGGCGCGGGGCACGGGATCACGGTCGCCGTGACCGAACCCACGAGCGGCTACGCGGTGCGCTACGGCACGACCGCGGGCAGTTGCGAGCTCGAAAAATGCCCGACCTATGCCGAGGCGGGCGTCTATACCGTGTATTACAGGGTCACCGCGAACGGGCATATCCCCGCGACGGGCAGCGCGCAGGTGGCGCTGACGCCCGTGCCCGCGCCGGAGCCGGAGCGCAGGCCCGAGATCGTGATCAAGGGGGACTACACCCTGCTGACCACGGCGACGCGGGTCGGCAAGACCTCGCTGGGAATCGGCTGGACGCCGCTCGAGGGCGCGGACGGGTACGATGTGTTCTTTACGAAGTGCGGGAAGAAGCGCGTGTTTCAGATGATCGAATCCGTGCCCGCCGGGGCGGCGAACGACTGCACCGTCACAGGACTCAAAAAGGGCACTGCGTACAAGGCCTACGTGATGGCGTGGCGCATGGAGAACGGCCAGAAGGCGTACATCAGCAGCGCCAGCCCCACCGTGCACGCCATCGCAGGCGGCTTGAACGCCAGGTATTGCAACGCCAAGGGCGTGCGCGTGCGCAGCAAGGTATTGAGCGTGAAGGTCGGCAGGCGGAAGAAGCTGCGGGCCAGCGTCAAGGGGAGCGTGAAGGGCAAAAAGGTGCTCAGGCACGCCCGGAAGCTGCGGTATTTCAGCAGCGATACCGGCGTGGCCGTGGTTGACGGCAAGGGGCGCGTGAAGGGCGTCGCGCCGGGGACGTGCACGATCTACGCCGTGGCCAACAACGGCGCGTCCGCGGCGGTGACGGTGAACGTCACCGGCGGCAGCGCCGGGACGGCGAAAAGGGGAAAGTGACGGTACACAGGGCGCGACGCGCTCAGGCCGTCGGGAAGGATGCGGTGACGGTCATCGTCCTGCCGTCCGGGCTCTCGGCGGCGATGCGGCCCCGGTGCGCCCGGACGATGGCCTGCGCGATGGACAGGCCGATGCCGTAGCCCTTCGTGGCGGAGTTGCGGGAGGGATCGCCCCGGTAGAAGCGCTCGAACATGTTGTCGAGCGTCTCCCGGGAGACGGACTCGGCGCTGTTTTCCACCCTCAGCCGCAGGGCCTTTCCCTGTTTCTTCAGCGTGAGGCGGATGTATCCCCGGTCATCGGAATACTTCATGGCGTTGTCCAGCAGTATGGAGACGAGCTGGCGAATCTGCTTCTCGTTGCCGTGCATGGACAGCGCCTGTTCTATGTCGGTGTCGAAGCGCTTGCCCTGCGTGCGGGAGAGCGCCTGGAAGGACGCGGCGGTCTCGCCGACCACGTCGGAGAGGGGGAAGTCGATCATCGTCACCTGCTGCTGCTCCTCCATGCGGGACAGGAAGATCAGGTCGTTGGTGAGGTCCGACAGCCGCGCGGCCTGCTGGCGGATGTCCGTGAGCCACTCGTTCTCGCCGAAGTCCATCTCGAGGACCTCCGTGTCGGCGTCGATGATGGTGATGGGCGTCTTGATCTCGTGCCCGGCGTCGGAGATGAAGCGCTTCTGCTTCTCGTAGCTTTGCGATATGGGCCGCACAATGCGCGCGGACAGCGGCACGAGGAGCAGGAGCACCGCGACGAGGCATATGGCGGCGGTGAGCAGGCTGCGGCGCAGTATGCTGTAAAACTGGGATATCTGCCTGCCGCAGTCCAGGAAGATGATCCGCGCGCCGCCGCCCTCCGTCTCACAGCGGGCGTAGCGGTAGATGCCGCGAAAGCCGCTGTCCCTTCCGCCTGCCCAGATCTCCCGGGCATAGGTTTGCGCCGCCTCCGCGTCGACGGCGGCGATGCGCTCGGTGTCCGTCTCGAGCGCGTTCCCCTCCTGGTCGAGCAGCACCGAGAAGAAGCGCATCTCAAAGGGCAGCTCGGGGGAGCGGTAGCGCGGGCCGGGCGCGGGCCACTTGAAATCGCTGTCGATCTTGGGGAACGCGCCGCCGTTTTCATTGAGCAGGGCCAGCACGCCGTCGGCGTCGTTGACGATTCGCCGGTAGTTCAGCGCGTTCAGCCCGCCCATGATGGCGGCGAGCACGAAGAACAGCGACAGCATGGACGCCAGCACCAGCCGGAACCTCAGCTTGCGGATCATTTGATCTCCTCCAGCGTATAGCCCGCGTTGCGCGTCGCCTTGATCTGTATGTTCGCGTTCAGCGCGGCCAGCTTCTTTCTCAGATACGATATGTACACCCACACCACATGGATGTCGGCGTCGCTGTCCTGCCCCCAGATGCGCTCCATGAAGCGCTCGGTGGAGATGAGGTGCCTCGGGTTGGACAGCAGAAGCTCCATCATCTGAAACTCCTTGCCCGCCAGCCGGAAGCTGTCGGTGGGCGAGGACAGCTCGAAGGTCGCCCGGTTCAGCCGGATGTTGCCCATGCGCATCTCCGAGGTGTTCTGCGCCGACTGCGCGCGGGTCATGGCGCGGATGCGCGCCAGCAGCTCCCTGGCCGCGAAGGGCTTGGTGAGGTAGTCGTTCGCGCCGGCGTCCAGGCCGATCACCTTGTCGTCCACCTCGGATTTCGCCGTCAAAATCAGCACCGGGATGTTGTTGCCCCCGGCGCGAAGCCGCCGCAGCACGGTCAGGCCGTCCAGCTTCGGCATCATGATGTCCAGTATCGCACCGTCGTAGTTGTTGCACGCCAGGTAGTCCAGCGCCGCCTGGCCGTCGTACACGGCGTCGGCTTCGTAGTTGTTCTTTTTGAGGATCGTCGTGATCGCCCGGGACAGCGAGAGCTCGTCCTCCGCAAGCAGCAGCCTCATGTCGCGCCTCCAATGCTCTTATTATTATAGATTATATCAGACGTAGATTAAACATGCCTTAAAATTCCGACATTTACAGAATGTTTCCATGCGCGGCGGAATGTCTTAACATCCCGCCGCCCTTTTTCTGACTTTCAATTTAGGTTTCGCGCCTATAATGCGTTCTGTAATGCAAACCCATGAAAGGCGGCTTTGAAATATGAACGGCAAATCCAAACCGAAAAAAAGGCGCGTCGTCAGGCGGATCGTCTGGACGCTGATCGCGCTTCTGGCGCTGGGGGGCGTGGGCTGGATGGTCTACAACTCCCTGAAGGCCGAATACACCGTCACCTACGACACCTACACCGCCACCACCGGCAGCATCTCAAACGCGCTGTCGTTCAGCGGCAACCTGAACCTGGTGGACAGCGAGACGTATACGGCATCGTCCTCCGGCACGGTCAGGACGATCTACGCCAAAGCGGGCGACGAGGTGAAGGAGGACGACAAGCTCCTCCGGCTGAACAACGGCGAGACGATCACCGCGGGCTTCGACGGCCGGGTGAACAAGGTCAACGTCCGGGAGGGCGACGCGGTCAACGCTGGCGAGGAGCTGGTGCAGATCGCGGATTTCAGGCACATGAAGGTCTCCTTCCGCGTGGACGAGTACGACATCGGCGACGTGACCGTCGGCCAGGCCTGCACGGCCACGGTCACCGCGCTGGAAAAGCAGTTTGAAACCACCATCGACGCCATCGACTACATCTCCTCCTCCAGCGGCAACGTGGCCTACTACACCGCCACCGCCAGCCTGGACGTGGACGACGCCTACGTGTTGCCGGGCATGCAGGTCACGGTCAGCATCACCCAGGAGGAGGCCAAGGACGTGGTCATCCTCAAGGTGGACGCCGTCAGCTTCGACGAGACCAACCAGGCGTTCGTGTGGGTCAGGAACGACGCCGGCGAGCTGGAGAAGCGGACCATCGCCACGGGGGTGTCCAACGGCAACTACATCGAGATCACCGAGGGCCTCTCCGACGGCGACGAGGTGTACGTGGAGGCCAAGGCGACCGAGAGCGAATCGAAGGGCCTGCTCGGCGGGCTGTTCGGCGGCGCGCAGTTCAACCAGCCCCAGGGCGGCCCGGGCGGCATGCCCGGCGGCAACATGCCCGACTTCGCCAGCGGCGAGCGGCCCAGCTTCCGCGACCGGAGCGGCGACCGTCCCGACTTCGGAGGGGGGAACTGACATGACCGCGCCCACATTCTTCAGGATGGAGAAGATCAACAAATACTACCAGATGGGCGAGGAGCAGGCGCACATCCTCAAGGACGTCGATTTGAGCATCGACGAGGGGGAGTACCTCTCGGTGCTCGGCCCCTCAGGCAGCGGCAAGAGCACGCTGATGAACATCATCGGCTGCCTGGACGTGGCGACCTCCGGCAGCTACACGCTGCACGGGCGCCCGGTGGACGACATGACCGAGGCGGAGCTCGCCCGCCTGCGCAGCGCGGAGATCGGCTTCGTGTTCCAGAACTCACAGCTCCTGCCGCGGCTCACCGCGCAGAAGAACGTGGAGCTGCCGCTGATCTACGCCGGCATCGGCCCCCGGGAGCGCCGCAGGCGGGCCCGGGAGCTTCTGGAGCGCGTGGGCCTCTCCGACCGGATGGACCACATGCCCAACCAGCTCTCCGGCGGCCAGCAGCAACGCGTGGCCATCGCCCGGGCGCTGGCGGGCAACCCGACGCTACTGCTGGCCGACGAGCCCACCGGCGCGCTGGACCAGAAGACCGGCAAACAGGTGATGGCGCTGTTTAAGGAGTTAAACGACGAGGGCCGCACCGTCATCATGATCACCCACGACATGAACATCGCAAAGAACGCCCGCCGCGTGGTGCACATCATCGACGGGGAGCTCTCGGAAGGGGGGAGCATGGCGGATGCTTAGATCCATACGTTCCACCTTCATCATGATCGGCGAGTGCTTCAGGATGTCGCTTGCCAACATCCTCGGCAACCGCGCGCGCTCGTTTCTGACGGTGCTGGGCATACTGATCGGCGTGGCGGCGGTGATCGCGCTGATCACCACGGTCAACGGCTTTTCGGGGTCGCTGTCCAGCTCGTTTTCCAGCATGGGCGCGGGCACGCTGACGGTGTCCGTCACCGGCAGCGACTTGAAAAGCGGCCTGACCACCGACGACCTGACCGAGCTCACGACGCCGGAGGCCGTGGCGGGCGTGACGCCCAACGTGTCGCTGAGCGCCCGCGTGTCCCGCGGCGGCAGCTATGAGACGCGCATCTCCGTGTCGGGCAAGAACAGCCACTACTTCCGGCAGAACGCGGACCTGGTGACGCGCGGGCGGACGCTCAACGTCACCGACGAGGACAACACCACCTTCACCTGCCTCATCAGCCCGGACATGGTGGAGACGTTCTTCTACGGCGTCGATCCCATCGGGGAGAAGCTCTACATCGACGGCATCCCCTTCCTGGTGGTCGGGCTGATGTCCGGAAGCGGGGATTCCAGCATCTCCGGCGTGATGAACGGCAGCCCCGACATACTCATTCCCTACACCACGGCCATGAAGATGAACAACTCCAGCGTGGTGACCTCGTTTACGACCTACCTCGCGGAGGGCTGGACCTCGGAGGCCGCGACGGACGCGCTGGAGGCGAAGCTGGACGAGATGTTCAGCTACGAGGACGACTGCTACGAGATCATGGACATGTCCTCCATCGAGGACACCATGCAGAACATGCTGAACATGGTATCGGCGCTGCTGGCGGGCATTGCGTCCATCGCGCTGGTGGTCGGCGGCATCGGCATCATGAACATGATGCTCACCACCGTCACCGAGCGCACGGCGGAGATCGGCCTCAAGAAGGCGCTGGGCGCGATACCGTGGCAGATCCAGATACAATTCCTGATCGAGTCCTTCCTGCTGTCCGTCATCGGCGGCGCGGCGGGCATCGCGCTGGGGCTGATGCTGTCGCTGATACTGTCGAAGGTCATGGGCACCGGCTTTGTGATCTCCACCTTCGCCATACTGCTGGGGGCGGGCTTCTCGGCGGCGGTGGGCATCATATTCGGCTGGGCCCCGGCCAGGAAGGCGAGCAAACTGAACCCGATAGACGCATTGAGATCAGCGTGAACATAAAGGAGGTTAATCCCATGAAATCCAACTGTCGTATTCTCGTTTCCCTGCTCCTGGCCGTGATGCTGTTCGCGCCCTGCGCGGTGGCGGAGACCATCACCTTCACCGGCACCGTGGCCGCCGGGGCGACCCACGAGGTCTACGCGCCCATCGGCGGCACGGTGGACAAAGTCGAGGCCGTGGCGGGCCAGCGGGTGGGGGAGGACGACGTGCTCGTCCGGCTGTCCACCACGAAGGTCTACGCCGAGGAGGACGGCACCGTGACCGGCGTGTTCGGTGTGCCCGGCGACAACGCGGAGACCGTCGCGTCGAAGTACGGCGCGGTGATGTATATCGAGGGCGAGAGCGTGTACAGCATCGCCGCCTCCACCGACAACGCCTACAACTCCACGGCGACCAAGTTCGTGCACGTCGGCGAGGAAGTCTACCTGAGCTGCTATTCCGACGGCAAGCACACCGGTTCAGGCGTGATCACCGCCATTGAGGGCACCGACTACACCGTGCGCGTGACCTCCGGCGAGTTCCTGATCGGCGAGACCGTGAACGTCTACCGCGGCGAGAGCGCCGTCTCCACCAAGCGCATCGGGCGCGGCACGCTCAACCGCACCAGCCCCACCGCCGTCACCGGCAGCGGCAGCATCGTGGCCCTCGCGGTGTCCGCCGGGGATGCCGTCAAGCGCGGCGACCTGCTGTTCGAGACGCTGGACGGCAGCTTCGACGGGCTGTACATGTCCGGCAGCGACATCACCGCGGGCGTGGCGGGCATCGTCAGCCAGATCGACGCCCAGCAGGGGGCGAAGATCGAGAAGGACAGCGTCGTGGCCGTGCTCTACCCCGAAAACAGCATGCGCGTCGAGGCGCAGATCGAGGAGGCCAACCTGGCGTGCGTCCACGTGGGCGACCCCGTCAGCATCGAGCTGGTGTGGAACCAGGACGAGGGGATCGCCTACGACGGCACCATCGCCATGATCTCCGCCATCGCCGACAGCGCCGACGCCGCCGCGGAGGGCGAGGGCAGCGTGACCTACACCGTGTACATCGACTTCACCCCGGACGAGAACACGCGCTACGGCATGAGCGCCGTGGTGACCACGCTCGATCAGGAGGAAGAGACCGCCGAAGCGCCGGAGGAAGCAGAGCAGGCGGAGGAAGCGGAGGAGACGGTCGACAAGCCGGATTTCAACCCGGAGGATATGCCGGAGGGCTTCGACCCGGGCAATCTGCCGGAGGGCTTTGATCCCGACAACATGCCCGAGGGCTTTCCCTCTCCCAAAGGAGGCGTGACGGATGATGCGGAAGGTTAAGCGGCTGCTCTGCGGAGCGCTGGCGGCGCTTTTGATCTTCGGCGGCGCGCTGGCCGAGGAGGGCGGCGTGGACGCCGAGGCGCAGGCCGCCATAGATGCCCAGCAGCGGGCCGAGCAGGAGGCCCGGGAGCAGACGGAGCGCGAGGCCCGTGAGCGGGCCGAACAGGAGGCCCGCGAACAGGCCGAACGCGAGGCCAGGGAGAAGGCCGAGCAGGAAGCCAAGGAAAAGGCCGAACGCGAAGCAAAGGAAAAGGCCGAACGCGAAGCAAAGGAAAAGGCCGAACGCGAAGCAAAGGAGAAGGCCGAACGCGAGGCCAAGGAGAAGGCCGAGCAGGAAGCAAAGGAAAAGGCCGAACGCGAAGCCAAAGAGAAGGCCGAGCAGGAAGCTAAAGAAAAAGCTGAACGCGAAGCCAAGGAGAAAGCCGAACGCGAGGCGAAGGAGAAGGCCGCGCAGGAAGCCGCGCCCAAACAAGCGCAGGAGACAAAAGCGGAAAAACCGAAGGAGGACAAGCCGGAGGAGAAACCCGCTGTCACAGAGGACAAGCCGGAGGAAAAACCGGTTGCCAAGGAAGAAAAGCCGGAGGAAAAACCGGCTGCCAAGGAAGAAAAGCCAGAAGAAAAACCGGCTGCCAAGGAAGAGAAGCCGGAGGAGAAACCCGCTGTCACAGAGGACAAGCAGGAGGAGAAACCCGTCATCAAGGCGGACAAGACGGAGGAAGCGCCCGAGGAAAAACCCGCGGAAGTATCCACGGACACCCTCGAGCGCGCGCCCGAACCGATCCCGGAGGAGCAGCCGGAGGCGGCGCCCGCGGAGGAAGCGGAGGATGAGATCGCGTCCGACGCCGCGGAAGAAGCTTCGGAAGAATCCGCGGAAGAATCCCCGGAGCTGTCCGAGGATGATGTGACGGACGCCCCTGCGGAAGCACCTGAGGAAGAAATCCCCGCCGCCATTGAGGAGAATGTCGAGAGCGCCGAAGCGTTCGCGGCGGAGGAATCCGCCCAGTCGCGCGCCGACGCGCAGGCGGCGCCCCCGGCGGGAGACGGGGCGGCGCCGGGACAGATCGCGCTGCCCGAGACGCTGGCGTCGGAGGTGACCGCCGCCCCCGCGGACATCGCCCTCGCGCCCGAGGCGTCGAAGGGTGTGACGGGCAAGGACGGCGTCTATCAGATCCAGACCATGCCCGGGAAAGACGCCGCCAAGGCGACCCTCTCGTTCCCGCTGAACTACGCGGGCGCGTGCACGGGCTACAAGGTCAGCGTCGTCGATGCGCAGGGCAACGTGGTGTACAGCGTCGCGCAGACGGAACCGGCGGTCGTGCTTGATCTGAGCACCTACAAGACCGGCAGCTATGTGCTGGTCGTCGAGGCGGTCTCGGGGGAGGCTGTGGTCGCCTGGGGGCAGTATGCCTTTTCGCTCGCCTCCGGCAGCGGCTTCCCGGGCGGTTTTCCCGGCGGCTTCGGCGGCGGCTTTCCGGGCCGCGGCGGGTCCGGCGGCGCGCCCGACGGCGCAATGGAGGGGGAGGACCCGGGCTTTCAGGTCACCCCCGGCGAGGCGCTGGCCGGCAGCCATACCGCCGGCACGAAGGACTTACAGCTCTACGGCGCGGTGGCGCTGACGCTGCCCGACGGGGCCATGACGGAGCTCATACTGGGCGACACATCCCTCGGCATCGTGCTGGACGGCGGCAGTGGGAGCTTCACCGCCGCGATCGACGGCGGCCGACTGACGCTCACCGCCGACGGCGGCGGGACCTGGTCGTTCAACGGGCGGGCGCTCAGGATACTGTCCGACAGCGGCATTGAGACGCTCGTGCTGAAAAACCGCGACGGCGCGCGCGCCATCGCCACCGCGCAGCCGCTGGCGGGCGACGTGTATGCCCGGCTGTGCGCGGCGGGCGTCGCGTCGTCGGACTGCGACTATCGCGTCACCGCCGCGGGAACGCGCGTCACGGTGGACGGGCGGGCGTATCGCGTGGACGATTCGGGCGCGATGACCCCGATGGAGGATGATGACTATGCTGAAACGATGGGCGACGCTGCTGCTGGCGCTGATTAGCCTTGCCGCGCCGGCGCTGGCGGAGGTGTATACGGGCACGACGGCGGCGCTGTCCACCGTCACGGTCCGCGCCGGGGACGCCGGCGCGGTCGCGGCGGCGCAGGCCGTGGTCGGCCAGCGCGTCGAGGCGGGGCAGGCCCTGGTCCGCATGCGCTCCGAGAGGACCTTCGCCAGCCAGGACGGCACCGTCTCGCTGGTCAGCGCGGACGTGGGCGACGCCGTCAGCGGCGAGGTGCTGGAGCTCGCGCCGACACAGCGCTATACCATCCACTGCACCGTAGACAGCGCCTACAAGAGCGCGGAATCCAGACTGGTCCACAGCGGCGAGAGGGTGTACGCCAAGTGCACCCACGACGGCACGCACCGCGCCATCGGCATCGTCACCCAAATCGACGGCGCGGAGTACCGCGTGCTGACCCTCGGCGGCGAGCTGTACGTGGGCGAGACGGTCTATCTCTATCGCGACGACGCCTTCACCGCAGCGCGGCGCGTCGGCATCGGCACGGTGGTCGTCAGCGACACCGAGGTCTATGAGGCGGAGGGTGAGCTGACCCTGCTGCGCGTCTCGGAGGGCGATCGGGTGGAGCGCGGCCAGCTGCTCTACGCCACGGGCGGCAGCGAGATCACCGCGCCGGTCGGCGGCATCGTCACCGCCCTGAACTGCGGCGCGGGCGACTCCGTCGAGGCGGACCAGGCGGTGGCGGAGATCGTGCCCGACGACGCCGTGGGCGTGGAGATCATGGCCGATGAGACCGAGGCGGCGAAAATCGCCGTCGGCGACCGCGTCGCGCTGACCTTCGCCGGGTATGAGGACGAGGACGCCGCGCCGGGCACCGTCGTCGCAATCTCCGGCCTCGCCGATTCGGGCCAATACGCCGTGTACATCAGGCCCGAAACCGACGCCGCGCTCCCCCTCGGCATGCACGTCGAGGTGCGCGCGGAGACGGGGGATTGATGTGATACAACAGCTTGGATGTAACAGGGCATCTGCATCGGATCAAATTACGGGATAAATTTACCGTTGAATTTCGGGTGTAATTCTGGTATAATTGACTTGAAGGGAGTTGATCTTCATGCCGAGCATTATACCGGTATCCGATCTGAAAAACTACGGCGAGGTGTTGGGACATTGCGACGACGGCGCGCCGGTGTATCTCACCAAGAACGGCCGCGGCAAGTATGTCGTGCAGAGCATGGCGGATTACGAAAAGCAGCAGGCGACGATTCGCCTGCTGACCGAGCTCTCCAGGGGTGTGGAATCCATGCGCAGGGAGGGTGTCCTGACGATCGACGAGGCCTTTGAAGGGCTGGGTGTGTAGGCATGGCAAACGTGATCGTTTCCCCGGCGGCGCGAAGGGATTTGATCGGCATCCGCGATTATGTCAGCATAGAGCTGGACAATCCCGACGCCGCCCAGCGCATCCTCAAGCTGCTTCGTACCAGCATCGAAAGCCTCCGGGACATGCCCGAGAGAGGCATGCCACTGGACGCCGTTCTCTCCGTCCATACCGATTATCGGTTCCTCGTCTGTGAAAACTACCGCGTATTCTACCTTTGCGAAGGCGATCAGGTGGAAGTGGTCAGGGTGCTGCATACGCGGCAGGACTATATGAGGGCATTGTTCCTGGATTGACATGTTATGGACAAAAAGAAATCGTGCAGTTCAGCAAAACTGCACGATTTTTGATGGTACCGGCGATCGGATTCGAACCAATGACACTCCGGGTATGAACCGGATTCTCTAGCCAACTGAGATACGCCGGCATAAAAGCCAATCCGGAGGGATTGGCGATGGTTGCGGGGGAGGGATTTGAACCCTCGACCTCCGGGTTATGAGCCCGACGAGCTACCGGACTGCTCTACCCCGCGATATTTGCGAAGGGCTTTGTGCTCAACGCAAGAGTTATTATAACACCCCTGGGGAGCGATGTCAACCCCCGCATAAAATTCTTAACGAAAGGGGGTCAGTGCCTGGGCGGGCGGTTGCGCTTGATCTCGTAGAGCTGGTTGTCGGCGGACTCGATGAAGTCCTTGGCGCTCATGGAGGGCTCCCAGCGGGCCACGCCGATGCTGAGGGTGAGGGTATAGGGCTTGTGGAGGCTTTCGCACATGGCCTTGAGGTTTGACTGGATGTCATCGCGCAGCCTGTCGCACTCGGCGCGGGACCCCTCCACCAGTATCATGAACTCGTCGCCGCCGTAGCGGGCGATGTAGGGCCTGCGGGTGAAGGCGCCGCAGGTGTTCTTGAGCACCTTGGCGACGTGGATGAGCGCCTCGTCGCCCTCCAGGTGGCCGTAGGTGTCGTTGATGGTCTTGAAGTAGTCCACGTCCATCATCAGCAAAAACAGCGATTCGTCGTGGTTGAGCAGCTTGTACTCCAAAAAGGACAGCAGGTTTTGCCGGTTGTTCACCTGGGTGAGCTTGTCCAGCGAGATCTGGCGGGTGGAGGAATCCATGTACATGCACAGAAGCTCTATGGAGAAGCACACGCACATCACCGGGAACGCCTCACCGAGGTTGGACAGAAACCAGGCGATCAGCAGGCACAGCGAGAACGAGGCCGTCAGCCAGAGCTGGCTCTTGCGGTTGTTTTCAAACTCGTAGGGGATGCGCTTGATCAGCGGCAGACTGAAGAACATCGACACGCACACGAGGTAGCCCATCAGGTAGTGAAACCACGTGTGGCGGACGTAGCTGCCCTCGGCGGTGATCTCAAAGAGCATGTGGCTTTTGAGATTGACCGCCACCAGCGCCACGGGCAAGAGCATCGGGAGTATCAGGAGCAGGCGGTAGGGCTTCCGGTTGAAGATGCTGGACTGGAGGTTGGTCTGGGCGTACTGGCACCAGGCGAACACGCCCCCGACCAGCGTCAGGTGGTAGAGCGATTTGAACAGATACGACGCCGGCACCACGATGCCGGGGATGGGCCGGAAGCCGTTGAATACGGTGAAGAGCAGATTGCAGACGAAGTTAGCGAAGAATATCCACAGCATCCTGCGCAGGCATTGCTCGCCGGCGGAATCCGAGCCGCTGTTGATGGACCAGCGAAGCAGCAGCGACACAATGACCAGGCAGATCAGATACACTTCCAGATAGAGCGCTGTGGCCATAATCCGTCTCCTTTCGTCAGATGTTAAGACAGGAAACCCAGTCCGTGCAATTGTATAAAATACTTATAGCTTTATTATACATTGTTTTCCTTGTGTTGAACAGAGGTTAAATGTTAAATATCCCGACCAATTCCGAACGATGGCGCATTTTCCGCAAAAAATGAGAAACCGTTGATCTAATAATATTGTAAATCCAGGTATAATATGATATAATTGTAATGTATGGATTTGGGAGGTTGTTGCGGCATGTCAGATAAAAAGCTATTTCAGGCGGGGTTTACGGCCTTGCTTGTGCTGCTGATGTGGCTTCTGTGCGGTACGGCAGGGCACGCGGCTTCCATGGATGCGGTTTGGCCGGAGAGTCCCGGGATCGACGTAAAAACCGATGGCAAGCTCGTCATCGACGAGAGCAATATGGACAAGGGCTACATCATGGTGAAGACCGCGGAACCCACGAGCCACGCCATGAAGGTGACGGTCAGCCAGGGCCAGTGGCAGTTGATCTACGATCTGAACAGCGACGCCGAGTACGAGGTGCTCCCGCTGCAGGAGGGCTCTGGCCAGTATGAGGTCGCGCTGTTTGAAAACGTGAAGGGCAAGAAGTATTCCTCCGAGGGCAAGGTGGTGGTCGATGCCCAGATGGGTGACCGGAACGCCGCCTTCCTGGTGCCGAACCAGTACGTGAGCTACGAGCTGTGGACCTCCGCGGTGCAAAAGTCCGACGAGATCTGCGCGGGCATGTCGCCGGACGAGGCGTACAAGGCGGTCACCGAGTTCATGGCCAGCGAGTTTGCCTATGATTTCGTGCGCGCCAAGACCATTTCCTCCGGTGAAAAGCCGGACATCGACTACTGCTATGACAACCGCATGGGTATCTGCCAGGATCTGGCGGCGGTGACCGCCTGCATGCTGCGCGTGCAGGGCGTGCCGACCCGGCTGGTCATCGGCTATGCGGACAAGTACTATCACGCCTGGAACACGGTGGTGGTCAACGGGGAGGAGATCTTCTTCGATCCCACCAACGCCGTCGGCGCCATCGACGCGAAAACGTATCAGACGGAACGCATGTACTGATTTCATCCTATATATTATCGCTGAGGAGGGTTTTGTTCATGGCCGGTAAGGGAAAGCGGAGCATCACTTCCGCGGAATTGTCCAGCTTTTGCAGCCAGGTGGCGCTGATACTCTCTGCGGGCCTGCCGCTGTACGACGGCATGGAGACGCTGGCGGAGACCACCCGCGGCACGGAGTACGCCGATCTCTACGAAAAGGCCTACAAGGGCGTCAACGAGACGGGGTCGCTGTACCAGGCGCTCAAGGAGGACGACCGCTGGCCCACCTACCTGGTGGAAATGACGGGCATCGGCGAGCAGACCGGCCAGCTGGAGAGCGTCATGAACGGCCTGTCCGAGTACTACGGCCGTGAAGAGCGCATCCGCACCTCCGTGGTCAGCGCCATCACCTACCCGCTGGTGCTGGGCGTGATGCTGGTGCTGATCATACTGATCATGCTGTGGAAGGTGCTGCCGGTGTTCCAGCGGGTGCTCAACTCCATGGGCATGGAGATGACCCGCTCCGGCTCGACGATGATGCGCCTGGGCTCCACCATCGGCTGGGTGGTGCTGGCGCTGGTGGGCGTCGTGGTGCTGGCCGTGCTGGTGTGCGCCATACTGATGAAGACCTCCGCCCGCGACGGCGTGCTCGCGTTTTTGCGCAAAATCTTCCCGCCCATCCGCAGGCTGAGCATGAAGTTGTCCTCCTCCCGCGTGGCCAGCGTGCTCTCGATGATGCTCTCCTCCGGCTTCCCGACCGGCGAGGCGCTCAGGCTCATGCCCTCGATACTCTCCGACGCCGAGGCCGGCGAAAGGGTGCGCGGCATCCACAAAAACCTCGAGTCCGGCATGTCCTTTGCCGAGGCCATGGAGCAGTCCAAGCTGTTCGAGGGGCTTCACAACCGCATGATCCGCATGGGCGTGGCCGCGGGCCGCGAGGACCAGGTGATGAACAAGATCGCGGGCATCTATGAGGAGCAGGTGGAGAGCGGCATCTCCCAGCTCGTGTCCATCATCGAGCCCACGCTGATCGCCCTGCTGTCCGTGGTCATCGGCGCGATACTGCTGTCGGTGATGCTGCCCATGGCGGGGATATTGTCCAGTATGCTTTAAGGGAAATGGGCGATGGGGGCATCGCCCCTACAATGACATTTTATCCGTAGGGGCGATCCCCTGATCGCCCGCCAGACCGAACGGTTTTCCAAATCAACGGAGGGGGGCGATGGGCGTTGGCCAATCGCAAGGAGATTGCGATCATACTGCTGATGATTTTGCTGCTGGGCGGCGTATGGATGCTGGTGAGCCGGGTGGATACCGCCCAGAGCGGCGCGCAGACCCAGTTTGTCTATGACGCGGTGCACAACGCGGCGCTGACCTGCTATGCGGTGGAGGGCGCGTACCCGGACGATCTGGAGTACCTGCGGGAAAACTACGGCCTGGCCTATGACCAGTCGCGCTACATGGTTTCCTACGACGCCTTCGCGGCCAACCAGGTGCCGACGATATTTGTGACGGAAGTGGAGGCGGACGCATGAGCAACGGCAACATGAAAGTGCAGCACGGCATGCAGGGCGCCTTCATATTCGTGCTACTGGGGCTGTTCGCGCTGATGTCCACGCTGATGGTGCTGCTCGGGGCGCAGATGTACCACGCCACGGTGGATCGCTCCGAGTACAACAACGTCAACCGCGTGATGGGCGCGTATGTGCGCAGCATGATACGGTCGCTGGATTCCGGGGAGGTCAGCGTCGAGGAGCCCGGGGGCATCCCGGCGGTGGCGCTGAAGGAGACCTGGGAGGGCGAGCAATACGTCACCTGGATCTACCAGTACGACGGCGCGCTCTACGAGCAGTACACCGACATGGAGGATGAATTCAACCCCGAGCGCGGCACCGAGATCTGCCCGGCGAACAGCCTGTCCGCGGAGCTGGAGGACGGATTGCTGACCGTCCGCCTGACCAACCGCGACGACGAGCCGTGCACCGTCCGGGTGGCGCTCAGGTGTGCCGGATAGAACGAGTTTAGGAGTCAGAGATGGGCAGCAGAAATCGATCAAACGTGCTATTGGTGGAGATCCTGATCGCGGTTCTCTTCTTTATGCTGTCGGCCACGGTGCTGGTGCGGGTGTTTGTCACCGCCCGCAACATGACCCTGCGCGCCGGGGTGGAGACCCAGGCGCTGGCGGAGGCTCAGAATGTGGCCGAGACGCTCTACGCGGCGGAGGACCCGGCGGCGGCGCTTGAGGACATGCAGTTCAAGCTGTATCACGGCGCGTGGAGCCGCTCGGACGGCGATTACACGCTGTACGTCGAGGGCGAGGAAAAGCCCGCCGACGCCGGCGTGAGCTGGGTGGGCACGGTGCGCGTGTTCTACCGCAGCCGCAATGTCAACCAGGCCCGGCAGGAGGATGAGGAGCTGTTCTCCCTGCCCTGCGCCCGTTACAGGGAGGTGCCGGTATGAGCCACAAGAGCAGGGTTACCTTCGGCCCCGGCGCCGCGTCGCTGATACTGATCGTGGTCATACTCAGCATGAGCGTGCTGGGCATACTGGCGCTGATGAACGCCCGCAACGACATCAAGCTCTGCGAGCGCAGCGTGCAGGTGGTCCAGGCGGTCTATCAGCTCAACGTGGAGGCCGAGCGCAGGCTGGCTTCGCTGGACGCCATCGCGGCGATGTACGCCGCCAAGTCCGAAAACGACGACGACTACGCCGCCGCCATCCGCGCCTTCCTGCCGGCGGACATGACGATGAACGGCCGCGAGATATCCTGGAAAGTCACCGACGGGGTGCGCACGCTGGAGTGCGCTGTCTCCCTGAATCCGCTGGGGGAGGGCAAGCGCTTCAAATGGGTGGACCATCGACTGACGGCGACCACGGAGGAAACATGGAACTGAAAGAACTGCTGAAAAAGGCGTATGAGCTGCAGGGCTCGGACATATTCATCGTGCCCGGCGCCCACGTGACCTGCAAGGTCAAGGGCACCATGGTGCCGCTGACGGACGATATCGTCAAGCCCGCGGGCACGGACCTGCTGGTGCGCGAGGCCTACGAGATGGCGCGGCGCGACATCGCCAAGCTGGACGAGGAGGGGGACGACGACTTCTCCTTCTCGCTGATGGGTTTGAGCCGCTTCCGCTGCAACGTGTACTATCAGCGCGGCACCAAGGCGGCCACGCTGCGCATGGTGGCCTTCGGCCTGCCGGACCCCCGGGAGCTGGGCATACCGGACCTGATCATGGACCTGGCCCGCTTCCGCAACGGCATGATACTGGTCACCGGCCCCGCCGGCAGCGGCAAGTCCACGACGCTGGCGTGCATCGTGGACAAGATCAACCGGGAGCGGGACGGCCACATCGTCACCATCGAGGACCCGATGGAGTACATCCACAGCCACAAGCGCTCACTGGTCAGCCAGCGCGAGGTGCCCAACGATTCCCCGACCTTCGCCCGCGCGCTGCGCGCCTCATTAAGACAGGCGCCGGACGTCATCATGCTGGGCGAGATGCGCGACCTGGAGACCATCAAGACCGCCATCACCGCGGCGGAGACCGGCCACCTGCTGCTCTCCTCGCTGCACACCACCGGCGCAGCCAAGACCGTGGACCGCATATTGGACACTTTCCCGGCGGAGCAGCAGGCCCAGGTGCGCGTGCAGGTGTCGATGATACTGCGCGCCGTGGTGTCCCAGCGCCTGGTGCCCAAGAAGGACGGCGGCCAGGTGGCGGTGTTCGAGGTTATGACCGTGAATCCCGCCATACAGAACCTCATCCGCGACGGTCGCACCCACCAGATCGACAACGCCATATTCGGCGGCGCGGGCCAGGGCATGCTGTCCATGGACGCGGAGCTGCAGCGGCTGTGCCGGGCGGGCACGATCACCCGCGAGACCGCGCTGCTGTACGCCGTGAGCCCCGAGACGCTGGCAAAACGCATATGATCCACCCGACGGACGGCTGGCTTCACGATCCCCGCCGTGCGCGTGGCGGGGATTTGTCTGTATCGTGAGTTACAGATACAGGGAAATATGCAATTATTCCCGTAACATGGTTGACATACGGAAAGAGTATGTTATAATTGAAATGGAATGTCATAAAATGGTTCGAGGCGGGCCCGCATCCGCCGGAGGGACAGTATCCCGGGAGGATATGTGATGCTGACCATAGAGAAGCTGAACGAATACGGCGCGAACACCGCCGAGGGCCTGGCCCGCTGCTTCAATAACGAGGCGTTCTACTTAAAGCTCGTGCGCATGGGCATGACCGATCCCGGCTTTGACCGGCTAAGGGACGCCGTGGAATCCGGCGACGCCGCGAAGGCGTTTGAGGCCTGCCACGCGCTCAAGGGGGCCATGGGCAACCTGGCGCTGACGCCGATCTACGAGCCCGCCTGCGCGCTCACGGAGCAGCTTCGCGGGGCCAGGGAGATGGGCGACGTCAGCGCGCAGTACGGCCGCATCATGGACGCGGTCGCGCGGCTGAGGGCGCTGGCGGAATAGCCGGCAGGCTTCCTTATAATAAGTAACTTTTGATTATGACGCGACGGTCTGACGCCACGCGGCGCATCGACCGGTCGCTGACCCTGATAGAGACCAACCAGGGGGTGTGCGCATGGAAAACAGCGTAAGGATTCAGTTGATGGGGAACTATCTGTTCTATATTGACGAACAGCGCATCGAGAATCCGATCAGCAAGACGCGCAAGGGCTCGGCGCTGATGTCCTTCTTGATACTGAACCGGGGAAGGCCCGTGGCCAACCAGCGGCTTCTGCGGGAGCTCTGGCCCAGCAACACCGTGACCAACCCGGAAAACGCGCTCAAGACGCTGGTCAGCCGCGTGCGGACGATGCTGAACCAGATGGCACCCGGCATGGGCAAGAGCATCGTGTCCGATCGCGGGGCCTATCACTGGGAAGTGCTGGACGGCGTGCGGATCGACGTGCTGGAGATCATGGACATATTCGACGAACTGGGCCGCACCCGCGAGGAGAACGCCCTGCGGCAGCTCTATCAGCGGCTGCTGAGCCTCTACAAGGGCGACCTGTTCCAGACCGGTGACCTGAACGAGGAGGCCGCCTACGCCGAGCAGATGCACCGCCAGTACCTGAGCGCCGTGTATCAGTACCTGGACCTGCTGCGCAAGGACGAGGCGTACAACGAGATCAGCGCGGTCTGTCGCAAGGCGCTCAACGTGGACAACTTCGACGAGCACCTGCACATTGAGCTGATGAAGGCCATGGTCAATCTGAACCGCGTCAGCGAGGCCATGGAGCAGTACCATCACGCCGCCAACATGACCTATCGCTACCTGGGCGCGGAGCCCAGCGAGAGCATGCAGGCGTTCTACATGCAGCTCAACCGGTCGCGCAAGTC
>CADASI010000025.1 GCA_902790525.1 uncultured Eubacteriales bacterium
GGCAGCGCCTTGCCGGAGACCACGCTGCACAGGGGCAGTATGAGGGTGAGGTCGATGATGTTCGCGCCCACGATGTTGCCGATGGACAGGCTGGACTGCTTCTTGACGATGGCGGTGACAGTGGTGACCAATTCCGGCAGCGAGGTACCCACGGCCACCAGCGTCGCGCCGATGATGCTCTCGGGCACGCCCAGCAGCCGGGCCAGCGCGGTGCCGTAGTCCACCATCAGCCGCGCGCCGATGATGATGCCCGCGGTGCCCGCGATGAACTTCACGACGTTGGTCAGGACGGTCCTGCGGTCCGTCGGGGGCCTGGGGGCGTTGCTTTCGGCCCGCATGGCCCTGCGGGCGCTGACGACGGACTCGGCGACGTAGGCGGCGCACATCAAAAGGAGCACCACGGAGCCCACGATCGACAGGCTGCCGCCCAGCGAGAACAGCAGCAGAAGGGCGATGGCGGCGGCCATCATGACGAACTTGAAGGCCTGCTCCCGACGGTTGACGGCCGCGGCGATGCACACCACCGAGATGCCCATGATCAGGCCCACGTTGGCCGTCACCGAGCCCACCGCGTTGCCCACGGCGATGCCGATGGAGCCCTCCGCCGAGGCCATCAGCGAGACCAGCAGCTCCGGCATGGTGGTGCCCAGGCTCACGATGGTCGCGCCGATCAGAAACTTCGGCACGCCCGACGCCTCCGCGATCCAGGAGGCCGCGTCCACAAAGTAGTCGCCGCCCTTGATGATCAGTATGAGCCCCAGCAAAAACAGCAGTACGATGGCGATTGCGCTCATGGGTATCCTCCTTGCGTGCAAAACAAGAGACTCATGGCATGTCGATCATGCCGTGAGTCTCACAGATCAGTCCTTGACGATGCAGGCCAGTAGCACCAGGTTGGTGTCGCCGGTGTTCTCCACCGCGTGGCCGTGGCCGGAGAAGGTGGCGGTGGAATCGCCCGCGGAGACGTCGAAGACCTGGTCGTCGTCCCGGAAGCGGCCGTTGCCCTCCAGGAAGTAGAACAGCTCCGTCTCGTTCTCGTGGACGTGATAGCCGATCGAGGCCCCCGGGATCAGCGTGAGCACCGAAAAGACGCGCACCCGCTCCGGAAGGGCCGCCAAGAGACCGTCAAACTGCACATGCTTCATGCCGCCGCGCATGAACTCGCGGACGCTGTGGGCCTGCTGCTCCTTGCGTGTAATCATGGAGGTACCCCCCTTAATTATTGATAGATGTTGATCCTATTATAGTCCATCCCGCAAGGGGTTACAAGTAAAGATTTGATGCGGGGACGCGCTTTGGATTTAACACAACATGCTTACAGTCACCGGCAAAATATGCTATAATACCCCCGTCGGCATCCTCGGAGCCGAACAGGTCGAACCCGGTGTTTCTTTGTTTCGTAGGGTATCTATGAAGAACTCGAACGGAGGCATGAAAAATGAAGAAGCTGTCCACCCGTGAATTTGTGCTGCTGGCGCTGCTGGTGGCCGTACTGATCGTGCTCGCGTATGTGAACATCCCACAGCCCGCGGGCCTGTCCATCACCTTCAACATGATTCCCGTGGCCATCGCGGCCATCGCCGTCGGGCCCGTGGGGGGCGCGATCATCGGCGGGGCCTTCGGCCTCATCAGCTTTTTGCAGTGCTTCGGCATCTGCGGCTTTTCCGGCATGGGCGCGGCCCTGGTGGCCGTGAGCCCCCTTTTGTCCTTCATACAGCGCTTCGTGCCCAGGCTGCTGGACGGCCTGCTGCTGGGCTTCATCTACCGCTTCATCCGCAATAGGACCAACGCCTACGCCGGCTGCGCCGTGACGGGCTTCATGGCGGCGTTTCTGAACACGCTGTTCTTCATGACCGCGCTGGTGTGGCTGTTCGGCTCCACCGAGTACATGCAGAACTCCATGGCCGGGCGGGGCATGCTGACCTACATCGTCGCCGCCGTGGGCGTAAACGGCGCGGTGGAGATGCTGGTGTCCACCGTGCTCACCGGGGCCATCGGCGCGGCGCTAATCAAGGCGGGGTTGATCAAGAACTGAATTTCAGAGTACAGAGTGCAGAGTACAGAGTACAGTTGCGGTTCAAATCCCTTCGGGATTTGTTCGATTGATACGCTGATAGCCATGTTTGTACGATCATCCGTAACCTTCAATCAAAAGAAACCCGCAAGGGTTTCTACCAAAACGGCACTCTGCACTCTCCACTCTGACACAAGGAGTCACCCATGATACTTACGCTTGATATCGGCAACACCAACATGAAGACGGCGCTGTTCGAGGACATGGAGATGCGCCAATACTGGCGGCTGTCCACCAACCGCAACCGCACCTCCGACGAGTACGGCATGGCGCTGATGAACCTGCTCAACCACCATGGCATCGACAAGGGGGCCGTGGAGGGCATCATGATGTCCTCGGTGGTGCCGCAGATCAACTTCACCATCGAGCACATGTGCCGCAACTACTTCGGCATGGAGCCGATGAAGATCGAGCCCGGCGTGAAGACCGGCATCAACATCAAGTATGAAAACCCCCGGGAGCTGGGCAGCGACCGCATCGCCAACGCCGTGGCCGCCTACGAGCTCTACGGCGGGCCCTGCATCACCATCGACTTCGGCACGGCCACGTCCTTCGGCGCGATCTCCGCCAAGGGCGAGTTCCTGGGCGGCGCGATCTGCCCCGGCCTGCGGCTGGCCGCCGATGCCCTCACCGAGCGCACCGCCAAGCTGCCCCGGTTCGAGCTGGTGAAGCCCGAGGCCGTCATCGGCCGCAACACCGTCAACAACATGCAGGCGGGCATCGTGTACGGCTACATCGGCCAGATCAACTACATCGTCAACCGCATGAAGCGGGAGATGAACGTGCCCGACGTCAAGGTCATCGCCACCGGCGGCCTGGCCGTGCTGGTGGCCGGGGAGAGCCGCGTGATCGACGTCATGGACGGCCTGCTGACGCTCAAGGGGCTGTGCCTCATCTACAAGAAGAACGCGGGAATCTGAAAGCGAGGCGTGCCAATGGCTCAATTCGAGGGCACTGTGGACAACATCGTCTTCCGCAACGACACCAACGGCTGGACGGTGGCGTCGCTTCGGCTGGACGGCAGCCGCGGCAGCATCGCCGCGGTGGGGCTGATGCCGTTTCTGTCCGCGGGGGAGCACGCGCGCTTTGAGGGGGAGATCGTGGAGCACCGGGACTACGGGCGGCAGATCAAGGTCAGCCGCTACGAGACCATACGGCCCGAGACGAAGTCCGCCATCGAGAAATACCTGGCCTCCGGCGTGGTGAAGGGCGTGCGCAAGGCCACGGCGAAGCTGATCGTGCAGTACTTCGGCGAGCGGACGCTGGACGTGCTGGAGTCCGAGCCCGACCGGCTCACGGAGGTGCCCGGCATCGGCAAGAAGCGCGCGATGAAGATCGCCCAGTCCTTCGCCGAGAAGAACGGCATGCGGGGCACGCTGATGTTTTTGCAGGCGCAGGGACTGACGACGGCGCTGTCGATGAAGGTCTGCCGCGCCTACGGCGACATGGCCGAGCGCGTGGTGAAGGCCAACCCCTACCGGCTGGTGGACGAGATCCAGGGCATCAGCTTCCACACCGCCGACGGCATCGCCATGTCCCTGGGCTTCGGCCGGGAGTCGGCGTTCCGGGTGCGCTCCGGCATCAAGTTCGTGTTGTCGGAGGCCGCGGGGGGCATGGGCCACATGTACCTGCCCCGGGAGCGGCTGACCGAGCAGGCGTGCAGGCTGCTGGGCGCCGAGCGCGCGCTGGTGGACCGGGAGCTGCGGGCGCTTTTGATGGAGGATCAACTGATTGCCGAGCGGGTGGCGGGGGACGACGCCGTCTACCTGCCCCGATATCACCGCGCCGAGTGCGATACGGCGCGGCTTTTGTTAAAGCAGCTGAAGAGCATCCGCCCCGCCCGGGTGTCCGAGGCGGCGCTGACGGAGGAGATCGCCGACTACGAGGCCGCCGAGGGCGTCGAGCTGTGCGCGCAGCAGCGCGAGGCGGTGCTGGCGGCGGCGCGGGAGGGCGTCTGCATCATCACCGGCGGGCCGGGCACGGGCAAGACCACCTCCATCAACCTCATCATACGCATCATGCGGCAGATGGGCGAGGTGGAGTTGTGCGCCCCCACGGGCCGCGCCGCCAAGCGCATGAGCGAGGCCACCGGCTGCCCGGCGCGGACGATCCACCGGCTGCTGGAGTACTCCGGGGACAGCCAGGGCTTCGCCAAGGGCGCGGACGACCCGCTGGACGCCGACGTGGTGATCGTGGACGAGATGTCCATGGTGGACATCTTCCTGATGCGCGCACTGCTGGAGGCGCTGCGCCCCGGCGCGCGGCTGATCCTCGTGGGCGACGCCGACCAGCTGCCCAGCGTGGGCGCGGGCAACGTGCTCAGGGACCTGATCGCCGCCGAGGCCGTGCGCGTGGTGCGGCTGACGGAGATCTTCCGCCAGGCGGGGGAGAGCCAGATCGTGGTCAACGCCCACCGCATCAACCGCGGCGAGTACCCGATCATCCGCACCCGCGGCACCGACTTCTTCCTCGAGCGCCGGGAAAACCCCACACAGGCGTCCCAGTCCGTGGTGGCGCTGGTCAAGACGCGGCTTCCGAAGTACATGGGCTTCGATTCCCTGCGGGACATACAGGTGATGGCCCCCATGAAGCGCGGCGAGGGCGGCGTGTTCGCGCTGAACGCGCTGTTGCAGGCGTCTCTCAACCCGCCCCGGCCCGACGCGCCCGAGATCGTCCACGGCCAGACGGTGTTTCGGCTGGGCGACAAGGTGATGCAGGTGCGCAACAACTACGACCTCGCCTGGGAGCGGGACGACGAGTCCGGCGACGGCGTGTTCAACGGCGACATCGGCTACATCGCGGCTGTGGATAAGCGGGAGCGCGCGCTGGTGGTGGAGTTTGACGACGGCCGGGTGGCTGAGTACGACGAGACGCTGCTGGAGGACCTGGAGCTGGCGTACTGCATGTCCGTGCACAAGAGCCAGGGCAGCGAGTTCGACGCCGTGGTGCTGCCGCTGACCGGCGGGCCGCCCATGCTCATGACCCGGAACCTGCTCTACACCGCCGTCACCCGCGCCAAGCGGCTGGTGGTGATCGTCGGGCGCGAGAGCTGCGTTAAGCAGATGGTGGACAATAATCACATCCTCACCCGCTACTCCGCGCTGGATTGGAGATTGAGCGGCGCGAAACGACAGAGTTGAGAGTTCAGAGTACAGAGTGCAGTTGAGGTACAAATCCTTCGGATTTGTTTGATTGAAGAGCGCCATCGCCGTAACCTTATAATCAAAAGAAATCCGCAGGATTTCCACCAAAACTGCACTCTGCACTCTCCACGCTTCACTCTTACAAAAGCAATGTGGATAACGATGAACCTACAAATCGCACTGAACGCCCTCCGCACCCTCCTCTTCCCCCTCCGCGCGAACTGCATGGGGTGCGGGGCGGCGACGGGATGCCGGGAGGACTGGATCTGCCCGGCGTGCCGGCAGGCGCTGACCGAGGGCTGGGTGGGCGCGTCGCCGCCGCCGGAGGGCATCGACGCCGCGGCCTTCGCCTATGTGTATCACGGCGCGGCGGTGGGCCTCGTGTCGCGGCTCAAGTACGGCGGGGTGTACCGGCTGGCGGGGTTCATGGGCGGGGACATGGCCCGGGCGTACCGGTTCATCCATCCCACCGGGGCGGACTGCGTCACCTGCGTGCCCATGCACCCGAAGCGCCTGACCCGGCGGGGCTACAATCACGCCGCACTGCTGGCCCGGGAGCTGGCGGCGCGGGTCGACCTGCCCTTCGTCGAGCTGCTGGAGCGCGTGCGGGACACCCCGCAGCAGGCCAAGCTCGAGGACGACGCCCGCCGCTCGAACATGTCCGGCGCGTTCCGGGGGCTGGAGGCTGCGCGGGGACGCCGCGTGCTGCTGGTGGACGACGTGTGCACCACCGGCAGCACCGCCACCGCTTGTGCCCGCGCCCTCCGCGCCGCCGGGGCCGGGGCGGTCTGCCTGGTGTGCTACGCAAAGGCGAGAGGGTAGAACAGAGTACAACGTAGGGACGCGCCATGGCGCGTCCGCGGACGCCCCGATGGGGCGTCCCTACGAAAAACGAGGTGTAACATGAACACGATCACCAGCCTCCACAACCCCCTGATCCGCGACATGAAGGCGCTGAACCAGCGCAAGGGCCGCCTGGAGCAGGGCCGTTTTCTGGTGGAGGGGGAGAAGATGATCCGGGAGGCGCTGTCCTGCGGGCTGGTCATACGCGACGCGCTGGCGCTGGAGGAACATGCGTATTTCGCCGAGCGGCTGAAGGCTCGGGCGTTCATCGTGCCCGAGGGGGTTTTGCAGGCGGTGTGCGACACCCGTTCGCCCCAGGGCATCTGCGCGTCCTTCGACCTGCCTGTGCCGACGCCCCTCTCCGCCGCCCCGGACAGAATCGTGGCGCTGGACGGCGTGCAGGACCCCGGCAACCTGGGCACCATCTGGCGCACGGCGGACGCGGCGGGGTTCGGGGCCATACTGCTGGGCGGGGGGTGCGCCGACCCGCTGTCGCCGAAGGTGCAGCGCGCCGCCATGGGCTCCGGCTTCCGCGTGCCCTTCATGATCGAGGACGACCTGCCCGACGCCCTGCTGCGCATGAAGGCCGGGGGCTGGACGGTGATGGCCTCCGACCTGCACGGCATGGACTTCTACTGTCGCCCCAACCCCGGCAACCGCTACGTGCTGGTGATCGGCAACGAGGCGCGGGGCATCTCCCAGAGCACCCGGCTGGTGGCCGACATGCTGCTCAAGCTGCCCATGCGCGGCGGGGCGGAGTCCCTCAACGCCGCCGTGGCCGCGGGGATCATGATGTACGGGCTGACGAAGGAACACTAAAAATCGGACCCCGGGAACGCTCCCGGGGTCCGATTCATGTTCAGCTCAGTTGCAGCAGTCCGTTTACGCCGCCGAGGATCAGGCGGTAGATGTCGTGGAAGGTCAAGAGTACGAACAGGCCGAGCACCAGCACCAGCCCGATGCCGTGCACCATGCCCTCCTTTTCCGGGGGAATGGGCTTGCGGCGGATGGCCTCGACGATCAGGAACACCAGCCGGCCGCCGTCCAGCGCGGGCAGGGGCAGCAGGTTCATGATGCCGAGGTTCAATGAGATCACGAACATCAGCCAGAGCACCTCGTACCAGCCGTCGCGGGCGTACTGGCTGACTACGGCGATGACGCCCACGGTGCCGGTGATCTGATTCACCCCTTCGCCGTGGAAGAACAGCCGCCGCAGGCTGTCCAGCATGGTCTGCGTGGTGCCCACCATGTAGGCCCCGGCGTAGCGCAGGGCCTCGGGAATGGTGAAGGTGCGCCGGGAAAACTCGATGCCGATCATGCCGTGGGTGACGCCGTTTTCGGTGGTGACGGCGGCGGTCTGCATCTCCAGGGGGATGCGCTGTCCGTCGCGCTCCACGACCAGCTTCACGGTGCTGCCGGGCTCCACGCCCTGTATGGCGCGCACGATCTGCGCCACGCCCGCGCCGCCGTACTCGATGTCGGCGCCGTTGACCTGCACGATCACGTCGCCCTTCTCGACCCCCGCGGCGACGGCGGGCATGTCGGGCGACACGTTCTCCACGGCGGGGAAGGACTCCGCCACCGTGAACAGCGCCAGCATCGCCGTGCAGGTCAGAAAGGCCAGCACGAAGTTCATGAACGGCCCCGCCAGCACGGTCAGGAAGCGCTTCCACACCGGCTGGTTGTTCATGGCGTGGGGGTCGTCGTTGCGCTCGTCCTCGCCCACGAAGGCGCAGTAGCCGCCCAGCGGTATCGCCCGGAGCGAGTACTGTATGCCCTTGCGCTTCCAGCCCAGCAGCCGGGGGCCGAAGCCCACCGAAAATTCCACGATGCCGATGCCGCACAGGCGTCCGACGAGATAGTGGCCGAACTCGTGTACCGTGACGATCACGCCCAGCATCACGATGGCCAGGAAGATATAGAGGATATTGGTCAGCATGCGAGCCTCCGAATGGTGTTTTCGGCGTCGGCGCGGGCGGCGGCGTCGGCGGCATAGACGTCCGGTATGGACGTGATCGCCGTCACGGGCACGTGCTCCAGCGCGTGGCCGATGATCTCCGGGATGCGCCCGAAGGGGATCTGCTCCCTGAGGAACGCGCCCACGGCGGCCTCGTTCGCGCCGTTTAATATCACCGGCATGCTGCCGCCGACCTTCAGCGCTTCGATGGCCATTTTGAGCGCGGGAAAGCGATCGTAGTCCGGCGCGGCGAAGTCCAGGTGGCCCAGCTCATAGAAGTTCACCGGCTTGGCGTCGTAGGGCAGGCGCTCCGGCCAGCCCATGGCGTAGCCGATGGGCCCGCGCATGTCCGGCATGCCCATCTGCGCCAGCACCGCACCGTCCTCAAACTCGATCATCGAGTGGATCACGCTCTGCGGGTGGATGACCACGTCGATCTGCTCCGCGGGCATGTCGAACAGGTGGTGGGCCTCTATGATCTCGAGCCCCTTGTTCACCATCGACGCGCAGTCCACCGTGATCTTGCCGCCCATGCACCAGGTGGGGTGCTTCAATACGTCCCGCACCGTGGCGTCGTACATGGCCGCCTTTTCCCAGGTGCGCAGCGCGCCGCCCGAAGCGGTCAGCAAAAGCCGCTTGACCGGGTTGCCCTGCCGCGCCTGAAGGCACTGGAAGATGGCCGAGTGCTCGCTGTCCACCGGCAAGAGGGGGATGCCCTTCCCGGCGGCCTTGCGCATCACCAGGTCGCCGCCGGTGACCAGCGCCTCCTTATTGGCCAGAAGCACGCGCTGACACACGTCCAGCGCGGCCCAGACCGCGTCCAGCCCCGCGATGCCCACGATGGCGCAAAGCGCGTCCTGGGCCTTTGACGCAAGGAGCGCCCGCACCGTGGCGTCCGGGCCGAAGAACCACTCGCAGAAGCGCACGTCCTCCGGGAGCGCGGCGGGTTCCACGTTCAGCGCCGCGCACCTCGGGCGGAAGCGGCGCACCAGCTCAAACAGCTTTTCGGAGGAGGCGTGGGCCGTCAGGCAGACGGCGTCGAAGCGGTCAGGATAGCGCGACACGATGTCCAGCGCCTGCGTCCCGATCGATCCCGTCGCGCCGAGTATGGCTATTGTTCGCTTTTCCATGGCATGATTATACTGCTTTCTTATGAAGTGGATGTGAACGCAACAATAATTATTATAACCCGGCGATTTTAAAGAACACGTAGCACGCCACGCCGCAGAACAGTATGCCGTCCATGCGGTCCAGCATGCCGCCGTGGCCGGGGAAGATGGTGCCGAAGTCCTTGATGCCGCAGTGCCGCTTGACCAGCGAGGCCACCAGGTCGCCGATCTGCGACAGCGCCCCGGCCACCAGGCCCAGCAGCGCGAAGGTCCAGAGCGGGGGATAGTGGGACACGGCCAGGTCCGCGGCGATGGCGGGCGACGTGGGGGCCAGGCGGAAGGCCACCCAGGGCACCAGCATGGCGAAGACCGTGCTGGACACGAGCCCCGCCACCGCGCCTTCGACGCTCTTCTTGGGGCTGATCTCCGGAGACAGCCGGTGCTTGCCGTACTTCAGGCCGATGAACAGCGCGAAGGTGTCGTTCACGGAGGCGATGAAGAACGTCAGTATCAGCGCCAGCGTGGAGGCCAGGCGGGTGTTCAGATCCTGCAGCGGTATGATCAGCGAGAAGAACAGCCCCGGGTAGAGCATCGGGAACACCGTGGACATCATGCTGTCGAAGGCCACCTTGCCCTTCAGGATGATGTTGGTCATGCCCAGCAGAAGCCCCACCACCAGCGCGAACATGGCCGGGCTGACGGACCGGAACAGCGAGCGCTCGGTCAGGTTGGCGTAGAACGCCTGGGCCAGCACCGCCAGCACGCAGTAGACGTAGCCCGTCCAGCGCACCGGGTCGTAGCCGATCTTGCGGAAGGCGCGGTACATCTCGCTCAAACTCATCAGCATGCCGGCCAGCAGCAGCACCCGCAGGGGCCAGCCCTGCAGCCATATGCCCGCCGCCATCACCAGTATCAGCGCGATGGCGGTAATGATACGCTTGATCAAGTCCGCACCTCCCCGTTGGCGTCGGTCTTGACCCCGCCGAAGCGCCGGTCGCGGTCGGCGTACTCCCTGAGGCACTTCATGTAGCGCGCCCGGTCGAACTCCGGCCAGTTGACGGTGTCGAATATGAACTCGGCGTAGGTGGTCTGCCAGGGCAGGAAGTTGGAGAGCCGCTGCTCGCCGCTGGTGCGGATCAGCAGGTCCACGTCCGGGGATTCCCGGGTGTAGAGCTGCTGCTCGAACAGCATGTCGTCGATGTCCTCCGGGTCGATCTGCCCGGACTTCACCTGCGCCGCCAGCCTCTGCGCGGCCCGCACCAGCTCGGCGCGGCCCCCGTAGTTGAGCGCGATGTTGAGCTTTAAGCCGGTGTTGTCCTTCGTGCGCGCCATGGCGTTTGTGACCGCCTCGCGCTGGGGCTCCGGCAGGCCGTTCACGTCGCCCAGTATGGTGATGTGGACGTTCTTTTCGTCCAGCTCGTCGATCTCGGAGTTGAAGTATTTCAACAACAGCGACATCAGCGCGCTGACCTCCTCCTTCGACCGGGCCCAGTTTTCCGTGGAGAAGGCGTACAGGCTCAGCGCCTCGATGCCCCAGTCGTCGCTGGCGCGGATGATGTCGCGCAGCGCCTCGGTGCCCGCGGCGTGGCCGGCGGAGCGGGGCAGGCCTCGGGCGTTGGCCCAGCGGCCGTTGCCGTCCATGATGATGGCGACGTGCCGGGGCAGCCTGCTGGGCGGCAGCGCCGCGGCGGGCTGGGAAACCGTCTGCGCCTCCGCCACGGAGACCGTGATGTACTGCGGCGTCCTGTGGAGGGCGCTGCTGAGCAGCTTGGACAGCTTTTCAAAAAACACGCGACGTCACCTGCTTTCTGAGGACGCCCCATGGGGCGTCCCTACTCTGAGAAAAACGGGGCAGCTGTTCCGGCTGCCCGTGAATCGTTGGCGGGGTGGGGGATCAGACGGACATGATCTCCTTTTCCTTGTCCGCGCCGACCTTCTCGATCTCCTCGATGCGCTGGTCGGTGACCTTCTGGAGCTCCTTCTCGGCGACCTTCTGGTCGTCCTCGGTGATGACGGAGTCCTTCTTCATCTTCTTGATCTGCTCCATGGCGTCGCGGCGGATGGAGCGGATGGCGACCTTGCCCTCCTCGATCATCTTCTTGACCTGTTTGCACAGCTCCTTGCGGCGCTCGCCGGTGAGCTCGGGCACCACCAGGCGGATGACCTTGCCGTCGTTGGAGGGATTGATGCCGATGTCGGACTTCTGGATGGCCTTTTCGATGGGCCCGATCATCTTCGGCTCCCAGGGCGCGATGACCAGCAGCCGCGGCTCGGGGGAGGAGATGTTGCCCACCTGGTTTAACGCCGTGGGGGTGCCGTAATAGTCCACGGTGATTTTGTCCAGGATCTGGGGGTTGGCGCGGCCCGCGCGCAGGGTGTTGAGGTCCTTCTGTACCACGGCAATCGTCTTTTCCATCTTGGTGCCGGCGGTTTTAATGGTCTCCTTGTACATAACACTACCTCCACTGCTGTTGAGCGCCTCACAGCACTAAATTTCTATTTAATATTGTATCGTAAAATGTTGGAAAAGGCAAGAACTATTTTCAGAGTACAGAGTGCAGAGTACAGAGTACAGAGTACAGAGTGCAGAGTACAGAGTGCAGAGTGCAGAGTACAGAGTGCAGAGTACAGAGTGCAGAGTGCAGAGTACAGAGTACAGAGTACAGAGTGCAGAGTACAGAGTGCAGAGTACAGAGTGCAGAGTACAGAGTACAGAGTACAGAGTACAGAGTGCGGAGTGCAGAGTGCAGAGTACAGAGTGCAGAGTGCAGAGGGCAGAGCGGCGCATACAGACTTTTTTGTGGCGGGCATAGTGACACGGCGGCGGTTTTGTGATATAATTGCATGTAAGTTGTGATGATAATATGGAAAAATGTCGGGTTTCCCGAAACAGAGGAGAAAGACAGACGGTATGGAGAAAACGAACAAGAAGACCCGGGGGTTACCGATCAACGCGGTCACGGTGCCGATGGCGGTGGTGCTGGCGGTGCTGCACACGCTGATCATCGTGCTGATTCTGATGGTCAACCACGCCAGCACGGACATTTCAAACACCATGTCGAGCACATCCATGTACCTTGAGGACGCCACCTCGCTGCAGGCGGGCACGAGCGTGATGTCGGAGACCTCCTCCGCCTTCGTGCTGACCCCGGCGCTGGAGGACGGCACGGTGAACACGGGGCCGCTGATGAGCTACATCGCCGAGCTGGGCGTCCCCCGCCGGGGCAGCGACGTGCTCGGAAAGTTCGAGGACCGGGAGATCAGCGAGGCCGGCCGGGAGGCGCTGGAGCAGGCCGCCGCGACCGCCGATCACATGGCCGACATACAGATTCACGCCATATCGCTGATCCGGTCGGTGTACCCGCTGCCGGACACGCCCCAGCTCGCCCCGCTGCCGGAGGTGGCGCTGACCGCCGAGGAGCTGGCCATGCCCGACGAGGCGCGGCTGGAGCTGGCGTCGCGGATGATGATCAGCATGGACTACGCGCGCTCCAAGCAGATCGTCTCCGAGAGCATCAACACCTGCGTGGCGGAGATCCGCAGCGCCGCCTACGCCAAGGCCGCCGTGATGGGCCGCAAGCTGGGCATGCTGCGCACACTGTTGTGGGTCGTCACCATCACCATCGTGGTGCTGCTGGCGTGCTTCTTCGTGGTGCTGTACCGGCAGCTGGTGTTCCCGCTCAACAACTGCACCCGGCTGATCACCTCCAACAATTCGCTGGACGAGGGCAAGGGCCTTCGGGAGGTGCGGGTGCTGGCCTCGGCTTACAACGCGCTGCTCAAGCGGCGCGACGCGCTGGACGCCATACTGCGCTCCGCCGCCGAGACCGACGCGCTGACCAACCTGCCCAACCGCTACCGCTTTGAGCAGTACCTGCTGGAGTCCGGCGAGGGCGGCTATTCGATGGCGGTGCTCCTGTTCGACATCAACTTCCTCAAGATGACCAACGACTCCCAGGGCCACCTGGCCGGGGACAAGCTGATCCGCGACGCCGCGGAGTGCATCTCCACCTGCTTCGGCAGCGGGCCCGACGAGAGCTGCTTCCGCTTCGGCGGGGACGAGTTCGCCGCCATCATCAAGAACTGCGACGAGCAGGTCATCCACGCCAAGATCCGCCGCTTCGAGGAAATGCAGAAGGACAAGGGCGTGAGCATCTCCATGGGCTACGCCTACGTCCGGGACGTGGGGACCACCACCTTCAAGAAGCTGCTCGACGAGGCCGACCGGAAGATGTACACCCGGAAGAAGGCGTACCATCAGGAGTGCGGGGAAGAGAACCGGGAGTAACGCGCATCATGCGGTAAAAACCGATATCATATGGGAGTGAAGCAAATGATCAAGCTGTACGACGCCGGGGTGTACCTGGTCAACGGGACAAAGCTGTGTTCAGACCCCGCCGAGGCGGCCCGGGAGGCCGGCCGTCCCGTGGACAGGGCCGCCGCGGTCCGCGGCACCATGGCCTACGGCATAATGGAGGCCCACAACACCTCCGGCGACATGGACAACCTGCGGCTGAAGTTCGACTCCATGACCTCCCACGACATCACCTACGTGGGCATCATACAGACCGCCCGCGCCTCGGGCATGACGGCCTTCCCGCTGCCCTACGCGCTGACCAACTGCCACAACAGCCTGTGCGCGGTGGGCGGGACCATCAACGAGGACGACCACAAGTTCGCGCTGTCCGCGGCGCACAAATACGGCGGCATCTACGTGCCCACGAACCTGGCCAACATCCACTCCTACAACCGGGAGACCATGGCCGGGTGCGGCAGGATGATCCTGGGCTCCGACAGCCACACCCGCTACGGCGCCATCGGCACCATGGCCGTGGGCGAGGGCGGCGGCGAGCTGGCCAAGCAGCTCGTGGGCCGCACCTACGATTTTGCCCGCCCCGGCGTGGTGGCCGTGTACCTGACCGGGTCCCCCCGGCCCGGCGTGGGGCCGCACGACGTGGCGCTGTCCATCGTGGGCGCGGTGTACAAAAACGGCTATGTGAAGAACAAGGTGATGGAGTTCGTGGGCCCCGGCGTCGCCAATCTCTCCATGGAGTACCGCAACGCCGTGGACGTCATGACCACCGAGACCACCTGCTGGTCGTCCGTCTGGGTGACCGACGACAAGACCAGGCAATATCTGGCCCTGCACGGCAGGCCGGAGGATTATAAGGCGCTCACGCCCGCCGACGTGGCGTACTACGACGGCTGCATCCATGTGGATTTGTCCACGGTGGAGTGCACCATCGCCATGCCGATGCACCCGTCGAACACCTTCACCATCCACGAGCTGCTGGAAAACGCCGCCGACATACTCCACGAGGTGGAGGATGCCGCCAACCGGCAGATCAAGGGCGCGCGGATGGACATCGCGTCCAAGTACCGCGACGGCGGCATCTGGGTGGAGCAGGGCGAGATCGCGGGCTGCGCGGGCGGCACGTTTGAAAACATCTGCGCCGCGGCGGACATACTGCGGGGACAGAGCACCGGCAACGGGGCCTTCTCGCTGAGCGTGTACCCCGGCTCCATGCCCGCGCTGGCGGAGCTGGTGCGCAACGGCCGCGCCGCCGACCTGATCGCGGCCGGGGTCGTCATGCGCGAATGCTTCTGCGGGCCCTGCTTCGGCGCGGGCGACTGCCCCGCCAACGGCGAGTTCTCCATCCGCCACACCACCCGCAACTTCCCCAACCGCGAGGGCTCCAAGCCCGGCGAGGGCCAGATGAGCGCCGTGGCGCTGATGGACGCCCGCTCCATCGCGGCCACCGCCCGAAACGGCGGCAGGCTGACCGCGGCCACCGACATCGACGTGACCTACACCGACCCGGAATATCACTACGACGCGGGCATCTACGCAAAGCGCGTCTACAACGGCTGGGGCAGGCCCGAGCCGGAGCACGCACTGAAGTTCGGCCCGAACATCAAGGACTGGCCCGATATGCCCGCGCTGACGGACGATTTGCTGGTGAAGATCTGCAGCTACATCACCGACCCGGTGACCACCACCGACGAGCTGATCCCCTCGGGCGAGACGTCGGCCTACCGCTCCAACCCCGAGCGGCTCTCGGAGTTCGCGCTGTCCCGCCGCGACCCGCAGTACGTGCCCCGCAGCAAGGCGATGCGGCAGATCGAGCGCGACCGTCGCGCCGGAAAGGGCCTGCCGGAGGAGGTCATGGCCGTGTACGCCGCGCTGAGTAAGGCCGGCGTCGCCTGCGACCCCGAAAACACCGACATCGGCTCCGCCATATTCGCCAACATGCCCGGCGACGGCTCCGCCCGCGAGCAGGCCGCATCCTGCCAGCGCGTGATGGGCGGCAGCGCCAACTTCGCCAGACAGTATGCCACCAAGCGGTATCGCTCCAACTGCATCAACTGGGGCATGACGCCCTTCCTGGTCGAAGACGCCGACGTGTTCGCGCTGGGCGACTACGTGTTCGTGCCCGGCATCCGCAGGGCCGTGCTGGAGAACGCCGACCGCATCCCCGCCTACACCGTCAGGCCCGACGGCACCGTGACGCCCTTCGAGGTCGCCACCGGCGCCCTGACCGAGCCCGAAAGGCAGATCATCGCGGATGGGTGCCTGATCAATTACTATCGGAACAGGTGAGGAAGTATAAACCGTCCCCTGTGTTCAGGGCGGGCGCCGCATCGGCGCCCCTACGATGGGATTTATACCAACATACCCCCTACTCCCTACTCCCTCCAAAAAACCGCCACACCCAGCAAAAGGTGTGGCGGTTCTTCGTTATTCAATCCGCATACGGCACGAACTCGAACACGTCGCTTTCGGGGATGTCGTTCACCTTCCAGCCCCAATCGTCGTAGTTCCGGTCGATCTCCAGCGTGCCGGCATGGCCGTCGGGGGTGGTGAAGGCGGCCTGCTGCCGCTTATCCGAGCCGGTGATGAAGATCCGGTCGCCGGGCTTGAGCGTGGCAGGCTTGCCGTCGAGCGTGCAGGCCGTCTCGGCCTTGAGGGTCAGGCCGGTGTACTCGTCCCACGCCTCGCCGGCGGCGGGCGCCTCGCGGGTCCACCAGCCGTCGTCGGCGATCTCGAACAGCCCGTCGGCGGAGAGCTTCAGCGTGCGGGCGACGAAGTACGTGCCCAGCACGTCCTGGCTGCCGCACAGCGTCACCGTGCCCGCGGCAGGGTCCGCGGCGGTCAGAGAGCCGTAGCCGCACTTGAAGTAGCCGTTGCCGTTCTCGCCGCGCTCGATATCGCAAAACAGCACCGGGGCCAGCCGGTCGCCCATCCAGTGCAGGCACCAGGTGTAGTAGTCGTCGGACATCACGTCGCCCCAGACGAATATCTCCATCCGCCCGTCGCCGTCCAGGTCCGCGACCCAGCCGTTTCCGGCCCAGCCGATGTCGGTCTCGTAGCTGACCGTCGCGCCGTCCGCGCCGGTGACCTCCAACACCAGCGCGCCGTCGTCGCCGGGGGTCATGGCCCAGCGGATCGCCTCCGCCGCGCCGTCGCCGTCCAGGTCGATGGAGGCCGCCTCGCCCTCCGTAAGCATCACGCCGCCCGGCAGCGCCTCCGCCAACGCTCCCGCGCACAGCATGAGCAGCAGGGCCAGTATCAATGAAAGTTGCCTCATGGGTATCCCGCCTTTCGTTTTTTCTATTGGACGGACCGGCTGGGAAAAGGTTCCAGGGCGGGGATCAGCCGCCGAGCATGCCCTTGACGAAGATCTCGATGCCGATGGCGATCAGTATCATGCCGCCCAGTATGGAGGCCTTGCCGGCGAGCCGCGTGCCGAAGCGCTGGCCGATGCGCAGGCCCGCGACGCAGATGACGAAGGTCACCCCGGCGATGATGAGGCTGGCCGCAAACGCCTGCGCCGCGCGGTACTCCGCGATGGTGAAGCCCACCGACAGCGCGTCGATGGAGGTCGCCACGCCCTGCATCATCAGCACGCCGGGGCTGAGGGCCGCGGCGGCCTCCGGGGCGTCGCCGCCGCGGAGGCCCTCGATCAGCATCTTGCCGCCGATGAAGGTCAGCAGCGCCAGCGCAATCCACGGGATGGCCTTCTGGAACGCCGTGAACGCCTCCTCGATGGCGTGCACGCAGAACCAGCCGATCATGGGCATCAGGAACTGGAAGAACGCGAACGTCAGCGGTATGGCAAGGAGATATCCCTTTGATGAACGCTCGCCCGGGGACGTCCGCGAGGCGTTCAGCCCGTTGGCCATCGAAACGGAGAAGGCGTCCATCGCCAGGCCCACGCCCAGCAGGACGCTGTTGATGATGAATGCCGCCAGCGTGCCCATGCACTTTCCCCCGATCCTTCCCCGCGACGGGATGCACCGCCAAGGGTTTGACATACCAAAGATTATAAACCGGCCGGAGGAAAAATGCAAGGCAAAACGCGATGAAATATGCCGTAACCCCTACTCCCTGACAATATGCAGTGTGCACGAGATGTCGCCGGTATAGTTCCGCTCGTCGTCGAAATCGTCCAGCGAGGTGCAGACGAAGGCGGTGAGCCAGATCTCGTCCACGTCGGCGATCTTACTGCCGCAGGTGAGCTTGATGGAGGTCATCAGCGTGTCCTTCTTCACGCTCTTTAAATGGGAGTAGTTCTCGTGGGGCTTGCGGTGGTAGTCGTCGTAGAGCCAGCACTCGATGTACTCGGTGTGCTGTATGTGCTTGGGGGACAGCATGGTGTATTTGACCTCGCCGCCGTCTTTGAGGGTGTAGCGCAGGGTGTAGCCGATCTTGCACTGATCGGACTTGGGGAAGGACTTCCACACCGAGCCGAAGATGTCGCCGAAGAAGTCCCCGGGCAGCTCGTCCTGCTTCGAGGCGATGACCTCGAAGCTGCCGATGTCCTCGCCCTTCTTCCACTTCGCGGCGTACTCGTCGCCCAGCCTGACGCGGGGGGAGTAGCTCTTGCCCTTGGGCTGGTAGAAGGACAATACGTTGGGGATCTCGCCGGGCTCGAAGGTCGGGGCGGGCGTCGGCGTCGAAGTGACCTCCGGGGTGGGCTCGGCGGTGGCGGTGGCCGTGGCGACGGCCGTGGCCTGCGCCGTGGGCGCAGGGGTGTTCGTGGGCGTGGCGGCGGGCGCCGGGGCGTCGCCGTGGGGGCGCAGTATCAGTATGACCGCGACGGTCAGTATCACCGCGATCAGCGCCATCGCGCCGATGGCCAAAAGGTTTCTGCGCTGCCGTATCCGGCGGCGCTGCGACCGGTTGATATGCCTGTTCGCCATGATGATCTCCTTTGATGATTTCTCAGATATTATAATGTGTTACAGTTTTTTCACTGATACTTCCAGTGATATCCATATGCACTGTTTATTTTTCCTTGGCAACACTTAATTATATTACTTCCCGCCCCATGACAAAATGATGCAGCCTCGCTTGAGGAGATAAATACCATGCCTGTTTCAAAACATACTATTCTTCTTCCTAATTTTGCTTTTGCTGATTCTCGTCCACATATAGGACAGCCTCTTCCACGTGCCCTTGATTTAATAGTTGCTTGCCATTCATGGCCTTTATTGCATATCCACCATACTTTTTGGTTGCTGCCTTTTGTAAACATTTCTGGTCTGAGAGAATCGTTGAGAGCAGGATGCCATTGAGATGATAATTCTGGGTTGGTAACAGTCAAATCATTGAAGCCAACAAGTGTTTTCTTCCCTCCGCAAAATGGACAACCGCATCTATTTCGAGAATTAATCTGTGCTTGCCATTCATGACCATTCTTACATATCCACCATACTTTTTTATTTGAGTTTTTAGTAACGTCAGTTTGTTTCAGATTCCCATTTTTAGTTGGGTGCCATTCTGAAGCAACGTCTGGATTTGTTGTAGCCAAATCATTATACCCGGGAAGAACTGCCTTGCCTGAACAATAGGGGCATCCTTTTCCTTTCATACGATTGTATACACTTGCTTCCCACTCATGCCCGCATCTCCCAAGCCACCAATACTTCATCTCACTCCCACTATTCACAGATAATGGGGTCAAACTGCCGTTTTTTACAGGATGCCATTCTGATGCCAATTCAGGGTTGACTTCCCCTAAGGATTGTTTTTTTCTTGCAGAAAGATAGCGTTCTTGAATAGGAATTCTATCTCGGATTAGGTCAACATCCATATCCTTTCCCAACCGTCGAATGAATTCCTTTATTGCTTGTTGAAGTCTGTCAAAATCATTGTATTTACAATGAATAATAGTCAGCACATTGCTTTCTTTCATTTCGGGACAGCCATCTTCTCTAAAACGATATAAATGGATTTTGTTTTCTGAGCAGTATTTGTTTTTACTGATATCTTTATTTATCTGTTTGAAATCGGAATGCCACTTATAACCATCGTATTCTACTGCTATGTTTATTGAAGGAACGAATATATCCAATTCAAATCCATATCGATTGTCTGTGTTAATCGCATCTGGATAAAGCTGTTGTAAGTAATAATAAACTGCTTGTTCAGGAAATGATGTCTTTTGCCCTTTTGCACACACCGGACAACCATGTCCTTTGATTCGGTTATAGATTGGTGCTTCCCATTCATGGCCATATTTACAGAGCCACCAGACCTTTGCGTCATGTCCAGAGGATACTGTATAAGGAGTTTTATTGCCGTTTCTTGATGGATGCCATTCGTTCGCCAAATCCGGGTGAGTTGTCGCAAGGTCATTATAACCTTTAAGAACAGCCTTGCCACTGCAATAGGGACAACCATTCCTTTTACGGGAATTGATCATAGCTTCCCATTCATGACCTTGTGAACATTTCCACCACACTTTTCTATTTGAATATTCTTTAACGTCAGAAGGAGTAAGAGTGCCATTTTTATATGGATGCCATTCTTGGGCTAATAATGGATTAGTAGTAGCGAGATCAGTTAGTCCTTTGATCGGATATCGCCCACTACAATAAGGACAACCTGCCCCATGGTATCTATTGCATATTTTAGCTTTCCATTCATGACCACAACTGCCAAGCCACCAAACATTTTCGTTGCTCTGGGGCGGGACAGATGAGGGCTTTTTATCCCCATTCTTTGATGGATGCCATTCCGCAGCAAGTTCAGGCTTCTCGGTTTGCAGTGTTTTTTTCATAGTAAATAGATTTAGCTCTCTATTCTATCAAGTATGCCAGATTAGTCGTTATAGAAGTAGTTTTTGTTTCAAATCTCTTTCTGATAATCTGGTCGGATTGCTAATATTGCACTCATTACCGATGAAATGCTGCAAAACGGTTATATAGAGATAGTCTATCTGCGCCCCCAGCCCGATGCCGGGCGGGGGCGCGGAAGATCAGCCGATGTGCAGTATCATCGAGGCGAATGAGAAGTAGATCAGCAGGGACAGCACGTCGACGATGGTGGTGATGAACGGCGAGGCCATCACCGCGGGGTCGAGCCCGGCGCGCTTGGCGAGCATCGGCAGGGTGCAGCCGACCATCTTGGCGATGATAATGGTGCACAGCATGGTGATGCACACGGTGAGGGCCACCGGGGCGGTGAGCTTGTCGAACAGCAACAGCTTCACGAAGTTGGCCGCGGTCAGTGTGACGCCGCACATGATGGCCACCCGGAACTCCTTCCAGACGACCCGGAACAGGTCGGCGAACTCCACCTCGCCCAGCGACAGCGCGCGGATCACGGTGACCGACGCCTGGGAGCCGGAGTTGCCGCCGGTGTCCATCATCATGGGGATGTAGGCGATGAGCATCGGGAACAGGGCCAGGGCGTCCTCAAACCGGGTGATGACGATGCCGGTGAACGTGGCCGAGACCATCAGCAAAAGCAGCCACGGGATGCGGTTTTTCCAGATCTCGAGCACGCTGGTCTTGAGGTAGGGCTTGTCGGACGGCGTGATGGCGGCCATCTTCGCGATGTCCTCGCTGGCCTCCTCCTCCATGATGTCCATGGCGTCGTCGACGGTGATGATGCCCACCAGGCGGCCCTCGCCGTCCACGACGGGCAGCGACGAGAAGTCGTACTTCGACATGGTCTGCACGGCGCTCTCCTGGTCGTCCTTGGTGGTGACACTGATGACGTTGGGGGACATCAGGCTCTCGCACTTTTCGTCGGGCTTGGCCAGTATCAGCTGGCGGATGGTCACCGTGCCCAGCAGGTGGTACTTGTCGTCGGTGACATAGCAGGTGTTGATGGTCTCCTTGTCCACGCCCGTGGCCCGGATCAGCGCGATGGCGTCCGAGGCGGTCATCTCGGGCCGCAGGGACACGAACTCGGTGGTCATGACCGACCCGGCGGAGTCGTCCGGGTACTTCAAAATCTCGTTGATGCGCTTTCGGGTGTCGGCGTCCGCCTGCTGCATGAGGCGGCGCACCAGCCCGGCGGGCATCTCCTCGATCAGGTCCACCGTGTCGTCCATGTAAAGCTCGTCCAGCACGTTTTTCAGCTCGTTGTCGGAAAAGCTCTTGATCAGCGCCTCCTTGATGTCGCCGTCCATCTCCACAAAGGTGTCCGCCGCCAGGTCCTTGGGCAGAAGCCGGAACAGCGCCGGCAGCATGTCCTTGGGCAGGTCGGACAGTATCGACGCCACGTCCGCGGGGTACATGGTGGCCATCAGATCGCGCAGCGATGAAAACTTCTTCTCTTCCACCAGCTTGCGGAAGGTCTCTTCGAGAATTTCGGTCCTCTCCTTCACGGGTATCTCCTCCAAATCGTTGATAATCGGGACGGGCATCGCCCGACCGCAGTCAAGACAGGAGCGTGACACGGCAGGAGATATGGATGTCTATCGGCGCAAAATGAACGCCGAAGGGCATCGCTTAGGTCCTGCGCCTGTGTCGCATCTACTGCCGGCGTCCATTCTGTTCACCTCGCTCATCGTTGAAATCAAAATCCGCATCCCGGACGGATGCGGATGAAGGCATATGGAAATCATCTGCACCGTTCGAGCTTCAGCATCGCAGGGCGGTGAAATTGCGTTAGACGGTACCTTGTGCTTCGATATCGCCTGTTCAAACCATCTGATGGTGTCTCCACCACTTCGCGGCAGCAATCCATATCCCTGCGGTAGCCTTACTTACCGGAGATTACGATTCTATTGTAGAACACCGCCCGGCGTTTGTCAACCGTGACTTAAAAATTAACCGGGGGTCCGGGGGGAATGGGGAAAAAAGGGGGCTCTTCACGGAAAGTTGTGGGATTCGAGCCAAGCGAGAGGCAGAGCGAGATAGCGGATAAGGGTGAAGAAGTACTCGTCATCCCTGTAGCCATAACCGATACGCTTGGCAACCTTGATCTTGTTGTTGAAACCCTCCAACTTGCCGGTGCTGATAGGG
>CADASI010000026.1 GCA_902790525.1 uncultured Eubacteriales bacterium
GCGTCCAGGTGAATTTCAGGCCGTTCTTGCCCTCGCTGACCGCCGTCGCGAAGAACAGCGTCCCGGCGTCGATGGACGGGGCCGGACGGGCCGCGGGGGCCGCGGGGGTTTCGGGGTCCGAAGGATTGTCGGGGTCCGCGGCCTTCTCCTCGACGTGGAAGTACGGCGGCAGTTTGGTCACCTCTTTAATCGCGTTGAATTCGGCCGCGGTGTGCTCCTTGGCGCCGGACGCATTCTCGCCGTAGGTGAGAATCATATTGTCGCCGAGCGTCAGCTCGCCCCATGCTTCATTATTTATAGACAAATCAACGCCCGCAGCGAAGCCTCCCTTATCTTTGTTTGTGCCCTTCGACTGCGCCGTCAGCGTGCCGCCGGTTATGTTCATGTCCTCGGAAAGAATGCCTATGCTCTCATTCCGTGATTCTCCGGCAGTAACCGTGACTGTGCCGCCACTCTGTTCAAACTTACCCTTACATACTATTCCGTAGGCGTTGGTTGGGGCATTGGCAGTGATGTTGATTGTAGGAGAGCCTATAATCGTCAGACCACTACCATAGCATATGATGCCGAGCCCGTAGTTATTACTATCTCCCGCGTTGATTTCCAAGGTTCCCGAGCCAGTGATGCAAAGTGACTTTGACCGACTTGACGTAACAATACCAAAGTAATTTTTTGTATTAATAATCTTATTCGTGCCTACCAGATTAATGGTGAGCGCGACATCCGAATACCATATATTATTGCCTTCGCCTGTAAAGCCATTCAACGTCAGGACATTTCCGTTTGGATCAAACGACACCGAACCATTCCACTCAGTTGGGAACGTGTTCCCTTGTACAATACGATTGTCTTTGGACCACGTAAACGGTGAACCAATAGGAAACCCAAATTCTCCGATCCGCAAAGGCGGCTCTTCTTCATTCCCAAAGTACGGCTCCTCGCTCGCGGTCTCTTCCTCGCCGCCCAGATCGAGCTCGGTTTCCGCGATCTCCTCGTCGACGAGCTCCTCTTCGAGCTCCTCGAACACGGCGTCCACGGCTTCGGCGCTGACGCACTCGTCTTCCTCGGCGACGGCCGCGACGATCTCGCCGTCGTCCCCGCCGTCCGCGGCGTCCTCATCCGCGGCTTCCTCCGCGGCGGGTTCCTCCGCGGCGGGTTCGTCCGGGTTCGCCGGTTCGGCGTCCTCGATCACTTCGCTCGGTTCGGCGGGCGCTTCGACGGCCTCTTCCGCCAGCGCGAGCGTCGACAGCGCCAGCAGCAGCGCCAGCAACAGCGCCGTCAGGCGTTTCATGGTGGTGCGGGTCATGGGGATTCCTCCTTCTGCGGTACCTCCGCATCGTAATGGCGCGCGCCCGCCCTCGCTGCGCGGGCGGAATGACGCATTAACGTGGAGATTATACCATTGTTACCCTATTATTGCAATCGTTTTCGTGCGGTTTTAATGTGACAGTCAGGGGAAAGGGGGCGACGACCTCATCCGTCACGCTTCGCGTGCCACCTTCCCCTAAAGGGGACCTCGAAAAACCTCACTTTGCCGCATACATTACTTCGGAAAACCCTGTAAAACAAGGTTTCTTTCCGAGGCAATGCTTGCGAAAACAGGGTCGGCGTTGCGAGCTCACGTCTCCAGCAATTCTTCAAGTGTGTGTGCAAGCGCCTCCAGTCCCGCCTGGTCCGCCTCGGAAAACCGGTCGGGGAGGGGGCTGTCGATGTCCATGACGCCGATCACCCGGCCGTCCCTGTGCAGGGGGATCACGATCTCGGCGCGGGAGGCGCTGTCGCAGGCGATATGGCCGGGGAAGGCGTGCACGTCGGGCACGCGCTGCGTGGCGTCCTGTTGAACGGCCGTGCCGCAGACGCCCCGGCCCACGGGGATGTGGACGCAGGCCACGCGCCCCTGGAAGGGCCCGAGGGTGAGCCTGCCGTCGCGCATCAGGTAAAAGCCGGCCCAGTTCACGTTATCCATCGCGTGGTAGATGAGCGCCGCGGCGTTTGAGAGCAGCGGCAAATAGTGCCTGTCCGCCTCCGCGAAGCCCGCGAGCTGGGCGCGGAGCAGTGCATAGTCCGTACCGGGTTTCACTTTTTCTTCTTGCCCTCCTCGGTCTCCTTGAGGGTCACGGAGTTGACGATGTAGTTCAGCATGCTCTCCATGGCGGTGTAATCGGCATAGGAGGCGCAAAAGTGCAGCACGTACAGCGTGCGGTTCACCGCGCAGCCGATCACGAAGCCCTTCACCTCGATCTCGCCCCAGTAGGCCAGGTAGGTGTTGGAGAACGCGGGCCGCCCCATGAAGGTGGCCTCGCGGTTGGGCTCGCTGGTCTGGAAGGTGGCCTTGTCGTACTGCTTGCCCACCATCTTCATGTAGCTGGTGAGCTGCTCCATCAAAGCGCGGTTGTCGGGGGTGTGCACCAGCTTCTTGCGGGTGATGGCCAGCCGCGCGGGAAAGTCGTCCTCGGCGACCTCCTCGCGGTAGCAGACGGTGTAGATGCCGGGCACGAGCTGCCAGTGGGCGGGCACGTTGAAGGTGAAGTCGATGTTCTCGTCCGCCACCTGGGTGTACTGGTAGGCGTTGGTGTCGATGGCGGAGGGACCCTCGTGCGCGGCGGTGTCGGCGCTCTCGTCGTAGGTGCCCAGCACCACGTCGCCCTCGGCGTCGGCCTGCGCCGCCTCTTGCGCCGCGACCTCGCCGCCGGGGGGCGCCACCTCCATGTCCTCCAGCGGGACGTCCACCGGCACGGTCTGTTCGCCCTCGGATTCGCCCACGTGCATCGCCGCGCGCTGCTGGGGCGTCAGCTCAACCGGCGCGTCGGGCACGCTGTTCTGGGTCTGGGTGCCGTCGGTGATGGTGTAGCCCGGCCCTTCGGGGTTGAAGTTCGCCTCGGCGGTGGGCTCGGGCGCGGCCTCCTCCTGCTTTTTGCGGCAGCCGGAGAGCACCGTCGCCGCCAGCGCCAGCGCCAGCGCAAGGCATATCAGCTTCTTCAAGGTCATCGCCTCCGGGTCATTCGTGCTTCGTGTCGCCGTGCAGGGCGATCTGCTCGTTCAAAAGGTCGATGTCGCCGCAGCCGTGGGAGATCATGATGTCGCCCGGCTGCCAGTGGGCGCGCAGGTAGGCTTCGGTGTCGTCGAAGGTGGGGGTCCAGTGGGCGTCCACGCCCCGCGCCCGGATGGGTTTAAGCAGCATGCCGCTGTTGATGTCGCCGGGATCGGCCTCCCGCGCGCCCATGATGTCGGTGATCAGCAGCCGGTCGGCGACGTCGAAGGTCTGAACGAACTGGTCAAACAGCGTCTTGGTGCGGGAGTAGGTGTGCGGCTGCCACACGGACCACAGGGTTTTGTGGGGCTGCATGGACGCGATCTTCAGGGCGTTTTTGATCTCCGCGGGGTTGTGGCCGTAGTCGGTGTAGCACCTGACGCCGTCGGTCACGCTGGTCAGCTCGAACCGCCGGTGCGCGCCCACGAAGTTGTGAAGCGCGTCGGCGACCCTGGCCATGTCCAGCCCCCGGATGTGGCACACGCAGATCACCGCGAGGGCGTCCAACATGTTGCACTCGCTGGCCACGCCGATGTGGAAGTCGCCCAGCTTTTCCCCGTTCAAAACGGCGGTGAAGGACGCGAAGCCCTGTGCGTCGTAGGTCAGGTTCTCGGGCCTGAGCATGTTGCCGGGGCCGAGGCCGTAGGTCATGGAATTGCACTTCGCGTTCAGGCAAACGCGGCGGGCGCGGGGGTCGTCGCCCCAGGCGACGCACCAGCCGTCCTCGGGCACGATGGCGACGTACTTCGCGAAGGCTTCCTCGATGTGGTCGATGTCGCGGTAGTAGTCGAGATGGTCCTCGTCGATGTTCAGCACGATGGCCACCGTGGGCCTGAACTGGAGGAAGCTCTCCCGGTACTCGCAGGCCTCCACGATGAAGTCCCGGCCGTCGCCCGCGCGGGTGGAGCCGCCGATGAAGTCCAGCTCCCCGCCGATGTGTATGGTGGGGTCGGCCCCGGCGGACAGGAACGCCTGCGCCAGCATGGAGGTGGTGGTGGTCTTGCCGTGGGTGCCGCTGACGCCGACGGCGAAGCGGTGGCCGGCCATCAGATCGCCGATCAGGTTGCAGCGCTCGATCTGGGGAATGTGAAGCCGGGCGGCCTCGGCGCGCTCCGGGTTGTCCGGGGCGATGGCGGCGGAGTAGATCACGATGTCCGCGCCGTGGACGTTCTGTGCGGCGTGGCCGATGTAAACCGTGATGCCCTTCTCCTCCAGGTGCTCCGTCTTGTGGGATTTCGTGCGGTCGGAGCCCGAGACCTCGTAGCCCAGCTGCTTCAGATAGCCCGCCAGGCCCGACATGGACGATCCGCCGATGCCGATGAAGTGGGCGCGCTTGCCCTTGTAGTCAAATATGTTCGCGGCCATGGAACTGCCTCCGTTGAACAGGATATTCTGTCCTCTATTATAAATCAAATCCGCCCTTCCTGCAAGCCCAACCGCATCCGCAAAGCGGAGGGAAGGTTAAATGTTGCGACAAGCCGCAGTTTTTCTCACAATCCGTGTGCAAAGCTAACAAACACGAATTATAATGGTATAAATCACTGAAAATATTCGGAATTGAGGGCGAGGCATGGACAAGATCAAACGCAACGAGCGCCTGGGCGCGATGACCCGCATACTGACGGACACCCCCAACCGAATCCATACTTTGAGCGAGTTCTGCGCGCTGTTCGGGGCGGCGAAATCCACCGTCAGCGAGGACATCGACCTGATCAGCGCGTCCTTCGAGCGCTTCGACCTGGGCCGCATCGAGACCGTGGCCGGGGCCGCGGGCGGGGTGCGCTATCGGGCAATATCGAGCCCGGAGAAGGTCAGGCGGGTACTTAATGACCTGTCCGCGCGGCTGTCCGAGCCGGGGCGGATGCTGCCGGGGGGCTTTTTGTACACCTCGGACATCGTGTGCGAGAGCGCCACAGCCCAGGCGATGGGGGAGATCCTGGCCGCCCGCTACTACGACCGCCGGCCCCACTTCGTGCTGACCATGGAGACCAAGGGCATCCCCATCGCGCTGATGACGGCGCGGATGCTGGACGTGCCGCTGGTGATCGCGCGGCGCGACAGCCGGGCCTACGAGGGCAGCGCGGTGAAGATCAACTACATCGTGGGCGGCGGCAGCGAGCGCATCGAGACCATGGCCCTGGCGCGGCGCGCAGTGGCCCCGGGGCAGCGGGCGCTGATCATCGACGACTTCATGAAGGGCGGCGGCACGCTGCAGGGCATGGTGGACCTGATGAAGGAATTTTTGGCCGAGGTCGTGGGCGTGGGCGTGATGATCGCCACCGCCAGGCCCGAGCGCAAGCGCGTCGAGGGGGCCTGGGCGCTCCTGATCCTCGAGGGCTTCGAGCAGGATACCGGCCGGGCCATCATCCATCCCGCGGACAACATCGTGTAAACCCCGCGTAAAAAACCAAATCTGTGATTGAGATTATGCCGCGATTGCGCTATAATTGACAGGGACAAATGAAAGGGAGGCACGAATATGAGCAAGGTTACTGTGGTGGATCATCCCCTTGTACAGCATAAGCTGACCCTGATGCGCGACAAAGACTGCGGCACGAAGGATTTCCGCCAGTTGCTGGAGGAGATCGCCATGCTGATGGCCTACGAGGTCACCCGCGAGCTGCCCCTGGAAGAGATCGAAATCGAGACCCCGATCACAAAGTGCAAATCCAAGATCATCGCCGGCAAGAAGCTGGGCATCGTGCCGATTCTGCGCGCGGGCCTGGGCATGGTGGACGGCGTGCTGGCGCTGGTGCCCACCGCGAAGGTCGGCCACATCGGCCTGTACCGCGACCCGGAGACCCACCTGCCGGTGGAATACTACTGCAAGCTGCCCATGGACGTGGCCGAGCGCGACCTGATCGTGGTGGACCCGATGCTGGCCACCGGCGGGTCCTCCATCGCCGCCATCGACTTCATCAAGCGCCGCGGCTACAAGACCATCACGCTGATGTGCCTGGTGGGCTGCCCCGAGGGCATCGCGGCCGTGCAGAAGGCCCACCCGGATGTGGATATCTACATCGCCGCCATCGACGAAAAGCTCAACGAGAACAAGTACATCGTTCCCGGCCTGGGCGACGCGGGCGACAGGCTCTACGGCACAAAGTAATCAAATCATTTTACGTGAGAACCGGCCGGACGACCGGTTCTTGTGTATGTAAGGAGACAGTATGACCGAGTACAGGAATCCCTCGCCCGAGCTGCGGGCGCGGGTGGCGCTTGAGAAGCACGGTTTTCGCAACACCCATTCGCTGGGGCAGAACTTCCTGCTGGACGCAGGGCTGCTTGATCACCTGCTGGACCTGGCCGGGGTGGGGCCGGAGGACAATGTGCTGGAGATCGGCCCCGGCGCGGGGGTCATGACGGCGCTGCTTTCAGAGAGGTGCCGCCGGGTGCTGGCCGTCGAGGTCGACCGGGGGCTGGAGCCCGTGCTGAACGACGTGCTGGCGGGGCTGGAGAACGCCCGGGTGGCGTACCGCGACGTCATGAAGGCGGACGTGGCCGCGCTGACCGCGGAGGCCTTCGGGAACGAACCCTGGCGCGTGGTGGCGAACCTGCCGTACTACATCACCGCGGACATCCTGCTGCGGCTGGTGACCGCGGCGCGAGCGCCGGAGAGCATCGCCATCATGGTGCAAAGGGAGGCCGCCGAGCGGGTGATGTCCCATCCCGGGCAGAAGCAGTGGTGCGCGCTGGCGGCCACGGCGCAGTCCTACGGGCGGGCGCGGGTGCTCGCCGACGTGCCGCCGGAGGCCTTCGACCCGCCGCCCCACGTCCAGAGCCAGTTCATCATCATCGAAAAGCACCCCGAGCCCGTGGTGACGCCCAGGGACCCGCAGGTCTATCTCAGGGTCATCAACACCGCCTTCGCCATGCGCCGCAAGACGCTGGCCAACAATCTGAAGGCCGCCTTCGGCCTCGATAACGACGCCGCCCGCGCCGTGCTCGGCGCTGCCGGCGTGGACGAGCGCGTCCGCGGCGAGGCGCTCACGCTGCAGGAGCTGTGCCGGGTGGCGGATGGGTTGGAGGCGTACAGGAGGGAACAAGGAACAGGGAACAGGGAACAGGAATAGTGGCTGCCGCGGCGTTATGTATGATGTGGCATGCGGTTGTAGGGGCGGCGATGCGCCGCCCGCCGGGGTACGATGCGATGCGTACCGGGCGGGCGCCGCATCAGCGCCCCTACGTTTGTGTCAGTATCTCTAATCCTTCTCCTTCTTCCCCATCATCCCGCCTGTGACCTCGCTCACATGGCGGGACAGCTTTTTCAGCGCCCCGCGTCCGCTGCCGGTGGCAACGAAGGCGAAAACCGCGGCGGCGGCGGCGAGGGCCAGCACTGCCCAGCCCACGCCCTTGGCAGCGGACTGCGTGGAGGCCCCGCGCTGGCCGCGGGAGCGCGCGCCCTTGCCGTAGAGCACGCTGTCCAGCACGTCGGCCATGTAGGCCGTGGCGGCGATGGCCTTGTCCTTGTCGATCTCGTGGGTGCCGAATTCAAGGAGTATGCTGTTGGCGTAGAGCTCCTGGTTGTAGTTGCCGCGGCCGATGAATATGTCCTTGATCAGCCCCGGGTAGGCCTCGTCCGCCGCGGCCTTGAGCTGGCGGGCGAACTGCTTGTTCGCGGCGGCGTTGGGGTTGCTACGCCCCACGAACAGCCGCACCTTGCTGATGTCCTCGCCGTCCACCTCGGTCTCGTACTGCCTGGCGGGCACGGCGTCGCGGTGGATGTCGATCAGCGCGTCCGGGCCCTTCTTCAGAAGCTCCTCCGCCGTGCGCCGGGAGCGGGTGTAGGCGTCCGCGTCGTGGGGGAGGAAGGTCTCGTGGGAGTACACCGCCTCGATGCCCTTCTTTTGAAGCGCCGCCTTCAGACTGTCGCCCACGTCGTAGATGCCCGCGCCCTGCCACTTGGACTCGGTGCCGTCGTCGGGGACATAGCTCTCGTCCGAATGGGTGGAATACATGCAGATCAGCTTGTTGCCGTCGGCCTTCGCGTCGGTCTTCGCCGCAAACGCCTCCGAAGCGCTGTCGCTCACATATTCCGCCGTGGCGGTCATGGCGGCGTCGTCCACCGCCACGACGCGGTATTCCCGGTTGTCCGCGGCGATGTACTCGTCGCCCGCGTACATCCTGCCCGCCCGCATGGTCAGCACGTTGCCGCCCCGATCCAGCAGGGTGTACACGCAGTCGCCGTCGTTCTCCGCCCGGGCGGGCAGCGCGGCGAGAACCATCAGCAACAGCGCCAGCGCGACGATCCTGCGCATCAGCCGCGCCTCCCTTCAAAGTCGCCGCCGTGGAAGGCGGCCCGGGGACGCCTGCGCCCCCGGGCGGCGCGCTCCGTGAGCTCGCCGATCAGCTCTGCCAGCAGCACCGCCAGCAGCCCGGAGATCACGATCACGTCATAGGCCCCCGCGCCGCCCAGCACCAGCCGCTGCGCGGTGCCGGTCATGCGCACCTCGGCCCAGGTCGCCACGTTGGCCAGCATCACGCCCAGCACGCCCGCGATGAACGCGCAGCGCCGGGAGCGCCCGAACAGGTACGCGATGACGCCCGCCGCCACGCCGTAGATATAGTTGGGGTCCACCGCCATGGCCTCGGGCTCCTCCGGCAGCGTCCGGCCCAGCGCGTACACCGCCACGGCGGTGACCACGGGGGCGAGCACGGCGCGGGCGCGCTCGATGCCGGTGTTCGCCTTGAAAAACAGCCGCACGCACAGTATAAGCGGTATCAGCGCGCCGCCGATGTTGAACGCGAAGTCCCGCGTGACGGCGATGTCCGGCAGGAAGCCCCCCGCGATGATGGCGACGATGAACAGTATGGCCTCCCGGTCCGTCAGCCGCAGGCGGTCCAGCACCCGCTGGCCCGCGCCGAACAGCACCAGCAGGCCCGCGACGAGCAGCAATATGGTTCCAATGCCCATAGCAATACCCTCCGAATCGTTGAAGTTTCGGAGGGTATTATGCCCGGATATGGGTTTGTTATTCAACGGTTCGTGAACGGCGCGGGTGATAAACTCTGCATTGATTGGGTCAAAGCACGTACTTCCGCAACGGGGGGATCTTCATCAGCGCCCAGCTCAAGGCATACGCGGCGATGGAGACCAGTGCGGCGACACCCAGGACTTTGATCGGATATAGCGTCCCCGCGGGCACGATGCCGAGGGCGCGGTAGAGGAGGTGGATCAGTACGGGGTGGACCAGGTAGACGCCGAAGGACAGCCGGTCCAGCGCCCAGACGGGCCCGGCGACTTCGCGGTCGATCTTGCCGAAGAGGCAGAATATGCAGGCGGACATCAGCGCCGTGACGGGGCTGGAATAGTCGGCGATCACGTAGGGGTCGGCAAAGCCGGTGACGTCCGCCGCGACGATCAGCCCGGCGCACGCAGCGATGCCCATGAGCAGCACGGGGGTACGGTTCATCCACCCCGGCGCGCGGCCAAACAGCCGGTGGCCGAGCAAGAAGTAGAACAGGAAGCATGAGGTCACGGGCAGTTTGAACGCGATCTCGACGCCCGTGAGCGCGGTGAACGTCGGCAGCACAAACGTAAAGACAAACAGCACCGCCAGCACGTAGTCGAGGCAGGGCCCGGCGCAACGTTCCGCCAGCGCCTTGACGGCCGGCAGGAGCAGGTAGATGCCCAGTATCACGTACAGGTACCACAGGTGCGCCATGGAGCGGCCGGAGAGCACCTTCAGGAGGGCGTCGGGGATCATGGCGGGGGAGAAGTCCCCGGCGTCGTGGACGTCCATCATCAGCGCAAAGCAAAAGCCGAATATGAGCAGCGCCAGGAACACCCGGCGGGCGTACTTACACACGCTGTCCCGGACGGTGACGCGCTTGTCCGCCCGAAGCAGCAGGCTGCCGGAGATCATCAGGAAGCAGGGCACGCACCAGATCAGCAGGCGGGTGGCGTTCTGGTGAAAGCGCGCCTCGGCTTCCGCGAGGCAGGCGGGGGCCAGCACCGGATTGTTGAGCAGCGTGGAGCACACGTGCAGCAGGATCACGCCGAGCGTGACGGCGATCCTCAGGTAGCACAGGGATGCGATTCTCTTTTTCTCGGGCATCGCGCGTCGACCCTCCCCTCTGTCAGCGCTTGTCGCGGCCTGGGTTACTTGCCCTCCGGCACGGCGGAGATCACGTTGGTGTACAGCCGGGAATACAGGTACAGCGTCACCGCAAGGGACGCGATCTCGGCGATGGGGAAGGAATACCACACCAGATCGGCGTTGCCGGTGCGCGCGCCCAGGCGGCCCAGCAGGAAGGCGGCGGGCACCAGCACCAGCAGCTGGCGGGCCAGGGACACGATCATGGAGTAGATGCCGAAGCCCAGCGCCTGGAAGGTGGAGCCCAGGGCGATGCACACTCCGGCCAGTATGAACGTAGAGCCGATGATGCGCAGCGCGGGCCTGCCGTATTGCAGCATGGTTTCGGAGGCGTTGAAGATGCCCAGCAGGCTGCCGGGGACGGTCATGAACACGATGGCCCCGAGGATCATGTACGCGGACACGAACATCACGGAGATGCGTATGGCCTCGAGCATGCGCCTGCGGTTCTGCGCGCCGTAGTTGTAGGCCACGATGGGGATGATGCCGTTGTTCAAGCCGAACACCGGCATGAACACGAAGCTGTTGAGCTTGAAGTAGACGCCGAAGATGGTGGCGGCGGTCTCCTTTGCGACGTGGTAGACGATCAGTATCTTGTTCATGGCGAAGGTCATCACCGAGCCGATGGCGATCATGAGGATCGACGGCACGCCGATGGCGTAGATGCGGGCCACGATGCGCCCCTTGGGGCGGAAGCTGCGGATGTTGAGCTGCACGTCGGCGTTCTTTACGTGGTTGAGCCACACGGCCAGGCCGAAGGCGATGATCTGGCCGATCACGGTGGCGATGGCCGCGCCCTTCACGCCCTGGTGGAACACGAATATGAACACCGGGTCGAGTATGATGTTGATGATGGCACCCAGCCCCTGGGTGAACATGGTGTAGATGGTGCGGCCGGTGGACTGCATCAGCCGCTCGAACATGATCTGGCCGAACAGGCCGAAGGAGAAGCAGCACACGACCGACAGGTAGTCCACGCCGTAGTCGACGATCTGTTTGACGTCCGTCTGCGCGGCGAAGAACACGCGCACGCCGAACAGGCCGAAGATCAGAAACAGCGCGTAGCCCACCATGGCAAGGAACACGCCGTGCTCGGCGATGTCGTTGGCCAGCTTCTGGTTCTTCTCGCCCAGGGCGCGGGACAGCAGGGCGTTCACGCCCACGGCGGTGCCGGTGGCTACGCCGATCATCAGGTTCTGGGCGGGGAAGGCCAGCGAGACCGCGGTGAGCGACTGCTCGCTGACCTTGGCGACGAAGAAGCTGTCCACGATGTTGTAAAGCGCCTGCACCAGCATTGATATGATCATCGGCAGGGACATGTTGACGATCAGCTTCGGGATCGGCATGACGCCCATCTTGTTTTCGGCGGGAGCGCGGTTGTCCATGGTGATTTCCCCTTTAGTTGAACTTGAATTTTTTGCGGATCAGCCGGTACACGAACAGGTCCAGCTTTCGCCCGAGCCTGCCCGGCAGCAGGAAGATGTTGCTGCTTCGGTACCTCAGCCGCCGGTACAGCGCCGGGCGGCTCCACTTGAGCTCGTCCCACAGCGCCTCGGCCTTGCGCACGTCCTCCGGCGTGCCGGACAGCCACAGGAAGATGGTGCAGATCATCATCAGCATGGCCAGGTTGTGGCCCATGTAATTGGCCAGCTTCCGGTTTGTCTTGCGGATGGGCTCGAGGTCGTGGGCGTCGATCAACAGCCGGGTGACCAGGATCTGCTGGTCGATGCGCTTTATGAGGTTTTCCTCGGTGACGGACTGGTCGTCCCGCCCGATGAAGTAGCGGTAGAGGTCGATGTCCAGGTAGAACAGCGTCTTGACCCACGGCAGCGGCTGGTAGACGAACAGGTTGTCCACGTAGAAGGTGTGCCGGGGCAGCATGAGGCCCGATTCCCGGAGCACCGCCGTGCGGTAGATGGCGGCGTGGATGGAGATGAACTGGCTGACGGTGAAGCGCCGGGTGTCCTTCCAGCCGAACACCACGCCCTCCGGCAGCGCGCCTTTGAAGTTCATGACGCGGCGGGTGCCGTCGGCGGAGTGCTCGTAGACGTAGTTGCAGACCACCAGGTCGATGGGCGTGATCTGCTGGGCGAAGCCGCGAAGCCGGGTCATGAGCTGCGAAAGCGCGTCCACATCCAGCCAGTCGTCGGAATCCACCACCATGAAGTACAGCCCCAGCGCGTTGGCGATGCCCTGGTTGACGCCCTCGCCGTGGCCGCCGTTGCGCTGGTGGATCACGCGGACCACGTCCGGGTACTGCGCGGCGTAGCGGTCCGCGATGGCGGCGGTGCCGTCGGTGGAGCCGTCGTCCACCAGCAGTATGTCCGCTTCGTCGCCCGCCTTGAGCAGCGTGCCGATGCAGTGCTCCATGTACGCTGCCGAGTTGTAGCACGGCACCGTAAAGGTTATCAGCTTCAAAACCCACACCTCATTGTATATAGTACATGATAGTCTATCACATTTCCACGTAAATTAAAAGGCATCGCACATTATATTGATGGTAAAATTGCCTTTACACTTAACATTGATGGGCTATAATACCGTTATTGCAATTTTCGCCTGAAATGAGGGAAAACCATGGCACATTATCTGGTCAAGCAGCTCTATACCGATACGCCCGCGCGCGACGTCCGGAACGTCCGCGTGAACGGCTGGGTGCGCACGATCCGCGAGTCCAAGGCGTTTGCCTTCGTGGAACTGAACGACGGCACCTATTTCAGAAACCTCCAGATCATACTGGAGGCCGACCGCCTGCCGGGCTACGCGGAGATCGTGAAGCGCATCACCACCGGCGCGGCCATCGAGGCGGAGGGCACGCTGGTGCTGACCCCCGAAAACAAGCAGCCCTTCGAGCTGAAGGCGGAAAACATCACCGTGGTGGGGGAGAGCCCCGCGGACTATCCCCTCCAGAAGAAGCGCCATACGCTGGAGTACCTGCGCACCATACAGCACCTGCGTCCCCGCGCCAACCTGTTCCAGTGCGCGTTCCGGGTGCGCTCCGTGGCGGCGCAGGCCATCCACCGCTTTTTCCACGACAAGGGCTACCTGTACGTGCACACCCCGCTGATCACCGGTTCAGACTGCGAGGGCGCGGGCGAGATGTTCCGCGTCACCACGCTGGACCCCGACGCCCTGCCGCTTGACGAGCACGGCAAGACCGACTTCACGAAGGACTTCTTCGGCAAGCCCGTGTCGCTGACCGTCTCCGGCCAGCTGAACGCCGAGATCTTCGCCATGGCCTTCCGCAACGTGTACACCTTCGGCCCCACCTTCCGCGCCGAGGCGTCCTACACCCCGCGCCACGCGGCGGAGTTCTGGATGATCGAGCCGGAGATCGCCTTCGCGGACCTGGCCATCGACATGGACCTCCAGGAGGAGATGGTGAAGTACATCATCTCCGCGGTGCTGGAGGAGTGCCCGGAGGAGATGAATTTCTTAAACAGCTTCGTGGACAAGGGCCTGATCGAGCGGTTGAAGTTCGTGCGCGACGCCGAATTCGTGCGCTGCAGCTACACCGACGCCATCGACATCCTCAAAAACTCCGGCGAGAAGTTCGAGTATCCCGTGGCCTGGGGCGAGGATCTCCAGACCGAGCACGAGCGCTACCTCACGGAGAAGCACTTCGGCAAGCCGGTGTTCGTCACCGACTGGCCCAAGGAGATCAAGGCGTTCTACATGCGCATGAACGAGGACGGGAAGACCGTCGCCGCGGCCGACCTGCTGGTGCCCGCCGTGGGCGAGCTGTGCGGCGGCTCCCAGCGCGAGGAGCGCTACGATGTGCTCAAGGCGCGCATCGAGGAGCTCGGCATGAACCCCGAGGACTACTGGTGGTACCTCGAGCTTCGCAAGTACGGCACCGCCGAGCACGCCGGCTTCGGCATGGGCTTCGAGCGCATGATCATGTACCTGACCGGCATCGCCAATATCCGCGATGTGCTGCCCTTCCCGCGCACCACGGGAAACGCGGACTTCTGAGCGGGAAAAAAACGCCCGGCATTCATCCTTTGAACAGGATGAATGCCGGGCGTTTTTTTAATCCATCCACACCATCAGCTGCTTCATCGTCTCGATGGTCTCGGGGCCGGCGGAGGTCTGGTACTCCACGGTGCCGGGGGTATCGTCGGAGCGCAGGCCGTACTTCTCCAGCTGGGATTTTAAGCGCTGCACGGTGCCGTCGCGGCCGTCGAACAGCTTCGCGTCGGGGAAGAGCTTCTGGATGTGGTCGCGCAGGTAGGGGTAGTGGGTGCAGCCCAGCACCACGGCGTCGATCTGCCGGTCGGTGTAGGGTGAAAGCAGCGTGCGCACGGCTTCCTCGGCCTCCGGGGTGTGGGCCTTGCCGGCCTCCACCAGCTCCACCAGCCCGCGACCCACCACGGGGATGGCGTCGTCGCCGTAGCGCGCCATGAGCCGCTTGAACTTCTCCAGCCGCAGCGTGGCGTCGGTCGCCAGCACGATCACCCTGCCGCCGTGCCGCGCGAAGTGGGCGGGCTTGAGGGCCGGCTCCATGCCGATGATGGGCAGCTCCGGGTGCTCGGCGCGCACGATCTCCCCGTAGGCGGAGGTGACGGTGTTGCACGCGATCACCACCGCCTTCACGCCCCGGTCCAGAAGCCGCCCGATGCCCGCCTCCGACAGCGCCCGGATCTCTTTAAGGGGCCGCGGCCCGTAGGGGGTGTTTTTGTTGTCGCCGAAGAACAGGTAGTTCTCGTTCGGCATCACGCGCCGCGCCTCGTGCAGCACGCTGATGCCGCCCAGCCCGGAATCGAAGAACCCGATCAGGTCGCTCATGGTCGACGAAGCCTCCGTTGTTTCCGCAATCATTATCACCTATTATAATCGCCCCCTCTCCAAAATGCAAGTCCCGCCAAAATGCTTCGGTTTTTGTGACAAATTAAGAAAAATATATGAAATATGTGTCATAGAGTGGAAGAAAGAGTCAAAGCGTGGTATAATGTGGAGTACCAGAGTGGGGAAAGAGGAGGCGAATGGAGGTGAAGCACATGCCGGGCGCTGAATTTTCGGGAAACTACACGCATAACATTGATCCCAAGGGCAGGGCGACGATCCCCGCGGCCTACCGCGAGGCGCTGGGCGACAACTTCACCATCGGACTGAACAACGATTTCAGCGCCATCGCGCTCTATCCCGCGGAAAAGTGGCAGGACATGAGCGCCAAGCTGGATCGCATCCCCGACACCGACGCCCGCGGCCGCGCCTACGTGCGGCTGATACAGGCGTTCTCCTTCACCAACCAGTCCCTGGACAGCCAGGGCCGCGTGCTGCTGCCGCAGGTGCTTCGCCAGAAGGCCGGCATGGACAAGGCCATCCGCTTTTCCGGCATGGGGCGCTACCTCGAGATATGGGACGAGGCGCGGTTCATGGCCACCATCGGCGCGGCGGAGACTGACGTGGCCGCGCTGCTCGAGTACATCGACGATCGCTACTTCAACCCGCAGAACTGACCGGACCGGGTTCTGAACCCATCCGAGGAGGAATAAGTATGATCAGGAACCACGCGAAGCGTTCCCGACAGGAGCAGCGCCGTCGGGTCAACCGCATGCTGATCATGGCCTTCGTGGCGGTGATGGTGGTGGGCGCGTTTGCGCAGATCGCCATGATCGCGCGGGTCACGGGCCAGAACAAGCAGGTGCGGGCCATCGAGCGGGAGATACGGGATTTAAGCGCCAACGCGGACAACCTGAACCTGAGCCTGAACCAGTTCAGGAACCTGGACAGGGTCGCCGCGCGGGCCGCGAAGCTGGGCATGGGCAAGCCCTCCGGGAACCAGATCCGGGTGGTGCGCCTGCCGGCCGCGCTTGACAATACTTCCACGCAGAGCGCCGGGAACACCAGCGCTGAGGAAATGAAGGAATAATATTTCCGCAGGCGGGGAGGGATGGACATGGTTCTCACAGGGCCGGTCATCCGTCGCCGCCTTGCTGTGTGTATGGCCGTGTTTTTCATGCTGTTCTCGGCGCTGAGCGCGCGGCTGTTCAACTTACAGGTCATCCGGGCCGAGGAATTGCAGCGCCGGGCGCAGGGACAGTGGACCTCGGAGAGCGTCATCGCCCCCACCCGGGGCATGATACTGGATCGCAAGGGCCGCGTGCTGGCCCAGAGCGCCACGGCCTACGCGGCCTCGTGCAGCCCGCGGCAGGTGACGGACGCCGCCCGGTTCGCCCGGCTTTTATCGCCGGTATTGGACATGGAGGCGGCGGTCATCGAGAAGAAGGCGTCGGACACCTCCAAGGGCGGCGTGACGCTGAAGCGGCAGCTCACCCGGGAGCGCGCCCAGCAGATCAAGGCCATGAAGGCCGAGTACGCCCGGGCGGGCAGCGACGCCCTGGACGGGCTGTACCTGGAGGAGGAGAGCCGGCGCTACTACCCGATGGGGCAGTTCGCCGAGCAGCTGATCGGGCTGACCACCATCGACGGCGCGGGGCAGAGCGGGCTGGAGCAGTCGCTGGACCGCTACCTCTCTGGCCGGGCGGGGCGCATCCTCGAGGAGATCGACGGCAAGGGCCGCGCCCTTTTTAACGGCGAGAGCGCCTACATCGCCGCGGTGAACGGCGGCAGCGTCACGCTGACGCTGGACGCCTCGATACAGGCGTTTGCCGAGCAGGCCGCCCGGGAGGCCATGACGGTCAACAACGCCAAGGCCGTGCGGGCGCTGGCCATGGACCCGGACACCGGGGAGATCCTGGCCATGGTGTCCAAGCCGGACTTCGACTTAAATGACCCGCCGCGCGGCGACGTGGCCACCCTCACGGCGCTGATGCGCAACCGCGTGATCACCGACGCCTACGAGCCCGGCTCCACCTTCAAGATGCTCACGGCGGCCTCCGCGCTGGAGGCGGGGGTGGTGACGCCCTCGGAGGGGTTCTACTGCTCCGGCTCCGTCACGGTGGACGGCGGCAGGATCAAGTGCTGGGGTAAGCCCCACGGCGCGGAGACCTTCGCGCAGGCGCTTCAGAACTCCTGCAACCCCGTGTTCGTGGAGATGGGCCTGCGGCTGGGCACGGACCGCTTCTATAAATACCTGCGCGCCTTCGGCATCGGCCAAAAGACCGGGGTGGACATCCCCGGCGAGGCCGGGGGCATCATGATCCGGCAGGACAACGTAAAGAGGGTGGATTTGGCCCGCATCGGCTTCGGACAGTCCGTGGCCGTCACGCCGATACAGCTTTTGACCGCGGCCTGCGCCGTGATCAACGGGGGCAGGCTGATGCGGCCCTGGGTCGTCAAAGAGATCATGGACGTGGACGGCGCGGTGATCGAGCGCGGCGCACCGCAGGTGGCGGGCAACCCCATCTCCCCGCAGACCAGCGCCACCATGCGCAAGCTGCTGGAGGACGTGGTCACGCTGGGCGGCGGCAAGAACGCCTACCTGCCCGGCTACCATGTGGGCGGCAAGACCGGCACCGCGCAGGTGTACGTGGACGGCGTGGTGTCGTCGGCGACGCACATCGGCTCGTTCATAGGCTTCGCCCCGGCCAACGACCCGAAGATCGCGGTGATACTCATCGTGGACGAGGCGGACGTGCCCGTAGACTACGGCAGCGTCACCGCCGCGCCGTTTGCGAAGGAGATCCTGGAGCGGTCCCTCAACTACCTCGGCGTCGTGCCGGACCGGGAGGAGGAACCGCCCGCGGAGACCACCGTGCCGGAGCTTTCCGGCAGGACGGTGGAGGAGGCCATACAGACCGTGAAGGACGCCGGGCTGGACTACGTGCTGGACGGCGTGGGCGCTCGGGTGAAGGCCCAGCTGCCCGCCGCGGGCGCGCGGATGGCGCAGGGCTCCATCGTGATGCTGTACGTGGAGGGCGCGCCCGATCAGGCCAGGAGTGCCCGGGTGCCGGACGTGACCGGCATGTCCGTATTGGAGGCCAACCGGCTGATCCGCTCCTTCGGGCTTCAGATGCGCATCGAGGGCAACGGCCTGGCGGTGGGCCAGTCCCCGGCGCCCGACGAAAACGTCAATCCCTCGACCTGTGTGACGGTGACCTTTCAGCCGCCCCGGACGGTCGGTCTTTCAAAACAAACACTGGAGGAATCCGGATGAAACTCAAAGCGTTGATCGGAAAGATTCCCGGAAGGGTGGAGACCCTCGGCGACATCGAGAACACCGAGATCTCCGCGCTGCGCATTGATTCGCGCAGGGTCGTGCCCGGCGATTTGTTCTTCTGCACGCCGGGGCTGCGCATGGACGCCCACGACTTCGCCCCGCAGGCGGTGGAGAAGGGCGCGGCGGCGCTGGTGGTCGAGCGCAGGCTGGCGCTGGACGTGCCGCAGGTGATCGTGGAGGACGTGCGCGTGGCCACCTCGTACATCGCCGCGGCGTTCTACGGCCATCCCGCCGACGAAATGCTGATGCTGGGCATCACCGGCACCAAGGGCAAGACCACCACCAGCTTCCTGGTGAAGTCCATTATGGACGAGGCGGGCTACAAGACCGGGCTGATCGGCACGGTGTGCTCGATGATCGGCGACGAGACCATCCCCAGCCGCCTCACCACCCCCGACCCGGTGGAGACCCAGCAGCTTCTGCGCCGCATGGCCGACGCCGGGGTGCAGTGCGTGGTGATGGAGGTCTCCGCCCACGCCACGGCCATGCACCGCCTCGAGGGCGTGAAGTTCAAGGTGGGGGCGTTCTCCAATTTCTCCCAGGACCACCTGGACTTCTTCGGGAACATGGACGCCTACTTCAACGCCAAGCTCAGGCTTTTCCAGCCCGACATGTGCGACGAGATCGTCTACAACGTGGACGATGAGCGCGTGTCCGCGGGCATCCGCGCGCTGGGCCGCCGGGCGCTGCGCATCGGCATCCGGGAGCCCTCCGACGTGTACGCCAACGACATCGAGGTGGGGGAGCGGGGCTGCTCCTTCCTGATGACCTGGCACAAGAAGTTCCGCACCAGCATCAGCCTGCGGCTGGCGGGCATATTCAACGTGTACAACGCCCTGCTGGCGGCGGGCATCGCCATCTGCGCCGGGGTGGGGCCCGAGGCCATCCGCCGGGGACTGGAGAAGGTGCGCGCCGTGCCGGGGCGCATCGAGCTGCTGGACACCGGCACGCCCTACCGCGTGATACTGGACTACGCCCACTCGCCCGACGCGCTGGAGAACATCCTCGAGGCCGTGCGCGAGACCACCAAGGGCCGCCTGATCGCGCTGTTCGGCTGCGGCGGCGCGCGGGACCACGGCAAGCGCCCGATGATGGGCGAGATCGCGGGCAAGCTGGCGGACTACTGCATCATCACCAGCGACAACCCGCGCAACGAAAACCCCATGGACATCATCGACGCCATCGAGGAGGGCATCAAGACCACCTCCTGCGAATACACCGTCATCGAGAACCGCCGGGAGGCCATACGCTACGCCCTGCGCTTCGCCCGCAAGGACGACGTGGTGGTGCTGGCCGGCAAGGGCCACGAGACCTACCAGGAGATCAACGGCGTGAAGTACCCCTTCGACGAGAAGGTCGTCGTGGCGGAACTGCTGGAGGAGATGGGGTGAGAAAGCCTTTTTCTCATTAATTTCTTGACTTTCGCCACATTAAAGTCTAAAATAGAATAGGTGCTACGGAGGAATGCGAAATCACCGATTTCGCATTTTGCCGTAGTTGGGCATACTACACTCGGCCGGGAGGATCAAATACGCCCGGCGGTCTGGAGGTCAACATAAGATGCAGAGATTGATATGGACGGTCATCGCGGCGTTTGCGATGGCGATCGTGCTGGGGCCGATCGTGATTCCGTGGCTGAAGAAGCTGAAGCTGGGCAAGGTGATCTACGAGCTGGGCCCGGACCACGCGGCCAAGGCCGGCACGCCGCAGATGGGCGGCGTGATCTTCGCGCTGCCCGCGCTGGTGGCGGCGGTGGCGTTCAGCTACAAGGGCGGCAACTGGGGACTTTTGTCGATGTGCCTGGTCAGCGCGCTGGGCTTCGGGCTGATCGGATTCGTGGACGACTTCCTGAAGGTGCGGCGGCACGCCTCCGAGGGCCTGACGCCCAAACAGAAGCTCTTGCCGCAGATCGCGCTGTCCATCGCGCTGGCGATATGGGCGTACCTGCACCCGCAGATCGGCCCGTCCCTCAGGGTGCCGTTTGTCAACGCGGAGTGGAACCTGGGCTGGTTCTACATCCCGGTGATGGTGTTCATACTGGTGGGCACGGTCAACTCCGCCAACCTGCTGGACGGCCTGGACGGCCTGCTGGGCGGTTGCGCGCTGTTCGACTTCGTGACCATGGCGCTCATCTGCGTGGCGCTGGCGGCGGCGGACCCGTTAAATGCCGGGAGCCTTCTGAACGTCGCCATATTCGGCGGGGCCATGGCGGGCGGCCTGATCGGCTTTCTGCGCTACAATTCCCACCCCGCGCGGGTGTTCATGGGGGACGTGGGCTCCTTCTTCATCGGCGGCGCGCTGGTGGGCATGACGACGGTCACGCGGCTGTCGCTGCTTCTGCCCATCATCGCCCTGGCGATGGTGCTCTCCAGCCTGTCGGACCTCATACAGTTCGCCTACTTCCGGGCGACCCACGGCAAGCGGTTCTTCCGCATGGCGCCGCTGCACCATCACTTTGAAAAGGGCGGCATGCCCGAGACCAGCATCGTGGCGATGTACTACATCGCGACGGTGATGCTGTGCCTGGTGGCGCTGCTCGGGTTTGTGGCATGATTGGAGGCTTAGCGATGAAACGAGTTATGGTCCTGGGCATGGCCCGCAGCGGCATTGCGTGCGCGAAGCTGTTGCTGCTGCGCGGCGCGGAGGTATGCGTCTGCGATTCCAAGGCGGAGGCCGACTTCGGCGGCAAGCTGGACGATCTGAAGGCCGCGGGAGCTGCCTTTCTGCTGGGTGAAAAGCATCCCGAGAACCACCTGGAGGGGCTGGATCAACTGATCGTCAGCCCGGGCATCCCGGTGGATCACCCCGCCGTCGTGCGGGCGAAGGCGCTGGGCGTGGAGGTCATGGGCGAGGTGGAATACGCCTACCGGGAGTCCACCGGCCTGCTGCTGGCCATCACCGGCACCAACGGCAAGACCACCACCACCACGCTGGTGGGCGAGATCTTCAAAAACGCCGGGAAGCGCACCCACGTGGTGGGCAACATCGGCACGCCCTACTCCGGCGCGGTGCCGGAGATGAAGCCCGACGACGTGACGGTGTGCGAGATCTCCTCCTTCATGATGGAGACCTCCCGGGACTTCCACCCCGCCATCTGCGCGGTGCTGAACATCTCCGAGGATCACCTGAACCGGCACGGCACCATGGAGAAGTACATCGCCCTCAAGGAGCGCATCTTTGAAAACTGCGGCGCGGGCGACACGCTGGTGCTCAACTGGGACGACCCCGTGACCCGCGACATGGCCAAACGCGCCAAGTGCCGGGTGAGCTGGTTCTCCAGCCACGGCGAGCCGCCGTTCGGCGCGTTCGTGGTGGACGGCATGATCGTCTACGGCACGCCGGGGGACAATGTGCCCGTGTGCCGGGCCGACGAGGTCTACATCCCCGGCGACCACAACCTGCAAAACGCCCTGGCCGCCGTGGCCATGACGATGGCGGCGGGCATCGACGCGGCGATCATCGCCCACACGCTCAAGACCTTCAAGGGCGTGGAGCACCGAATCGAGTTCGTGCGGGAGCTTGACGGCGTGCGCTTCATCAACGACTCCAAGGGCACCAACGTGGATTCCACCATACAGGCCGTCAGGGCCATGGACCGGCCCACGGTGCTGATCCTGGGCGGCAGCCCCAAGAAGACCAACTACGTGCCGCTGGGGGAGGAGATCCTGAAGTGCCCCATCGCGCACATCGTGCTGATCGGCGAGACCGCGAAGGAGATCCAGAAGGCGCTGGACATCGTCGGTTACAGGGATTACATCCACGCGGGCTACGACTTCAAGAAGGCCGTCGCGCTGAGTTTCGAGCTGGCCCCGAAGGGCGGCAACGTGCTGCTGTCCCCGGCATGCGCGTCCTTTGACATGTTCGACGACTACGAGGCCCGCGGGCGCATCTTCAAGGGCATCGTGAACGCCATGGAGGGCCGGGAGGCTTGATGTCCGCCCCCGTGCGCGGGGCAAAAGCGGCGCGGCAGGCGATCGCGCCGAGAGAGATGCACAGGCTTCGGGACATCGACCGGGGCCTCGCGGTCTGCTTCATACTGCTGATGCTGCTGGGCGTCACGGTGCTCTACGCGGCCAGCTTCTACAACGCCCAGGATGCCGGCGACCCGCTTGCCGAGGTGTATTCCCAGCTGACAGGCATCGGCGTGGGGGCCGTGGGCATGGCGTTTTTGCTGAAAATCGACTACCGGGCGCTTAGGAAGCCCTGGGTCACCGGCGGGCTCTTGGGACTGAGCTTTGTGCTGCTGATACTCGTAGCCATCCCCGGCATCGGAAGGATGCTCAACGGCTCCCGGCGCTGGCTGCGGCTCGGGCCGGTGAGCTTTCAGCCCTCGGAGCTGGCGAAGTATTCGATGATACTCTACCTGGCTCGGGCGCTCTCCCAGAAGGAGCGGGACGTGACCCGGTTCTTCACGGGCCTGATACCGCTGTTCGTGCTGCCGGGGGCGATGTTCCTGCTGATACTGTTGCAGCCGAACCTGTCCACGGCGGGCAGCATACTGATCGTCACGGCGACCATGGTGATGATCGCCGGGGCACGGTGGCGGCACCTGGGGCTGATCGGCCTGTCGGGCATGGCGCTCGGCACGTTCTACGCGCTGTCGGAGGACTACCGGCGGGCGCGGCTGATGTCCTTCCGCGACCCCTTCGCCTTCATGACCAACGAGGGCTACCAGCTCTCGCAGTCGCTGCTGGCCTTCGGGTCCGGCGGGCTGTTCGGCATGGGGCTCGGCATGGGGCGGCAGAAGTACGCCTTCCTGCCCTACCCGGAGTCGGACTTCATATTCGCCGTGGTGGGGGAGGACCTGGGCTACGTGGGGTGCGTGGCGATACTGTGCGTGTTCGCGGCGTTCCTGTTCTTCGGCCTGCGGGTGGCCATACGCTGCCCGGACCGGTTCGGCAGCATGCTGGCCGGGGGCATCACCTGCATGATCGGCGTGCAGTGCGTGCTCAACGTGGCCGTGGTGATCGGCATGATGCCCACCACCGGGCTGCCGCTGCCGTTCTTCTCATCCGGCGGCACGTCCATCTCCATACTGATGTGCGCCGTGGCGGTGCTGATGAACATTTCCATGACGAATAACAGGTGATGACCGAATGAAGAAGAAACGCAGTACGAATCGAGCAAGAAACAACGCGCACCTGACAAAGAAAGAATTGAAGCAGCTGATAGATTCGCCGGTGGCGAATATAGCTTCATCGATAACGCAGCCCGCGCAATCGGCGAAGATGCCTGCGTCAACAAAAAGGACGTACGCAGCAGCGCGGATGAAGACGACAAAAGTGACCGCGCGGACCAAGGCAGTTGACATCTTTTACGCGCAGAACCGGATCATGGCGGAAAGT
>CADASI010000027.1 GCA_902790525.1 uncultured Eubacteriales bacterium
GAAAAACCTCACTTTGCCGCATACATTACTTCGGAAAACCCTGTAAAACAAGGTTTCTTTCCGAGACAATGCTTGCGAAAACAGGGTTTTTCGAAGTTGCCTCAAGGGGAAGGCTTTGGGGCGGATGGTCTCTTTTTATGTCGGAAAAACACGGATGCCTCGGACGAAGGTGGCGCGGACGTTGAAATCGGGGTCGGTGATGAGGATGTCGGCGTCCTTACCGGGGTCGAGGGAGCCCTTGGCGGCGTCGACGCCGATGCTCATGGCGGGGTGGAGGGCAGCCATATTGACTACCTGCCACAGCGGCAGGCGGGTGTATTTTTGGAAATTACGGACGGCGCGATCCAGCGTGAGGGCGCTGCCGGCGATGGTGCCGTCGGGGAAGCGGCAGCGGATGCCGTCCACGATCACCGTCGCGCCCATCTGGTCATGGGGGCCGTCGGGCAGTCCCGCGGAGGCGATGGAATCGGTGATCAGCACCAGCCGGTCGGGCTTCTGCCGCGCCATGAGGCCAAACAGCGCGGGGTGGACGTGGAAGGTGTCGCAGATCAGCTCGCAGTACACCCGCCCGTCTGAGAGCGCCGCGCCGACGACCCCGGGCTCCCGGTGGTTCAGCGGCGGCATGGCGTTGAAGGTGTGGGTGGCGTGGGTGACGCCGGCCTCGATGCCCGCCCGGGCCTGATCGAAGGTGGCGTCGGTGTGGCCCATGGAGACGGCGATGCCCATCTCCCGGGCGGCGCGGATGCAGTCAATCGCGCCGTCGATCTCCGGGGCGAGGGTCATGAGGCGTATGACGTCGGCCCAGGGGCGGAGCTTTTCGGCGTCCGGGCGCTGGATACACGCCTCCGCCTGCGCGCCCTTGCGCTTCGGGCTGATGAACGGCCCCTCCGCGTGCGCGCCCAGCACCTGCGCGCCCCGCCAGTCGGGGGCGAGGCTGTCCGCCTGCGCCTGGCGGATGGCGGCGAAGCACCGCTCCAGCGTCGGCCAGTCCAGCGTCATGGTGGTGGGCAGCCAGGCGGTCACGCCGGTCTGCGCGGCCCGGCGGGACATCTGCCGGAGCTCGTCGAGGCTGTCGTGGGAGGCGTCCCAGCCCATGAAGCCGTGACAGTGCACGTCGATCAGCCCCGGCGACACACAGCCGCCCGCGGCGTCGATCACCTCCGCGTCCGCCGGCACATCGTCCGTCAGGGCGCGGATCTTATCGTCAAACAGCAGGGCCTTGCCCGTCAGCGGGCCGTCCTTCAACAGCAGCGTTCCGTTGATGATGCACTTCATATGAGAGTCTCCGTCGAAGAAATATCAAAAATACTGGCTGATGAACGCCGGTTTGCGGTAGAACAGTCGCGCGGCGCGCTCGGGGGCGCAGCGCAGGCGCACGTCCGGGAGCCACTCGGGGTCGGCGGCGTCGCAGCAGCCCACGATCAGGCGGCTGAAATCCTGTATGGTGAGCTCGATCTCGGGAGGATCGTCCACCCGGCGCACGGCGTTGGGCCGGTCCGGAGCGAAGGAGACCTCGAAGCAGCCCGTGTTTTCGGGCAGCAGGGGGTCAGTGACGCCCACGCGCAGGCGGCCCTCGCCGCGGGCGCGGGCGACGCGCAGCAGGCCCTCGACGTTCACCGCCCGCACCATGCCGCGCTGCTCGATCACGCGCTCCACATTGTCGAAGCTCCACTCGGGCAGCAGGCCGCGCAGGTCGACGTCCGTGGGCAGATAAAGCGTGGCGTGGCTGTGGTCGGCGGCCAGGCGCATGAGCAGCGCCAGGAGGCCGAAGAAGCCCTCCCTGTCGCCGAACACGAACCGTAGGCAGCGCAGCTCGCCGCCCTCCGGCACGGCGGTCAGGTGGGCGCGGGGGCGGTCCTGGGCGTCGTAATACACGTAGGTGTAGCGCTTCGTGACGAAGGGGTCCTCCCGCAGGTACAGGTATTCGGTGTCGCCGTTGAGCACCATGCAGTTGTAGCGCGCCTCGCGGGCGCGATCGACGGCGCGGATGTCGTCGGTCAGCGGGCGGTCCGGCTCGGAGAGCTGCCAGCGGCCTTCCATGTTCAACGCGGGCATGCCGGAGAGCCTGAGCCGCCAGCGCGTCCAGTCGCACCCCAGCTCGTAGCCGAATTTGCGGTAGAACGACGTGGAGAAGGGGTAGAGGTAGGACAGCAGCGAGCCGCTGTCGCGGAGGTCCCGCAGGGCCGCCTCGATGCAGCCGCGGATCGCGCCGCCCTGCCGGTACTGGGGCAGCGACGCCACGCCGCCGATGCCGCCCATGGGCACGTCGCAGCCGTCGAAGCGGGCGCGCCAGGGGATGACGGTCAGCGTGGCCAGCATGGTGGCGTCGTCGTCGGCAAAGGCGGCCCACTGGCTGTCCCAGTGGACGTCCTGCATCGACCGGGGATTTTGGCGCACCTTCTCAAGCGCCGCCTCCGGGGACAGGTTGGCGTCCTGCATCGGATATTCAAAGGCCAGCGCGCACAGCTGCTGGCAGCGCTTGAGCTCCAGGGGACGGATTTTGCGGATGATCATGGTCGGGCCCTCCTGTCGGAAGCGTGGATAATTCCCAATTCCTAGAGTGTGTTTCTAAATGCCGGGAGATGCAGTTTCGAGTGGATTTGACTGCATTTCAAGGCGATTTCCCGCAGGCTTAGTGGGACTAAGTTTTAGAAACACACTCTAATTCCTAATTAATCAAGCGTATTCCCCCAGCCCGCTGTAATACGCCTCCAGCGCGGGGCGGGCGGCGACGTAGCCGGCCTCGAGACTGGGGTCGAAGTGTCGGCCCATGCCCTCCATGATGATGGCGTCGGCCTTTTCAAAGGACATGCGCTCCTTGTAGACCCGCTTGCTGACGAGGGCGTCGTACACGTCGGCGATGGCCATGATGCGGGCCTCCAGCGGGATCTCCTCGGCTTTGAGGCCCTCGGGATAGCCGGAGCCGTCCCAGCGCTCGTGGTGGTAGTGGGCGACGTTCTGGGCGATGCGGCGGAAGTCGTCGTCCTCCACGCCCTTCAGTATCTCGCGCACGATCCGCGCGCCCTCGGCGGCGTGGGCCTTCATCTTGTCAAATTCCTCCGGGGTGAAGCGGCCGGGCTTGCGCAGTATGGCGTCGTCCACGGCGATCTTGCCCAGATCGTGCATGGGCGCGGCCTTGATGAGGTCGCGGCAGAAGTCGTCGTCGAGCGCCGGGACGCCGCCTGCGCGGATGGCCTCGGTCAGCAGGCGCACGCCCTCGCTGGTGCGCCGGATGTGCCCGCCGGTGGAGTTGTCGCGGCTCTCGACCATGGTGGCCATGCCCAGGAGGAGCTGGTCGTGCATCTCCACGATGTGGGCGGTCTTCTCGGCCACCTCGCGCTCCAGCTCGGCGTTGTAGTGGCTGAGGAGGTTGATGTAGTGCTGGTCCTCGGTGTCGTCGGTGAGGAAGAACTGATAGCCCCGCTTGTGCCTGTCGTCGAACAGGTAGGTGATCTTGACGAGGTAGCTGTGGTCGTCCTTCTCGTAATGGGCGGTGTCCCGGGATTCGTCGCTGCGGAAGGCCTCGAGCCATTGAAGCATCGTCTGCTCTATGAGCGCGCTTCGGGTGATGGGGAGGTCGACGGTCAGGTCGTTGAGGGCGGGGAAGATTTCCTTGGCGGTGGCGTTGCTGCCCAGGTAGTTGAATTTGAAGTCGACGGAGACGAGCCCCGTGTCGCCGGACTGCACCAGCGAATCCACGGCCACGTCGGTGATGTCGTACAGGGTCATGCGGTAGACGATGATCAGGTAGATCAGCAGCGCGAACGCGCACGCCGCGGGGGTCAGCTCCACCCGCGGAAACAGCGCGCGCCCGCCGAAGAAGGCCGCCATGGCCACCACCACGGGCATGAAGAGCAACAGCAGTATCTTGCGGGAGACCTGGTTTTTGTGCAGGTAGGTGTAGACGATGGCGATCAGCGTGGCCGAGAAGTAGCACAGTATCAGCACCAGGAACGCCGTGTGCATGAAGGCGTACTGCTTGTGGAACACCACGACGCCGTTTTCAAGCTCGAACTGCACGTCCTTGTAGAATATCGGGCTGCGGCCGACGGACAGCGCGGAGGCGTACACCACCGTGCTCAAGAACAGCAGCGCCACGCGGATCCAGCGGTTCAGCGGGATCTGGCACAGGCTGAACACGCTGAACATGATGATCAGCATCAGGTAGCACCCGACCATGTAGGTCAGACGGTTGGCCATCAGCGCCTCCTCCAGCGTGGTGGCCCGCGCCAGCAGGGCGTAGCCCAGGTTGATCACCGGCACGAGCACGTAGAGCATCGTGATGTGCGCGTCGAAGTGCTTGTGCCACATGAACACGTAGATCAGCGTCATGACGATCGACGCCGCCAGCACCAGGTCGTAGTATAACGTCATAGCGACAGCCCTCCGCGGCAGTATTCGCCCACAGTATAGCAAACGGAGGTTAATGCCGCGTTAAAACCTGGGGCGCGCGGCCGTTGAATACATAAAAACAGCCCCCGCTTCCGATGCTTCGGAAACAGGGGCGGGGCGTCGGGCTCAGCCGCGGGCGTTGCCGCTCATCTGGCGCTCCTGGGCCTCGATCATCTTCTTGAACGTGTGACCCACACAACCCCGGCCCTTCCCCAGCGTCCAGGCCGTCGTCTCGCCGGTGAATATGCGGATGTCCAGCCGCATGGCGTTCTCCGCCTCCGGCGTCACGAAGATTCTGTCGATGTACCGGTCCACAAATTCCCTGCCGATGACGCCGCTCGCGGCGTCCCGCTGCGCCTCTGAAAGCACGCGGCGGATCGCCGCGATCTTCTCCCGAAACGCCTCGTCGGACTGAAGATGGGCGTTCAGTTCGTCGATCTGCGCCTCGATATCCGCGATCTCCGCGTTGCACTGTCCGGTCATGGCCTTGAAGTCCCTGTCGGTGATCATGCCGTCCACGCTCAGCTGCAACAGCTTGCACTTCTTCTTTTCGGCGTTTTCGATGGCCCTGTTCAGTTCGTCGATCCTCTCGGGCAGCCGGTCGCGGTCGGCCATTTCGGCGTAGAGCCTGATGTACTCCTCCACCATCGCGTCGGCGTCGGTCCGGGTGTCGTGGAACACCTCGTACAAAAGCGGCTGCAATTCGGACTCATAGATGGCAAACGACGGGCAGCTCTGCTTCCCGTTTTTGATCTTCCCCGAGCAGATCCACTTGCTGTTGCGTTTGCCGCTGATGTCCCGGGATTCCTTGCGGTAGTAGGGCTGGCCGCAGCAGGTGCAGTACAGCTTGCCCGTGAGCAGGTTGGCGTGGTTGCAGATGCCCCGGCGGCGCTTCACGTCCTCGCTGCGCCTGCGCAGCACGGCGTTGGCGGCGTCCCACAGGGCTTCGCTGACGATGGCGGGCACGATCTCGCCCGTCTCGTCCCTGAACATCACCCACTCCTCCGGCGGCAGGAACTTCTGCTTTTTGGTGAACATGTCCACCACCTTCACCTTGTTGCCGACGTAGTACCCCTTGTACTTGGGGTTGGATATCATGTTCGACATGGTGACGTGGGATATCCTGTTCCCGTTGAGGTTCCGGTAGCCCTCCTCCCAGAAGAGGTTCTCGATCTGCTTCATGCTGTATCGTCCCGTGGCGTACAGCTCGAACAGCTCGCGCACCATCGGGGCCTCGGCCTCGTCGATCACCAGTCGCTTATTGTCCTTGCGGTAGCCGAAGATGCGGCTGTTGCCCAGCACCACCTTCGACTTGATCGCCTGCTGGTGCCCGAACTTCACGCGGCTGGACAGTTTGCGCAGCTCGTCCTGGGCGATGCCGGACATGATCGTCAGCCGCAGCTCGCTGTCCTCGTCCAGCGTGTTGATGTTGTCGTTTTGGAAAAACACCGCCACGCCGCAGCCCAGAAGCTCCCGCGTGTACTTTATGGAATCCAGCGTGTTGCGCGCAAAGCGCGTGATCTCCTTGGTGATGATCAGGTCGAACCTGCCGTCCCTGCCGTCAGCCACCATCCGGTGGAAGTTCTCGCGCCTGCGCGTCGAGATGCCCGACAGCCCCTCGTCGATGTACCCCGGCACGAACGTCCACGCCCTGTTCTTTCGGATCAGGCTCTCGTAGTAGGCCACCTGGTTTCCCAGCGAGTTCAGCTGCTCGTCCGACTCCGACGACACCCGCGCGTAGTACGTCACCCGCAGCGGGATGTCGTAGATCGTCCGCGTCCGCAGCATCCGCCGCGCATCCAATACGTCCATAATCGGCCTCCCAAAGTCCACAACGCTCCGCATCCATTATAGTCGCGCAATCCCCGGCGATCAATGGAAGTTATTGCCTGCCCTCGCGTCGATCCGGTTGATCATACGGTTGCGCTCGTCCTCCGTAATCACGCCCCGCTCAAACAGCACCTGATTGTAATAGTGCAGCCAGAGCATTTCGCCGACCGCCCGCTTTTGCGCCTCCATGTGCGTCATGCCGTTGCTCACCCGATCCCCTCCCTCTTGCAGAGGATGCCCAAACCCATATTGATTATACCCATACAGCCCGCCGATGCGGCGCGACAATATTCATAAAAACGTCCTTGCCTTTCCCGGCGCGATGAGGTATAATAATGTAAAGTCTGGAAGAATTTTCTGAAAAGTCTCCGGACTGGGTCGTCCGGGCCACCATACAAAGGAAAAGGTTTCTCAAGCGATCGGGAGTGGATAATATGAAAAAGCTGTCGCTCTTGCTGATTTGCCTCATACTGGCGCTGACGTTCACCGCCTCGATCTCCGAGGGGGCGCAGGCGCCGGAGGAAAAGGTGGTCCGGGTGGGCTGGTACGAATCGGCGTTCCACCGCACGGACCGCTTCGGGCGGCGCTCCGGCTACGGCTACGAGTACCAGCAGCGGGTGGCCACCTACACCGGCTGGAAGTACGAGTACGTGGAGGGCAGCTGGTCCGAGCTGTTCGAGATGCTGGTGGCGGGGGAGATCGACCTGCTCTCGGACGTGTCCTTCACCGAGGCGCGCGCGGAGAAGATACTCTATTCCGCCGAGGAGATGGGTTCGGAGGACTACCATGTCTTCATCGCGCCGGACAACACCGAGATCAGGCCCGATGACTTCTCCACCTTCAACGGCAAGAAGCTGGGCGTCAACAAGAACAGCATACAGGAGCAGCTCTTCATCGACTGGGCGAACAAGCACGGCGTGCACCCGGAGATCGTCGAGCTGACGGTCAAGACGCCCGAGATGCTGGACATGCTCATCAAGGGCGAGATCGACATGCTGGTGACGCTGGACACCTACGGCAACTCCGCCGACGTGGTGCCCGTGTGCAAGGTGGGCGCGGCGAAGTCCTATTTCGGCATCAACAAAAACCGGCCCGACATCAAGCAGGACCTGGACGTCGCCATGAACCGAATCCTGGAGGACAACCGGGACTTCAACCAGCAGATGACCGAGCGCTTCAACAAGGCCAGCGCCATCAACAGCTTCCTCACCGTCGAGGAGAAGGAGTGGCTGGCCAACCACGGCGCGATAAGGGTGGGCTTCCGGGGCAACTACCTGCCCATGTGCGGGCTCAACGAGACGACGCAGTCCCTCACCGGCGCGCTGCTGGACATACTGACCTTCGCCAGAACCAGCGAAAAGAACGCGGAGCTCACGTTTGAACCCCGGGCCTTCGACACCCGGGAGGAGGCGCTTCAAGCCATGGCGGCCGGGGAGATCGACTGCCTGTTCCCCATCGCCCTGAGCGCCTACGACGGCGAGAAGCTGGGGGTCATCGTCTCCGACCCCTTCGTCAGGACCGAGATGTACGCGGCGGTCCGCACCGCAGATCAGCAGGGCGTGTCGCCGGACCGGGAGATGATCGTCGCCGTCAACATGAGCAATCCCAACGTCGAAACCTTCCTGATGGACAAGTTCCCCAACTGGAAGACCGCCTACTACAAGGACAGCGAGGCGGCGTTCCAGGCCGTGGCCGCCGGCGAGGCGGACTGCGTGCTGGTGAGCAACTACCGCTTAAACCGCATGAAGGACATGTGCGACAAGTACAAGCTGTCCACCCTCGCCACCGGCGAGAGCATGGACCTGTCCTTCGCCGTCCGGCGGGAGGACGACTGCCTGTACTCCATATTCAACAAGATCAGCCGCCTCATCCCGGACGCCATGGTCAACTCCTCGCTGACCGTCTACTCCTTCACCGACAACCGGGTCACCTTCGGCGACTTCCTGAAGGACAACCTGCCCTTCGTGGTGGCCGCCGTGGCCATTGTGGTGTCGGTGGTGCTGCTTCTGCTATTGTGGAGCGTGCGCGCCGAGAGCAAGGCCAACGAGGGGCAGCAGATCATCTCCGAGGCGGAGCGCGACCACCTGACCCGGCTGTACAACCGCAGCTTCTTCATGGTGTACGCCAACCGGCTCTACCGCGAGCACCCGGAGAAGGCCATGGACGCCATCGTGATGAACATCGAGCGCTTCCACACGCTCAACACCCTGAACGGCCGCGGCTTCGGCGACGAGGTGCTGCGCACCCTGGGCGGCGAGATCGAGGCCTTCCTCCGGGAGACCGAGGGCATCGCGGGCCGCACCGAGGGCGACAACTTTGACATCTGCTGCGCCCACCGGGACGACTACCGGGCGCTGCTGGACCGCTTCCAGTCCCGCATCAACGCCGCCTTCCGCAATGCGGACATCCGCCTGCGCATGGGCATCATGCCCTGGCAGGAGGGCCTCGGACCGGAGGAGATGTTCGACCGGGCCTGGTCGGCGTGCAGCATGGCGCGCGGCAACTACAAGACCCGCCTGATGATCTACGACGAGGACCTGCGCCGCCGCGACGAGCTGAACCTGCTGTTGCAGAACGACCTGAGCCGCGCGCTGGAGGAGCACGCTCTGCAGGTGTACTACCAGCCCAAGTACAACATACAGTGCGACCCGCCGAAGCTGTCCAGCGCCGAGGCGCTGGTGCGCTGGCGGCACCCGGAGCTGGGCATGATCTCCCCGAGCGACTTCATCGCCCTGTTCGAGCGCAGCGGCCAGATCAGCGACGTGGACAAGTACGTCTGGGCGGAGGTCGCCCGGCAGATCGCCGACTGGCGCGACCGCTGCGGCGTGACGCTGCCGGTGTCCGTGAACCTCTCCCGCGTGGACGTGTTTGACCCCGGCCTGCCCGATACCCTCGACGGGCTCGTGGCCCGGTACGGCCTCGAGCGCAGCGCCCTCAAGCTGGAGGTCACCGAGTCCGCCTACACCGAGAACGCCGACCAGCTCATCAGGGTCATTGAGCAGCTGCGGGACAAGGGCTATGAGATCGAGATGGACGACTTCGGCTCCGGCTACTCCTCATTGAACATGCTCTCCTCCATGCCCATCGACGTGTTGAAGATGGACATCGCCTTCATACAGAACATCGAGCGCAACGAGAAGGACTTCCGCCTGGTGGAGCTGATCGTGGACATCGCTCGCTACCTCAGGGTGCCCGTGGTGGCCGAGGGCGTGGAGACCGAAAACCAGCTCAGGCTCCTCCGCGACGCCGGGTGCGACCTGGTGCAGGGCTACTACTTCTCCCGCCCGCTGCCCGCGGATGACTTTGAGCAGAAGATCCTCGGCATAGAAGATAAATGACCCGCGGCGCAGGCGCGAACAATCCAATCCCCGCTTCGGCGGGGATTGTCCTTTGGGAACGGTTGCTTTTGCTTTTTTTCTGCGCTATAATATATCCGAAGGGAGGCGTTCGCATGGAAGCTGTCAGATTGAACAGGACCGGCAACAGGCAGAACATCGACTTGCCGGAGACGATGAATTTCTCTGAGGATGATTTGTGCGCCGCCAAGATCGGAGAGGCGGTTATCATCATGCCGAGAAAGAGCGTTCGCGCCATCATGCGCCGGGGACTGAACGGTTTTACGCCGGATTGCTTCGCGGATGGACGAGGCCCGCTGGTTTCAAAACATACGCCTGAGGTGGAATGACCGGCACAGAACTGTTGAGGTGTTTGCTTAGATGTACATGCTGGATACAAACGTATTGATCTATGCCATGCGGCATCCCGACGATCAGATTTGCGACAGGCTGATTGAACACGCGGCGGCAGATTTGTGCGTTTCCGCGATTACCTACGCGGAGCTTGAGCTGGGCATTCTCCGCTCTTCAAATCCACTCAGAAACCGGCAAGCGCTGATCGCTACGCTCGCCGGGGTGGAGATCGTTGATTTTGATACGAAGGCAGCCGTGGAATTTGCACGGATAAAGGATGCGCTGATGCGATGCGGCACGGTCATTGAGGATATGGATATGCTCATTGGCGCCCACGCGGTTGCGCTCGGGTGTACTCTGGTGACAAATAACACAAAGCACTTTGCCAGGATCGAGGGATTGAACCTTGAGGATTGGCTGGAACGATGATTGAACGGTATTCTGCCGATTTCCTGTCAATATGGTTCGTATTTACCCCCGTTAAGAGTTTGTGACGGGCATTGACAATCGCTTACGATTGACCTATAATTTATCCAACTAAAGTATTGAAACCCGGAGGCAACGGATTGTGGGCATGAATCGCGCGTACAGCTATTACTTTTACTTTATCGGCTTTTGCAGATAGAGAGCTTTGCTGTACCACTGATTTTCAAGCCACAACTTGTAAAGCGGTCCCGCAGTAAAACTCACTGCGGGGCCGTTTTTCAATGGCCTTCGGCCAATTAAAGGGGGATTTGCGGCATGATCATCTTATTGAAGGACAGGGTCAACGAAAAGCAGGTGGCGAACCTGACCAACTGGCTGGAGCACTCGGGCTTCCAGCTGCACATCTCCAAGGGCGCGCATCAGACCATCATCGGCCTGATCGGCGACACCAGCCGGGTGGACATGGACCTGATCAGCTCGCTGGACATCGTGGACCGGGTGCAGCGCATCCAGGAGCCCTTCAAGTCCGCCAACCGCAAGTTCCACGAGGACGACACGGTGATCGACGTCGGCGGCGTGAAGATCGGCGGCGGCCACTTCCAGATCATCGCGGGGCCGTGCTCGGTGGAGAACCGGGAGCAGATCATCTCCGTGGCGCAGGCCGTCAAGCGCGGCGGCGCGGGCATGCTGCGCGGCGGCGCGTTCAAGCCCCGCACCTCGCCCTACGCCTTCCAGGGGCTGCACGAAAAGGGGCTGGAGCTCTTGAAGGAGGCCAAGGCCGCCACGGGGCTGCCCATCGTGACGGAGATCATGGAGGCCGCCCACCTGCCGCTGTTCGAGGACGTGGATGTGATACAGGTCGGCGCCCGCAACATGCAGAACTTCGAGCTTCTCAAAGAGCTGGGCCAGACCCGCAAGACCGTCCTCTTAAAGCGCGGCCTGGCGAACACGCTGGAGGAGCTTCTGATGAGCGCCGAGTACATCATGGCCGGGGGCAACGCGAACGTGATACTGTGCGAGCGCGGCATCCGCACCTTTGAGACCTACACCCGCAACACGCTGGACCTCTCGGCGGTGCCGGTGCTGCGAAAGCTCACGCACCTGCCCATCGTGGTGGACCCCAGCCACGGCACCGGCCACGCGGAGTACGTGCCCGCCATGGCCATGGCCGCCACCGTCGCCGGGGCGGACGGGCTGATCATCGAGGTCCACAACGACCCGCCCCACGCGCTGTGCGACGGCAAGCAGTCGCTCACGCCGGAGCAGTTCGAGGCGCTGGCGCAGCGCATCGAGGCCGTGCGACCCTACGCGGTCAGATAGGAGGAGGTCACCATGAAGATCGGCATCATCGGACTGGGACTGATCGGCGGCTCGCTGGCGATGAGCATCCGCCGCCACACCGAGCACACGGTGTTCGGCTACGACATCGACCCGGACACCATGCTCCGGGCCAGGGCCACCGAGGCCATACACGACACGCTGGACGCCGACACGCTGCCCGCCTGCGACATCGTGCTGGTGGCGCTGTTTCCACAGCTCTGCGCGGACTGGATCATCGCCCACGCGGACCGGTTCGGCCCCCGGACGCTGGTCATCGACTGCGCCGGCGTCAAGCGCCACGTGTGCCGCCAGGTGGAGCCCGTCGCCGCGAAGCACCGCTTTACCTACATCGGCGGGCACCCCATGGCCGGCCGGGAGTTCTCCGGCTTTGCCAACGCCCGGGGGAACCTGTTTGAAAACGCCAGCATGATCCTCTGTCCCGCCGCGGGGGTGGACATCGAGGCGCGCGAGACCGCCAAGGCGTTCTTCCTTGAGGCTGGGTTCCGCATGGTGCGCTTCTGCACCCCCGAGGCCCACGACCAGATGATCGCCTACACCAGCCAGCTCGCGCACGTGGTGTCCGGCGCCTACGTCAAAAACCCCCTTTCCGCCGAGCACAAGGGCTTCTCCGCGGGCAGCTTCCTCGACATGACCCGCGTCGCCCGCATGAACGAGGTCATGTGGACCGAGCTGTTCCTCGAAAACGACGACCTGCTGCTGCCCGCCCTCGACGATCTCATCATGCGCCTCAACCAGTACCGCGACGCCCTCGCCTCCCGCGACCCCGCCACGCTCGAGCCCGTGCTGCGGGAGGGAAGGGTGTGCAAGGAGAGGCTGGACTGAGTACAGAGTACAGAGTGCAGAGTACAGAGTGCAGAGTACAGAGTGCAGAGTACAGAGTGCAGAGTACAGAGTGCAGAGTACAGAGTGCAGAGTACAGAGAGGAGAGTGGAGAGAGCGGATGTTGTAGGGGCGATGCCCTCATCGCCCGGCGGAGCGCCGTAGGGACGCCATTTATGGCGTCCGCGAGCGGCGAGAGGTCGTCCCCTATAATCAAAAGAAATCCGCAAGGATTTCCTCCAAAACTGCACTCTGCACTCTGCACTCTCCACTCTCACCGCAGACCATCTTCCCGACCTTTCGGAGACATACCGATATGAACCTACATCTCAAGCGCGCCCAGCTCTCGGACGCGGAGGCGATGCACCATATGCAGGTCGAGGCTTTCGCGCCGCTGCTGGCGAAGTATCACGACACGGCCATCAGCCCCGCCTGCGAGAGCGTCCAGCGGGTGCGGGAGAAGATCGTCACGAGCCGGTACTACTTCATCATGGACGGCCCCCGGGCGGTGGGCGGCATCCGGGTGGTGGACCACGGCGACGAACGCCCCAAGGTGATCTCCCCGCTGTTCATATTATGGGAGTATCAGAACCGCGGGCTCGCGCAGATGGCCGTCCGCGAGGCGGAGCGCCTGCACGGCGCGCACCACTGGCGGCTGGACACCATACTCGAGGAGCCGGGCAACTGCCATCTCTACGAAAAGCTGGGCTACCGCCGCACCGGGAAGGCGCAGCGCGTCCGCCCGAACATGACCATCGTGGACTATGAAAAGGAATGATCGCATGCGCACCGTACACATCGACGCCTCCACGCGCTACGACGTGCTGATCGGGGCAGACCTCATCGACCGCGCCGGGGCACTGACCGCCGGGGCCGTGAAGCCCTGCAAATGCGCCATCGTGGCCGACGACACCGTGGACGCCCTCTACGGGGCGCGGGTGCTGGACAGCTTTAAGGCCGCGGGCTTTGACGCGGTGAAGGTCAGCTTCCCCGCCGGGGAGGGCTCCAAGCACATCGGCACGCTGTCGGACATCCTCGAATTCCTGGCGGAGCGCCGCCTGACCCGCACAGACCTGGTGGTCGCCCTGGGCGGCGGGGTGACCGGCGACATGGCGGGCTTCGCGGCGGCGGTGTACGCCCGGGGCATACGGTTTGTGCAGATCCCCACCACGCTGCTGGCGGCGGTGGACTCCTCCGTGGGCGGCAAGACGGCCATCGACCTGCGGGCCGGCAAGAACCTGGCCGGGGCGTTTCACCAGCCCAGCCTGGTGATCACCGACACGGACGTGATACGCGCCCTGCCCCCGGAGCAGCTCGCCTGCGGCGCGGCGGAGGTCATCAAGTACGGCGTGCTGTACGACGAAAAGCTGTTCGCCCGGCTGGAAAACGGCGACTGGCACGCCGACATGGACGCGGTGATCGAGCGGTGCGTCCGGTGGAAGCGCGACGTGATGGCCGAGGACGAGTTCGACACCGGCAGCCGCGCGTTTCTGAACCTGGGCCACACCTTCGGCCACGCCATCGAGCAGTGCTCCGGGCTGTCGGTCACCCACGGCCAGGGCGTCGCCGTGGGCATGCTGATGGCCGCGATGTCGGCGGGCTGCCCGGACGCCATGGTGCAAAGGCTGGCGGCCTGCATCCGCGCCAACGGACTGTCCACCCACTGCCCCTACCCGGCGCGGGCGCTTGCCGAGGCGGCGCTTACGGACAAGAAGCGCGCGGGCGATACCATCACGCTGGTGCTGCCGGAGCGCATCGGCAAATGCTACCTCAAGAAGATCCCCGTCGGGGAGTTACAGGGCTGGTTTGAGCGGGCCCTCGAAAGACAGGGGGCGCTGGGGCTGTGAATGTGACCATCCATCCCGGAAGGCTATCGGGGACCGTGCGGGTGCCGGCGTCCAAGTCCGCCGCCCACCGGGCGCTGATTGCCGCGGCGCTGTCGGACGGGCTGACTACCGTGCACATCGATGCGCTCAACGACGACATCGAGGCCACGCTGGAGTGCCTGACGGCCCTGGGCGCGCTGATCGACTACGATGAACGCAAGGGGCGGCTGATCGTGCGGCCCGTCGACGGCGCGCCGGGCCTGAAGCGGCATTTGGAGGGGCTCGCGGGCAAGGCTTCCTCCCATGTGGATTATAGCGAACCCCTCGACCTGGACTGCGGCGAGAGCGGCTCCACGCTGCGCTTCCTGCTGCCGGTGGCCTGCGCGCTGGGGGCCAGGGCCCGGTTCACCGGGCGCGGGCGGCTGCCGGAGCGCCCCAACCGGGCGCTGACGGAGGCCCTGCGGGCCCACGGCGCGGCCATCGACGCCGACACCCTGCCGATGAACGTCGCCGGGGGTCTGCGCGGGGGGCTGTGGACGCTGCCGGGGGACGTGTCCAGCCAGTACGTCACCGGGCTGCTGTTCGCGCTGCCGCTTTTGCGGGAGGACAGCATGATCCGGCTGACCACGCCGCTTCAGTCCGCGGGCTACGTGGACATGACGCTTGAGACGCTTCGGGACTTCGGCATCGAGGTCATTCCGACGGACGACGGCTGGCGCGTGCCCGGAGGTCAGATCTACCGCACCCCGGAGGACGTGTTCGTCGAGGGCGACTGGTCCGCGGCGGCCTTCTGGCTGGCGGCGAACGCCATGGGGTCCGGGGTCGACGTGACGGGCGTGTCCCGCCGCACGGCGCAGGGGGACAGGGCGGTTGAGGACCTGCTGGGACAGGCAATGATCGACGCCTCCAACGTGCCCGACCTGGTGCCCGCGCTGGCTGTCGCGGCGGCGGTGCGGCCCCAGCGGACGGTCATCACCGGGGCGGCGCGGCTGCGGCTCAAGGAGAGCGACCGGCTTCGGGCAGTGGCGGACATGCTCTCGGCGCTGGGCGGGGCGGTCGAGGTCACATCGGACGGGCTGGTCATCGACGGCGGCGGGCCCCTGCGCGGCGGCACGGTGGACGGCTTTGGCGACCATCGCATCGTGATGGCCGCGGCGATACTGGCCACCCGCGCCGACGGGCCGGTGGCGATCACCGGCGCGCAGGCGGTGTCCAAGTCGTATCCGGATTTCTTCGAGCATTTCAGGGCGTTGGGAGGGAGCGTCGATGTCCAACCTGCTGGGCGATAACTACCGGCTGATGATCTTCGGCCAGAGCCATTCCCCGATGATCGGCGGGGTGATCGAGGGCGTGCCCGCGGGGGTGGCGCCCGACATGGACTTCATACGCGCGTTCATGGCGCGGCGCGCGCCGGGCGGGGCGCTGTCCACGGCCCGGAAGGAGGCGGATATACCGGAGATCGTGTCCGGGCTCAACGAGTGGGGCCGCACCTGCGGCGCGCCGCTGGCCTTCCTGATCAAAAACGCCGACCATCACAGCCGGGACTACGCCGATCTGCGGGACGTGCCCCGGCCCGGCCACGCGGACTACACCGCCGCTATAAAGTTCGGCGGGGAGAACGACATCCGCGGCGGCGGGCAGTTCTCCGGGCGGCTGACCGCGCCGCTGTGCTTCGCGGGGGCGCTGGCGATGCAGCTTCTGCGGGAGAAAGGCGTGCGCGTGAGGGCGCGGGTGTACAGCGTCGCGGGCATTCCCGACGCGCCGTTGGATATGGCCCGGCCCGATCTCGACGCCATACACGACGGGGCGCTGCCCTGCGTCGATCCCACCGCGGCGGCGCGCATGGCGGCGGCCATCGAAGCCGCCCGCGCCGACGGGGATTCCGTGGGCGGCGTGGTGGAGTGCTTTGCCACCGGCGTGCCCGCCGGGCTGGGCGACCCCATGTTCGACGGCGTGGAGAACCGGCTGGCGCGGGCGCTGTTCGGCATTCCCGCGGTGCGGGGCGTGGAGCTTGGCCTGGGCTTTGAGGCCGCGAACCTCCGCGGCAGTCGGCACAACGACGCCTTCCGCATGGACGGGGACCGTGTGGTCACCGACACCAACCGCCACGGCGGCGCGCTCGGGGGCATCACCAGCGGCATGCCCGTGGTGGTCCGCGTCGCCTTCAAGCCCACGCCCTCCGTCGCGCTGGCGCAAAACAGCATCTCCCTCGCGCGACATGAGGACGTGCCCCTCCGCATCCACGGCCGCCATGACCCCTGCGTCGTGCCCCGCGCCGTGCCCGTGGTTGAAGGGGTGGTGGCGTGTGTGGTTTACGATTTGATGAGCGGGGATCGGTAGAGATGGATTGAGTTTAGAGGATTGTTCGGGTGAATTAGGAATTAGGAATGAGGAATTAGGAATGAGGAATTAGGAATTGCAGAATGCCGGAGACCCGTCCTTGCGATGGCGGTAGCGGCATAATAGAATTCCTATCTCCTAATTCCTAATTCCTAATTCGACAGAGCTTTATCGACCATAGAAAAGGAGTGTAGATTATGGATCTCCTGGAAATCCGCCAAAACATCGATCAAATCGACGACCAGCTTGTAAAGCTATTCGTGGAGCGCATGGACTGTTCGCGCCGGGTGGCGGAGGCGAAGCGCGAGAGCGGCAAGGCCATCCGGGACCGGGCGCGGGAGCGCGAGATCGTGAACCGCCTGACGAAGGCGGCGGGGGAGCAGTACGCGCCCTACGTCAGCGCGCTGTACGGCCACATATTCGATTTGAGCCGCAGCCTGCAGTCCTCGGTGCAGCAGCGCCCGGGCAAGCTCTCGGAGCGGATCGGGCGCGCGCTGTCCGAGACGCAGGGCCGCGCGCTGCCCGCCCACGCGCTGGTGGCGTGCCAGGGTGTCGAGGGCAGCTATCAGCAGCAGGCTACGGAGAAGCTGTTCAACTACCCGGATATACTCTACTTCGACAGCTTCGACAGGGTGTTCAGCGCCGTGGAGAAGGGCATGTGCCAGTACGGCATACTGCCCATCGAGAACTCCACCGCGGGGTCGGTCTCGCAGGTGTACGACCTGATGGAGAAGCACCACTTCTACATCTGCGGGGCGCAGAAGCTGAGGATCGACCACCGGCTGATGCGCAAGGACGGCGCTTCCTCCGCCCCCATTGCGGAGATCGTGTCCCACGAGCAGGCGCTGAGGCAGTGCTCCCGCTTCCTGGAGGCGCACCCGGAGATCAAAGTCACCCGCATGGGGAATACCGCCGAGGCCGCGAAGTACGTGTCCGAGTGCGGGCGGGACGACGTGGCCGCCATCGCCTCGAGGGTGTGCGCGGAGCTCTACGGGCTGGACATCGTGGACGACGCCATCAGCAATTCCGAGTACAACTACACCCGGTTCATCTGCATCTCCCGGCACATGGAGATCTACCCCTCGGCGAACAAGATATCGCTGATGCTGAACCTGGCGCACGAGCCGGGGTCCTTAAACGCCGTGGTGTCCCGGCTGGCCATCGCGGGCATCAACCTGCTCAAGCTGGAGAGCCGGCCCATCCCCGGGCGGGAGTTCGAGTTCCGCTTCTTCTTCGACATGGCCGCCTCGGTGCGGGACCCCGAGGTGGTGCGGCTGCTGGGCGAGCTGGAGGCCCACTGCGACCGGTTCGTGTTCCTGGGATGCTACGATGAGAGGTGAGCGCATGCAGTACGGTCTGATCGGCGCGAAGCTGGGCCACAGCTATTCGCCCGCGATACACGCCCGGCTGGGCGACTACGACTACCGGCTCTACGAGCGCACGGAGGCGGCGTTCATCAACCTGATGGCCTCCCGGCAGTTTCGGGGGCTGAACGTCACCATCCCCTACAAGGTGGTGGCGTACGAGCACTGTGACGCGCTGTCGGACACCGCCCGCGAGGTGGGTTGCGTGAACACGCTGATCGTGCGGCCCGACGGCACGCTCTACGGCCACAACACCGACATCGGCGGCTTCATGGCGCTGGCGAAGCGCTCCGGGGTGGAGATCGCCGGGAAAAAGTGCGTCATACTGGGCAGCGGCGGGGCCTCGATGACCGCGCAGGCCGCCTGCCGCCGGTTCGGGGCGCGGGAAATCGTGGTGGTGTCCCGGAAGGGGCCGGTGGACTACGCCGCGCTGTACCGCGACCACGCCGACGCGGAGGTGCTCGTCAACGCCACGCCGGTGGGCATGTACCCGAACAACGACCAATCGCCCGCGGACATCTCGCGCTTGCCAAACCTGACCGGCGTGCTGGACGTGATCTACAACCCGGACAGGACCGCGCTGATCCTCGACGCCGAGGCCCGGGGCATCCCCTGTGCCGGCGGGATGTACATGCTGGTGGGCCAGGCGTGGGAGGCCGCGGAGCTGTTCACGGGCCGCGCCATACCGGACGCCGTGACCGACGAAATCTACGGTACGCTGCGCGCGGAGGCGCTCAACCTCGTGCTGATCGGCATGCCCGGCAGCGGCAAGTCCTCCACCGGGCGGATGCTCGCGGCGCAGATGGGCCGGGACTTCGTGGACTGCGACGCCGAGATCGTGAGGCGCGCGAGGATGACCATCCCGGAAATCTTTGCCAGCCGGGGCGAGGGGGCCTTCCGGGAGCTGGAATCGGCGGTCCTGTCGGAGGTCTGTAAGGAGAAGTCCCGGGTGATCGCCGCCGGCGGCGGCGCGGTGCTGCGCCCCGAGAACGTGCGCGCCATGCGGCAGAACGGCGTGGTGGTGTGGGTGAAGCGGCCGCTGGAGGCGCTGCCCATGGACGGCAGGCCGCTGTCCTCCGGGCGCGCGGCGCTCGAGGCCATGTGGGTTGAGCGCGAACCGCTGTACCGGGCCGCTGCCGACGCGGCCATCGACAACGACGGAGAACACGCGGCCGCCATCGCCGCGGCGAAGGAGGCGTTTTATGAAGCTGCTCATCGTTAACGGGCCCAACCTCAACATGCTGGGCATCCGGGAAAAGCACATCTACGGCGACCGGGACTACGCCGCCCTGTGCCGCATGATCGAGGGCTGGGCCGGGGAGCTGGGCTGTGAGGTGGAGCTCTGCCAGTCCAACCACGAGGGGGCCATCGTGGACCGCATCCAGCAGGCGTACTTCGACGGCACCGACGGCATCGTCATCAATCCCGCCGCCTACACCCACACCAGCGTGGCGATACTCGACGCCCTCAAGGCCGTGCAGCTGCCCGCCGTGGAGGTCCATATCTCCGATGTCAACGCCCGCGAACCCTTCCGCCGCCTCTCCTACGCCGGCATGGCCTGCGAAGCGCACTTTGTGGGGATGGGGTTTGAGGGGTATCGGCTTGCAATGGTTTACCTTGTGGAGAAAATTGGGAATGGGGAATTGGGAATTGGGAATTAAAAACGCGGCAGCCGCCATTTCAAATTCCCAATTCCCCATTCCCATTTCCTAATTGTTTATACAACTTTGCTTGTAATCCGCGCTCTGATCCCCTAAAATGTTACCATCGACACAAACGGGGGAGTGTAGCCCATGAACGATCTGACCAAACGCTTTGCCTGCAAGGTGTTCGACCTTGGCACGATGAAGCAGCGCCTGCCGAAGGACACCTACCGGGTGATGCTGCGCTGCATCCGGGACGGCAAGCGCCTGGACGTCTCGATTGCCAACGTGGTGGCCAACGCCATGAAGGACTGGGCCATCGAGCAGGGCGCGACCCACTTCACCCACTGGTTCCAGCCCATGACGGGCATCACCGCCGAGAAGCACGACAGCTTCATATCGCCCGTGAACGACGACGCGGGCGGCGCGCCCGGCGGCATCATCATGGAGTTCTCCGGCAAGGAACTGGTGCGGGGCGAGTCGGACGCCTCGTCCTTCCCGTCGGGCGGGCTGCGGTCCACCTTCGAGGCCCGGGGCTACACCGCCTGGGACCCCACCAGCTACGCCTTTATCAAGGACACGGTGCTCTACATCCCCACGGCGTTTTGCAGTTACGGCGGCGAGGCGCTGGACATGAAGACGCCGCTTCTTCGGTCCATGGAGGCCATCAGCCGCCAGGCGACCCGCATACTGAGGTTGTTCGGGCACGAGGGGGTCAAGGCCATCACCACCGTGGGCGCGGAGCAGGAGTACTTCCTGGTGGACCAGTCCATGGTGGACGCCCGGGAGGATCTGATGCTCACGGGCCGCACGCTGTTCGGCACGCGCCCGCCCAAGGGGCAGGAGCTGGACGACCACTACTACGGCGTCATCAAGCCGCGGGTGCAGGCGTTCATGAAGGAGCTGAACGACGAGCTGTGGCAGCTGGGCATACTGGCCAAGACCGAGCACAACGAGGTGGCCCCCGCCCAGCACGAGCTGGCCCCGATCTTCACCACCACCAACATCTCCGTGGACCACAACCAGCTCACCATGGAGCTCATGCAGAAGGTGGCCCACCGCCACGGCATGGTGTGCCTGCTGCACGAGAAGCCCTTCAACTGCGTCAACGGCTCGGGCAAGCACAACAACTGGTCCATCGCCACCGACACCGGCGTGAACCTGCTGGAGCCCGGCGCGACGCCCTTTGAAAACGCCCAGTTTCTGCTGTTTTTGTGCGCCGTCATACAGGCGGTGGACGACTATCAGGACCTGCTGCGCATCTCCGTGGCCACGCCGGGCAACGACCATCGCCTGGGGGCCAACGAGGCCCCGCCGGCGGTGGTGTCCATGTTCCTGGGCGACGAGCTGACCGAGGTGCTGGAGGCCATCGAGAACGAGGCCGACTACAGCGGGCGCGACCGGCAGCAGCTCAAGATCGGCGTGCACGTGCTGCCCCGCTTCCCCAAGGACTCCACTGACCGCAACCGCACCTCGCCGTTCGCCTTTACCGGCAACAAGTTCGAGTTCCGCATGCCGGGGGCGTCGCTGTCCATGGCCAAGCCCAACATCGTGATCAACACGGCGGTGGCGGAGAGCCTGAGGCAGTACGCCGACCAGCTGGAGGACGCCGATGATTTCACCGCCGCGCTGCACAACCTGATACGCGACACCGTGCGCGCCCACAAGCGCATACTGTTCAACGGCAACGGCTACGACGGCGGCTGGGTGCACGAGGCGAACGCGCGGGGGCTTATGAACCTGCCCACCACGCCCGACGCGCTGGCGCACCTGCTGGATCGGAAGAACATCGACCTGTTCGAGGCCCACGGGGTCTACAACGCCGCTGAGCTGCGCTCCCGCTACGAGATACTGCTGGAGAATTACGCCAAGGTGATCCACATAGAGGCCGAGACGCTGATCGACATGGTCAACCGCAACATACTGCCCGCGGTGTCGGACTTCTCCGCCCGGCTGTGCCAAAACGCGCTGGCCAAGGGCAACTTCGCCGGGACCGCCTGCGGCTACGAGAAGGCCCGGGCAAAGGAGCTCTCAAGGCTGTCCGACGAGATCTACACCGGCGTCAACGTGCTGGCCGAGGCCGTCAGCGCCGCCGACCGGGTGGACGGCACCCTCGAGCGCGCCATGCACTACAAGGACGACGTGGTCTCCGCCATGAACGCCCTGCGGGAGGGCATAGACGCCGCCGAGAGCATGATGCCCGCCGACGCCTGGCCGTATCCGTCATATATAGATATATTGTTTTCGGTGAAGTGATGGACAGATAATCATCGCCCGGGGATGACGTGAAATCCCCGGGCGATGATTGTTTGCTGTTGAAGGAAACGGGGGACGAAAGAGGTCGTCACCCGTGACCCTGCTACCACAGGTTTCATGACGCGGCAGCAGCTATTCCTGTTCCCTGTTCCCTGTTCCCTGTTCCCTTTTCTCCAACTTCTGTTTCAGGAAATGCGCAACCCGGAGAACGATGCTGCGCCTGTCGAGCTGCACATAGGGGACCTCCCGGTACTTCACGCCGTTGGTCTCCAGCCACACGTCCAACAGCCTTTCGGCGAGGTAGCAGTACACGTGTGGGTCCTTCCCGGTGCAGCGCTCCCAGGGGGTCCGCTCCTCCAGTGCGCCCAGCACGTCGAACAGCCATCCGCAGTAGCGGTTGAACAGGTCGCGGCGCATCAAGAACAGGTTGAAGCGGTGGCCGGAGGTGCGCCGCATGGACCGGTCGTAGGCCGGAAGGTACGCGCTCCAGCACTCGGAGAGCAGCGCGCGCAGCCGGTCCAGGTCGTCGGCGTTGTGCACTCGGACGTACTGGCCGTAGTTCGATTCGACGTAGTACCGCCGCCGCCGGGGCAGTATGACCGCCTCGCCGTCGGCCAGCAGCCGGAGCTGGTCCCCGGTGAGTATGTGCTTCCGCCGGGCCCGGAACCGCCGCAGGGTGAAGTAGCAGTCGTGGGGCGCGAAGCCCAGGGTGTCGTTGTGGCAGTGCTTCCAGGCCCAGTAGAGCGCCGTCAGCGGCCCGTAGCCGGGGTATTTTGCGCTGATGTTGTCCCCGGTGTCGTCGGGCGCGTACTCCAGCGGGGGCTGGACGGCGGCCCCCGGCTGGATCGGCGTGTAGACCGGGTCGCCGGGCAGCCAGCACTTGACGGGCGCGGCCACCACCACCCGGACGTCCGTCTCGCCGGTGGCGCCCATGCGCTCGTTGTTCAGCATGCCGCCGGTGGCGGTCATGAGCAGTATGCGCAGATCCAGCCAGGGGCTCCAGTTGTCGATGTACCACAGGTCCAGCTCGATGCGCCGGGAGATGCTGGTGTCGCCGCGATAGCCGTTCACCTGCGCCCAGCCGGTGATGCCGGGCTTGACCTGGTGCTTGACCATGTACAGCGGGATCTCCTGCTTGAACAGCTCCACGAAGTGCGGCAGCTCCGGCCGGGGCCCCACCAGGGACATGTCTCCCCGCAGCACGTTGATAAGCTGCGGCAGCTCGTCCAGCGAGGTCTTGCGGATCAGGCTGCCGAACCTTGTCCGGCGGTCGTCGGCGGACTTCGACCAGGCGGTGTCCTGTGCGTCGTTGACCCGCATGGAGCGGAACTTAAGCATTTGGAATTCCCGGCGGTTGTAGCCCACGCGCACCTGCTTGAACAGCACCGGCCCGGGGCTGGACAGCTTCACCCCCACGGCGATGAGCAGCAGAAGCGGGCTCAGCACCACCAGGCCCACGAAGCTCACCACCAGGTCGAAGGCCCGCTTCAGCACCGCCCAGCCGATGTCCTCCAGCCGGTTGGTGCGCATGTTGATCAGCTTGCTGCGGCCCACATTTTCGATGACGGGGTGGGCGGGGATCAGGTCGTTGTAGAAGGGGATGACCAGGTAGCGCACGCCGTTCTTTTCGCAGGCGGCGATCAGGCCGGTGATGTGCCGGTATTCCTCCGCCTCCAGCGCGATGACCACCTCGTCGATGGCGGGCTCCGCCAGCAGCGTCTCCAGGTCGGGATCGTCAGGACGGACGGCGCGGTCGATCTGTATGCCCAGCTCGGGCGCGCCGTTCACGTCCTCGACGTACTGCCGCGCCAGCGCCCCCGCGCCGATGATCACCTCGTGCTTGATGTTGAAGCCCTGCGCCCTGAGCCGGTCCAGCACCATGCGGCTGACGATGTACTTGCCGCCCAGCAGCAGAAGCGTCAGCGCGTAGAAGATCAGCAGCGTGCCGCGGGAGAACTCCTCCAGGCGGAACACGAACAGCAGCGTGGAGGCGATCAGCACCGTCACCGTGGTCGCCGCGGCCAGTATGCCCAGCTTCCAGCCCAGGCTGCGTATGCGCGTGGCGCTGTAAAAGCCCAGCAGGGCCAGCACCAGGAGCACCCCCGCCGCGTAGATCGTCGCGGCGAAGATCATCTGGCCCGTCATGGCCATGTTCACGTAATCGTTGGTCAGCACGCGAAGCCTGAACCAGGATGAAAACAGATAGGCTATGATGATGAGAAGGAAGTCGACGAAGGCGTTCAGCCGGTTCAGCCACGCCTGATTGCGCTTTATCATCCCTCTCTCCTCCTTTGTACATGCCTGTGGATGCAACACCGCTCTGATTATATCACATTCCGGGTCGGATTGCATCTGTTTTTCGGGATAATACTAATTTCAGTCTAAAAGTTAGACAGACTGCGAGGGGATTTTTTGTCATGGCAAGGCGGAGGTCCGCAGGCTTGCTGGCGGCAAGTCAAGGGCCGGCTTCGCGGCGTTTGTTCACGGTTGGATCGGAGGGCGCGTCACCCGGCGACGGGCTGCGCCTGGGCCACCTCGGCCATGATCGCGTTGACCTTGTCCGGGGTCATGCCCAGCGCCTCGAGGGCCTGCTTCATGCTGCAAATCGGGCACTTGGCGCCATGGGACGGGTCGTAGAGCTTCTGACAGCAAGGGCACTTGGACATCATCATCGCCTCCATGCCGCTATGATAAGATACGCCTGTTATATCCACAAGGAGATTGCGTTTATTTTTTCATGAAAAGGACAAAATATAATACCATATTTTCCATCGTTTGAAAAACGCTTGAAAGAATGGTGGGATTTGGTTATAATAATGGGTAAGGGGTTAACCCACATCATCATAAGATCGGAAGGAGACTGACTATGGATCTCAAGCTCAGGGATAAAGTGGTACTCGTGACCGGCGGCACCGGCGGCATCGGAACGGCCATCGTGAAGGGCTTCCTGGCGGAGGGCGCGAAGGTGGCGTTCTCCTCGACCAGCCAGGCCAAGATCGACGCGCTGCTGCCCAAGCTCGAAGCGGCGGAGGGCCAGGTGGCCGGCTTCGTGGCCGACATGAACAAGGAAGAGGACATCAAGAACCTGGTCGAGGCCGCGAAGGCGAAGTTCGGCACGCTGGACGTCATCGTGCCCAACGCCGGCTACGAGGGCAAGGCCCATCCCGTGCAGGACATGACGCTGGAGCTGTTCGAGCAGACCTACATGCTCAACGTGTTCGCCGTGATGCTGATACTGAAGTACGCCGCGCCCACGCTGATCGAGAAGAAGTCCGGCTCCGTGGTCGTGGTGGCCTCTGCCGCCGCCTACGAGCCCACCGCGGGCAACAGCGCCTACGTGTCTTCCAAGTACGCCGTGGCCGGCCTGACCAAGTGCGTCGCGCTGGAGCTGGGCCCGGTGGGCGTGCACGTCAACTACGTGTGCCCCGGCCCCGTGGACACGCCCATGATGCTGCGCATCGAAAAGGACTTCTTCGGCGACTCCATGACCCACGAGGAGGCCATGGCCATGCTCGCCGGCAACTACGCCATGGACAAGCGCTACGCCACCCCCGAGGAGGTCGCCAACGCTGTGCTCTACCTCGCCTCCGAGGTGTCCGCCCACACCGCGGGCATGGGCATGCACGTGGACTCCAAGGTGTCCGCGCCGAACTGATCACCCCGTACCGCGCAAAAACGACCATGCCGGAATGTCGGCATGGTCGTTTTTATGTTGCTTACGCTTTCCCGGTCAGCTTCCGCCAGCGCTCGCGGCGCTTTTTGCGGCGCTCCAGGCGCTCGCCGAGGTCGCGCGCGCCGACGCCGTAGACGAGGTAGAGTATCAGCCCGGACACCAGCATGATGAACACGGTGGAGGCGCACCGGCGGCCGGAGCCGTTCATGTTGTAGCCGTCGCGGCCCTCCTCGGCGGTCATGGACTGTATGACCATGGCGTAGGACTTGCCGTAGCTGGAGTGGAAGGTGGCGGACATGTCGTACTCCGTAAACAGCGCGTTGAAGTTCAGCGCGAACACCGCCAGCACGCTGGGCAGCACGATGGGCAGCTTGACCCGCAGGAAGGTGACCAGCTGGCTGGCCCCGAGGTTGCGGGCAGCGTCCTCCAGCTCCTCGTCGATGGCGTAGAACGCGGCCTTCACCATCCTGAGCGCAAACGGCAGCTTGACCACCGTGTAGGCCATCACGATTAAAAAGCGCACGTTCTCGCGGTAGTACATGTTTTTGCCCAGCACGTACCACACCTCGTTGTTGAAGAAGATGCGGTAGGAGTAGCAGATCAGTATCGTGGGCAGCAGCCACGGGAACAGCAGGCACGCCTCGACCACCTTCGCGCGCTTCTTTTTCTTGTGCTTGAAGATGTAGTTCACGGCGATCACCACGATCACGCAGGCCATCGCCGCCGCCAGCGCCGAGAGCACGAAGCTCAGCCGGATGCCGCCCACGGTGTCGGCGTTGGAGAACACGCCGGAGATGACGCCCTCGCGCACCTTCTGCTTGCCGCGGGAGGTGGTGTAGCTGTAATCCTGGGTGCCGAAGAAGTTGATCAGCGTCCAGTCGGATAGGTTCAGGCTCTTGGCGCGTATGGCGGGCCAGTTCTGGAACGCGAACAGCACGATCATCGCCACGGGGGTCATGTAGATGATGAACAGCACGTAGGCGTAGATGTGCGCCAGCACGTTGCTCACCGGGTTCTGGATCTTCTGCTTGACCAGCTTGGCCTTGGTCTTCGAGACGGACAGGTAGTGGCCCTTGCTCTCGTAGTGGTTGAGCGTGGTCAAAAGCACGATGGTGAAAAGCGCCAGTATCACCGACAGTAGCGCGGCGCGGGCCTGGGGGAAGGCCTCGTCCGCCACGGAGGAGCCCGCCAGGCGAACGATCTCCGGGTTGATGGAATTGTAGCCCAGCAGCGTCGGCGCGGACATGGCGCACAGGCCGGTGATGAAGGTCATGACCGTGAGCGAAAACAGCGTGGGCAGCAGCGTGGGCATGACCACCTTCATCAGCACCTTGAAGGGCTTCGCGCCCAGGTTGCGGGCGGCCTCCACGGTGTTGTAGTCGATGCCGCGGATGGCGTTTCTCAAAAACAGCGCGTGGTTGCTGGTGCAGGCGAAGGTCATGGTGAACAGCACCGCCCGGAACCCGGAGAACCACTGCTTGTTCATGGCGGGGAACAGCTTCACCAGCCACTGGGTCAGCATGCCGTTGGAATCGTAGAGGAACTGGTAGCCGGTGACCAGCGCCACGCCGGAGTAGATCAGCGTGGTCATGTAGCCCAGCCGCAGTATCTTCGAGCCCTTGATGTCGAAGTATTCCGTCAGCAGCACGATGGAGATGCCCACCAGGTTGACGGTGATCACCAGGCAGACCGCCAGCTTCAGCGAGTTGAACACGAACGAGGGCATGCTGCCCGCGAAGAAGAAGCGTATGACCGCCGTGGGGTCCATGCGGCCCGCGGCGTCCCGGGTGGTGAATATGGAGGTCAGCGTGTTCAGACAGGGCAGCACCATGAAGCCCAGGAACAGGTAGAGAAACAGGACTGCGCCGAAGACCTTGTAGATCGCGGAGAGCTCAAGGCCGCCCTTGCGTTGCGCGGTGCGCTGCATTGCGACGCCCCCCTTCTCAGTAGGACATGACGTCCCGCGGGTGGATGCCCACGGTGACGCCGTCGCCGGGCTCATAGATGTTGATGCCGTCGTTCTTCTCGATCACCTTGATGGTCTGTCTGGCGGCGGTGATGTAGTACTTGATGTACAGCCCGTAGTATTCGCGGCTGTCGATGACGCCCTGCGCCTGGTATTCGCCGTTCTCCCGCGGGCGGTTCACGCGCACCCGTTCCAGGCGGATGAAGTGGTGCTTCTCCGGGGCGAGCCTCAGGCCCTCGACGATCTCCCCGTCCAGCGGGTTGATGTCCCCGATGAAGTTGGCCACGAACTCGGTCTGGGAGTGGTTGTAGACCTCGTTGGGGGTGCCGATCTGCTCGATGTAGCCCTTGTTGAACACGGCGATGCGGTCCGACAGGGTCAGCGCCTCCTCCTGGTCGTGGGTGACGTAGATGGTGGTGATGCCGAACTCCCGCTGCATGTTCTTGAGCTCGTTGCGAAGCTGGACCCTCAGCTTGGCATCCAGGTTGGACAAGGGCTCGTCCATGCAGATGATGGCGGGCTCCATCACCAGGGCGCGGGCGATGGCCACGCGCTGCTGCTGGCCGCCGGAGAGCTGGCTGACCGCCTTCTGAAGCTGCTCGTCGGAGAGGTCCACCTTGCGGGCGATGGCGTTGACCTTCTGCTCGATCTCCTCCTTGTTAAGGCGCTTGATTTTTAAACCGAAAGCGATGTTGTCCCGCACGGTCATCGTGGGGAACAGCGCGTAGCTTTGGAACACGATGCCGATGTTGCGCTTCTCGATGGACACGTGGGTGATGTCCTGCCCCTGCATGTACACCGTGCCGCCCGCGGGCTCGATGAAGCCGGTGATGGTCCTGAGCGTGGTGGTCTTGCCGCAGCCCGAGGGGCCCAGGAAGGTGAAGAACTCGCCCTCCTTCACGTGCACGTTGATGTTGTGCAGCGCCTCGAAGTCCCCGAATTTGACCACGATATCCGTAAGCTGTATCATGTGTGAAGCTCCTTATTTAAAATACTCAAAAGCGGGCCCGCGAGGGCCCGCTTTTGATCCCCGGAATTACGCCTCGGGCGCGGCCTGGGTCAGGGTGCTCCAGTCCAGGTTGTCCCAATCGGGCTCGGCGACGGCGCTGGCGCTGTCGGGCCAGAAGAAGCCCAGGTTGGTCATGATGTTGGTCCACTCGGAGGAGTGGGCGCCCACGTACTCGGCGTAGGTCATGTCGGTGCCCTCGACGGTGTTCAGGCTGAAGTTCGGGATGGCGTAGATCGCGGGAACCTCGTCGAACAGCTCGGCGGCGGCGTCGGTGTTGCAGGGATAGCTGTCAAACTCGTCGGACCAGGCGATCTGGGTCTCGGCGGAGCCGAACCAGTCGGCGAACGCCTTGACGGCCTCGGTCTGTTCCTCGGTGCGGTTCGGGTTGTCGATCACGCCGATGTACTCGGCGATGTAGTAGGTACCGTCGTCGATGTCCACCAGGTTCCAGTTTTCGGGCTCCAGCGTGCCGTGCAGCGGGTTGGGCTCCGTGCCGGCCTCCTCGGCGGCCTCGATGTTGCCGTACAGGGAGGAGGAGTAGAAGGTGGACACCTGCACGTCGCCGCGGATCAGCGGATCCAGGCCGTACTTGTCGTCCGGGAACACCTTGCCGTTGGCGCAGTAGGCCCACAGGGTCTTCCAGCCGTCCAGGGAGATGCCGCCCGCCGGGGACGCAGGATCGGTGAAGGCGTACAGCATGGCGTAGTTGGTGTTCTTGTTGGTGGTGCCGCCCACCTTGTTCTGGCGGTACCAGGTGTAGCCGCTGTCGACCAGGTCGGCCCAGTGCTGGAAGTGGATCTCCTCGCCGTTGGTGCCCAGCTCGTCGTTGCGGTAGAGCATCAGTATGTTCTGGATGACCAGGCCGTAGGCCTTGCCGTCAAACTTGTAGTCGCCCACCTTGTCGGCCCAGGAGGGCTCCCAGTCCATCACGGACAGGTTCTCGTAGGCGCCCTTGACCAGCTGGGACCACACGACCTCGTTCAGGCCGAAGATCACGTCGGCGTCCTTGTTCTCGTTGGCGGTCTGCACGGCGGCGGTGTCGCCGGAGATGACGGAGTTGTCGTCCAGCATCACGCTGAAGCCGGCCTTCTTGGCCGCGTCGATCAGCCAGGTCACGCGCTCGGGGGAGTTGGAGTTCGAGTAGATCTTGATGGTGTAGTCGGAATAATCCTCGGCCATCGCGGTCACCGTCATAAAGGACAGCACCATGGCCAGCGCAATCAATACGGATACCAGTTTTTTCATTTCAGCGAAACCTCCTTGAATAGTGTTCCTTGACCGACACTGATTATAGCATAAAATGAAGTCTGTGTAAAGTCATAACACGAAATTTCGCTGATCAGCATATTTCGTTAATCTCCAAGATTGACGTTTTTGATGCGCACGCGCCGCCGGGGGGCGGGGGGCGTGGGGTCGGGGAGGTCGAGCAGCAGCGCGGACTCGCCGGGGATCTCATAGCCGCGGCCCTGGAACTCGACCCAGCGGTATTCGCCGGAGCGGTTCACGGCCAGCACCCGCACCTCGTCCTTGGCGGGGCGGTCGAAGGCGTCCTTTCCGCCGTCCACGCGGCGCTCCACCATCACCACGTCCGCGCCCACGGCGTGCAGCTTCATGGTGCCGGTGCGCATGGCCACGCTGCCCATGCGGCGGGTCATGATCTCCCGGAAGGCCTCCCGAAGGTCCGTGTCCTCCGCGCCCCAGGGGTAGGCGGCGCGGCAGTAGGGGTCCGCCATGCCGGTCATGCCGGCCTCGTCGCCGTAGTACAGGCAGGGGATGCCGGGCAGCATGTTGATCAGCGCCCAGCCCGCCAGCAGGCGGCGGCGGCCCCGGTCGTAGTCCTCGTTGGAGAGCCGGAAGGGCCTGCGGTACTCCCGGTCGGGGGCCATATCGCCGATGTCGGCAAGCATGTTGATGGCCCGCGGCGTGTCGTGGCTGCCCAGCAGGTTCATCTGGGAATAGAAGAAGGGCTTCGGCATGTTCTCCTGCTGGCTCTCCAGCTGCCGCACGAAGTCCATGGCCCCGATGCGGCAGCGCAAAAAGTCCAGTATCAGCGCCCGCAGGGGGTAGTTCATGGTGCAGTCCAGCGTGTCGCCCAGGCAGTAGCAGCGCAGCTCGTCGTAGGCGACCTTCTTGGTGGGGTCCTCCCACACCTCGCCGATGAGCGCGGCGTCCGGCTTCTCCCGGCGGATGCGCGCGCGGATCTTGCGGATGAAGGCCATGGGCAGCTCGTCGGCCACGTCCAGCCGCCAGCCCGACGCCCCCGCCCGCAGCCAGTGGGCGGTGACGCTGTCGTCCGAGTCGATGATGAAATCCTGGTAGCCGGGGTGGTCCTCGTCCACATTGGGCAGGGTCTTAAAGCCCCACCAGCACTCGTAGTCGTCGGGCCAGCGGCGGAAGCGGTACCAGCCGGCGTAGGGGGACTTTTGGTCGTTGTAGGCCCCGCCCGCGCCGTAGTGGCCGTCCCGGTTGAAGTACACGCTGTCCGAGCCGGTGTGGGAGAACACGCCGTCCAGTATCACCCGGATGCCCCGCTGCTTCGCCGCCTCGCACAGCGCCGTGAAGTCCGCCTCGGTGCCGAAGGCCGGGTCGATCGTGCGGTAGTCGCCGGTGTTGTACTTGTGGTTGCTGCGGGCCTTGAAGATGGGGTTGAAGTAGATCACCGTCACGCCCAGGGATTTGATGTAGTCCAGCTTCTCCATGACGCCCCGCAGGTTGCCGCCGAAGTAGTCGTTGTTGACGTTGTCGCCGTACTTGTCGTCGTTGATGCACAGCGCCGGGGTGTCGTCCCAGCGGATGTGGTAGTACGACGCCGGGGGGAGCTTTGTTACATCCCAGGGTCCCCAGTGGAAGTAGCGGTCCACCATGATCTGCAGCATCATGCCGTCGCGCAGCCATTCCGGGGTGTCGTAGGCCGGGTCGTACACGGTCACCTGATAGCCGCCGGGCTCGTACGCGGACACCGCGCCCGCGCCGCCCAGGCCGTCCGGCGCGTTGCCGAAGAACCAGGTGCCGCCGTTTTCGTCCTCCGCCACGAAGAAATACCACAAAAGCCCCGGCGAGCACGGCGCGGACACCCGGCACTCGAACAGGTCGCCCTCCTGGCGGCGCATCTGCACCTTGGACTCGGCGTTGTTCCACCAAAGCCTCAGCCAGACTTTTTGCATGCCGTGGGCGTGAACGGACAGCCTGAGCTTCGTGCCGCAGGTCACCGCGCCCTGGGGTTGACGGTAGAAGGGATTTCGGGAATCGTGGTACATCGTCATGGGGATTGCTCCTGTCTTTTTTATAAGCGACAAACAGGGCGGCAGGTACTGCCGCCCTGTTGGGGTTCTATCTTACAGCTGCAAAGGCTTGAGGTGCCAGATCTTGTCGTTGTACTCGGCGATGGTGCGGTCCGAGGTGAACATGGCGGAGCTGGCGGTGTTGAGAACGGCCTTCCTGAGCCAGACGTCCTTGTTGTCGAAGTCGGCGAGCAGCCGCTTGTGGGTGGCGATGTAGTCCGGCAGGTCCTTCAGCACGAAGTACGGGTCGGCCATGCCGCCGCCCTCGCCGAACAGCAGCCCGTGGTAGATCTCCTGGAACATGCGGGGGTTCTCGGGGGACAGGGTGCCGTCGATGAGCTGCTCCATGATGCGGCGGATGCGGGGGTTGGTCTCGTACATCTCATGGGCGCGATAGCTGGCATAGCCGCGCTCCACCTCCTCGGCGGTCAGGCCGAAGATGTAGATGTTGTCCTTGCCCACGCAGTCGAAGATCTCGCAGTTCGCGCCGTCCATGGTGCCCAGGGTGACCGCGCCGTTCATCATGAACTTCATGTTGCCGGTGCCGCTGGCCTCCTTGCCGGCGGTGGAGATCTGCTCGGACACGTCGCTGGCGGGCATCAAAAGCTCCGCCTGGGACACGCAGTAGTTCTCCAGGAACACGATCTTGATGTACTTGCTGGCCACGGGGTGCCGGGCCACCAGGTCGCCGATGGCGTTGATGAGCTTGATGGTCAGCTTGGCGCGCCAGTAGCCGGGGGCCGCCTTGGCGCCGAAGATGAAGGTCTGGGGGTGCCAGGGCTTCTCCGGGGCGTCGACGATCTCGTTGTAGATCGCCAGTATGCGCAGGGCGTTCATGAGCTGGCGCTTGTACTCGTGCAGGCGCTTGGCCTGGGAGTCGAATATGCTGTCGGGGTTGACCTCGATGTTCTGGTGCCGGTACAGCGCGTCGGCCATGCGCAGCTTGTTGTTGTACTTGACCTCGGCGAAGCGCTGCCGGAAGGCGGGGTCGTCCGCGAAGGGCTTCAGATCGGCGATCAGGTCCATGTTCTTGCGCCACTTGTCGCCGATGGCCTCGTCGATCAGGCTCGACAGGTCCGGGTTGCACTGCATCAGCCAGCGGCGATGGGTGATGCCGTTGGTGATGGAGACGAACTTGGACGGGTCGATCATGTAGTAGTCGTGGAAGGTCTGCTTCTTGAGGATGTCGGTGTGGATGCTGGACACGCCGTTGACGGAGTGGGTGGCCGCCACGCACAGGTTGGCCATGTGCACTTGGCCGTAGCCCAGTATGGCCATGTGGCCGATGCGGTCCCACTGGCCGGGGAAGGCGTCCCACAGCTTGGCGCACAGCCGGCGGTTCATCTCCTGCAGGATCATGTAGATGCGGGGCAGCTGCTCCTGGAACAGGCTCTCGGGCCACTTCTCCAGCGCCTCCACAAGCACCGTGTGGTTGGTGTAGGCGAAGGTGCGGTAGCAGATGGTCTCCGCCTTGTCCCAGTCCACGCCGTAATCGTCCATCAGTATGCGCATGAGCTCCGGGATGGCCACGGCGGGGTGGGTATCGTTGATGTGGATGGCCACCTTGTTGGGGAAGATGGACCAGTTGTAGCCGTAGGTGTCGATGAACTCCTTCACCGCGTGCTGTACGGACGCGCTGGAGAAGAAGTACTGCTGCTTGAGGCGCAGCTCCTTGCCCTGGTAGCTGTCGTCGTTGGGATAGAGGATCTTGGAGATGACCTCCGCCAGCTCCCGCTCCTCCATGGCCTTGGCGTACTCGCCGCGGTTGAAGTGCAGCATGTCGATCTGCGTCACGGCCTTGGCGGACCAGGTGCGCAGGAAGTTGACCTTGGTGGAATCGTAGCCCACCACGGGGATGTCGTAGGGCACGGCCTGCACGGTCTTGTAGTCCAGGTGGCGGAACATCATGCGCCCGCCCTCCTCGGTCATCTCCACGCGGCCGCCGAAGTGCACCTCCACGGTGTCCTCGGGGTGGGGGATCTCCCAGATGTTGCCCTGGGCCAGCCAGTTGTCCGGCACCTCCACCTGATAGCCGTCCACCAGCTTCTGGCGGAACAGGCCGTACTCGTAGCGGATGGTGCAGCCCATGGCGGGCAGCTTCAGCGTGGTCAGGCTGTCCAGGAAGCACGCCGCCAGGCGGCCCAGGCCGCCGTTGCCCAGGCCGGGCTCCGGCTCTTCCTCAAACACCACCGAGCGGTCGATGCCCAGCTCGTCCAGCGCCTGCATGTAGTTTTTCTCGTTGACCAGGCTTACCATGTTGTTGTGCAGCGCGCGGCCCACCAGGAACTCGGCGCTGAGGTAGTAGACCTTCTTGGCCTGCTGGTTTTTGCGCGCGTCGCGGGAATAGCTGCGGCGCTGCATGATCTCGTCGCGCACCACCAGGGCCAGCGCCTGATAGAGCTGCTCCGGCGTCGCGTCCATGACCTCGCAGGCGAACTGCGTGCGAAGCTTGTTCTGAATGCTGTCCTTGATCTGCTCGACGGTCATCCTCTCAAATCCCACAATAACACCTCCGGTAAATATAGGCCAATCTCCCGATGAAATATGCGCGTGCGCGCGGGGGAGATGATTATCCGATTTCTGAATCATCGAATAATATAGCATATCAAAGACCTTTTCGCAACCAATGAAGCGTTGATTTTTCGCGTTGCTTACCAACTTTTAAAGGGGACGGGGGAGGGGAATTGGAAGATATGTCGAAAGTTTGACATAAATGGCTTAATTTAGTTTAAATTATTACAAAACAGTTGACAAATGACGAAATTGTAATACAATATTAGTATCGGGTGTGCCCGGACGGGGTTCGGGCGCCTTCAATACGACACACAGAGGAGCAAATCATGAGCAATACCGTGAAGCGTTGGATAGCGATGATACTGATGGCTTGCCTGATGCTGGCGATGAGCCCCGCGGCGCTGCCGGAGGGAGAGCCCGCCGAGGCTGTCGAAGCCGCGGAGGTCGCGGCGCCCGTTGAGGCGTCCGAGCCCGCGGCGCCCGAGGAATGCGACGCGGCCGACGAGCCCCTCGACGGCGAAGCGCCCGACGAGGCTTCCGAGACCCCCGGGGCCCCCGACGACGCCCCCGGGGCCGAAGACGACCCCGAGGCCGACGCGGAGGGCGAGGCGTTCGACGACGTGTCGGAGGAGGTGGCCGCCGCGCCGGTGGACGACGCGGTGTTTCTCGAGGCCGAGGAAGTGGAGCTTGAGTTCGGGGACGAGGCGCAGGCCGAGGACGCCGCCGACGGCGTCGCGGAGCCCGGGGACGACGCGGAGAGCGACGGCGTCGGCGAGGAGCTGGTGCTGGAGGAGCTGTCCGAGGAGCCCTACGCCTACGCCTGGACGCTGAACGCGGGCACGCAGGTGTGCCGCGACGACGGCATGACCGACGTGATCCACACGCTGGCCGCCGGCGAGGCGGTGCTGGTTTCGGAGCGCCTGGAGGGCGTGGACCAGGTGGCCTTCAACACGCTGGACGGCGTGGTGGAGGGCTTTGTCGCCGCCGGGGACCTGCGCGAGCTGGACCCGGAGGAGACGGAGAACCTGCTGGACCTGCTGGCGGGGTTCGACCATCTGGCATTCTACCGGGACGACATCAACTGGCCCCTGCCCCTCGAGGTCCACAACGGCTTCCTGGCCGCGGCGGACTTCCAGCGCCTGAGCAACGACACGCAGTACACGGTGCAGGGCAAGACCATCACCGCCAACATGGTGGGCGACCACTCCGACTGCTGGACCTGGGCGCGGGCGCTGTACAAGATCATATGGGGCGTGAAGTTCGACCACAACTTCGTGGGCGAGCCCGCCACCGGCCACAGCCTGATCCGCAACCTGACGGACGCGGAGCGCCAGCTCACCGGCGACAACCTGCGGCGCTTCATGAAGCAGTCCGTGCCGGGCTGCACGCTGCGCATCTGCTCGTGCCCGCGAACCTGCTCCAACATCAACACCGACGGCTGCCCCAAGCATGAAAAGCACAGCCTGATGGTGATCGAGATCGGCGACGACGGCTTCGTGGTCATGGACAACATGACCGGCAGCGGCGACCACAAGTATTCCACCCGCTACTACACCTACGACAACTTCGCCAAGCACTGGGCCAAGTACAAGATGGTGAAGTACATCAAGTGGCCCAACGCCCCGGAATTTGACAAGACCCGGGACTCCGGCGTGAAGCCCGAGAGCGTGTCGCTCAGCGAGACCAGCATGATCGTCCGGGCGGAGCAGTCCTGCGCCCTCAGCGCCACCGTGATGCCCGAGAACGCCGAGGACAAGACGCTGACCTGGTCCAGCAGCGATCCCTTCGTGGCCTACATGGACAACAGCGGCAACCTGGTGACCGTCGCCAGCGGCAAGGCCACCATCACCGCCACCGCCTCCAACGGCATCAACGCCTCGGCGGAGGTGACCGTGGTCGACAAGAATTTCAAGGCCACGGGCGTCAGCCTGGACCAGACCGGCACCGTGTACGTGCGGCTGGGCAGCACCCTGCAGCTCAACGCCACGGTGGCCCCGGCCTACGCCAACCCGGCGGTGGCCTGGAAGTCCTCGAAGAAGAAGGTCGCCACCGTGTCCAAGACCGGCCTGGTGACCCCGAAGAAGACCGGCACCACCACCATCACCGTGATGACCGCCAGCAAGAAGAAGGCCAAGGTCAAGGTCAAGGTGATCAAGGGCAACAAGGTTGGCAGGGTGGCGCTGGACCAGAGCGGCACCGTGGAGATGAAGGTGGGCGACACGCTCAAGCTGAACGCCACCGTCAGCCCCGCCACGGCCAGCCCGGCGCTCAAGTGGAAGTCCTCGAAGAAGAAGGTGGCCGCGGTGTCGCAGGACGGCACCGTCACCGCCAAGAAGGCGGGGACCGCCACCATCGCCGTGATGACCGCCAACAAGAAGAAGGCCAAGGTCAAGATCCGCGTGGTGGACGTCAACGCCCCCTCCGGCGTGGCGCTGGACAAAACCGGCACCGTGCGCATGAAGGTGGGGGAGACCCTCAAGCTGAACGCCACCCTCAGCCCCGGGACCGCCCAGACCGCGCTCAAGTGGAAGTCCTCGAAAAAGAAGGTGGCCGCGGTGTCCCAGGACGGCACCGTCACCGCCAAGAAGGCCGGCACCGCCACCATCGGCGTGGTGACCGCCAACAAGAAGAAGGCCAAGGTGAAGATCAAGGTGACGAAATAACGAATATAATGCCCGGCGCGCCGCGCCGGGCATTCGTCTGTCGGGGGGCTCCGGTCACTTCCGCAGCAGCTTGATGTGCCCGCCCATGCGCAGGCCCGTGACCACGCTCCCCGTCTTTTTGCAGCAGGGACAGGGATGGGGCGAGGGGCTCTCCCTGCAATCGCGGTGCGCGAGATGCACCTCATAGCGCCGGTTCAGGCAGCGCCTGCACAGGTAGTCGCCGTACTCCAGCAGCACGGGACGCAGTGACAGCATATCGATCAGCCTCCTTGGTTCGAGAGTATCAGCGCTTCGATGGCCGCGGCGACGCCGTCCGAATCGTTGTCGGCGGTGATCACGTCGGCGACGGCCTTTACCGCCTCCGCCGCGTTGCCCATGGCCACGGCCACGCCCGCGGCGCGGAGCATGCTCACGTCGTTGAGCCCGTCCCCGATGGCCATGACCTCGTCGCGCGCAAGCCCCAGGTGCGCCGTCAGCGCCCGCAGGGCCGCGCCCTTGGTGGCGTCTTCGCGGGTGATCTCCACGTTGCGCGTCACGGAGGTGGCCACCTCGAGCCCCGGGAAGGGCACGCCCGCCAGCAGGCGGCGCTGGGTGGACTCGTCCAGGCAGAACGCCTGTAGCTTCTGCACGCCGCGAGCGCTGTCGCGCACGAACGCCTTGAGGTCCGGCACGGGCGTGCGGATATCGCGCATGTAACCCACCACCGCCGGGCTGGGCGCGTAATCCGGGATCACGGCGTACATGTCGGCGCTCATGCGGCTTTGGCCGTCCACGGTGCAGTCGTAGATGAGTCTCTGGCCGTCCAGCCAGGACATGATCTCCAATGCCAGCGGGACATCGAGCTCCGCGCGGTACAGCGCGCGGTCCGCCTCGGCATCGACCACGCACGCGCCGTTGCAGGTGATGGCGTAGCGCAGGTACGGCAGCGCCAGCACCGCCTCCGGCAGGCCCATGAACACCCGCCCCGTGGCGGGGACGATCCACACCCCCGCCGCGCTGGCCCGGTCAAGCGCGTCCCGGGCGCGCGCCGTCAGGCGCTTGTCCGTGGTCAGCAGCGTCCCGTCCATGTCCAGGGCGAGAAGTTTGATCGCTTTGAATGACACTTTGTACGCTCCACTCTGCACTCTGATAAACGAACACCCGACCCACTGCGCGGACAGTGCGCAATGGGCCGGGCAATCATGCGCGGCGCGGGCCGCGCGGGGGTTCGATTATTCCTCGGTGGACTCCTCGGCGGGGATCTCCTCGATCTCGTACTCGCTCTCCTCGGGGATGGCGTCCATGGCCTCGTCCTCAAGCACCTCGCGGATGGACAGGGAGATGCGCTTGGCCTCGGTATTGACGTCCAGCACCTTCACGCGCACGATGTCGCCCACGTTCACGGCGTCCTCGACCTTGGCGATGCGGGTCAGCGCGCACTGGGAGATGTGCACCAGGCCGTCCAGGCCGGGCTCCAGCTCGACGAACGCGCCGAAGGTGGTGATGCGCACGACCTTGCCCTCGACGACAGAGCCCACGGGATACTTCTCGCCGGCCACGGTCCAGGGGCGGGGCTGGGTCTGCTTGTAGGAGAGGGAGATGCGCTCGCGCTCGGGGTCGACGTTCAGGATCTTCACGTCGATCTCCTGGCCCACGCTCACCACGTCGGAGGGATGCTTCACGCGGCCCCAGGAGAGGTCGGTGACGTGCACCAGGCCGTCCACGCCGCCGATGTCGACGAACGCGCCGAAGTCGGCCAGGCGCCGCACGGTGCCCTTGACGATGGAGCCCACTTCCAGGGACTCCCAGATCTTCTTCTTCTTCTCGGCCTCTTCGACCATCAGCACGGCCTTGCGGGAGGCGACGATGCGCTTCTTGGCCTTGTCGATCTCGATGATCTTGAGCGTCATGGTCTGGCCCACGAACTCGTCGATCTTCTCGACGTAGCGCAGGCTGAGCTGACTGGCGGGGATGAAGGTGCGGATGCCGGAGACGTCGGCCAGCAGGCCGCCCTTGACGGCTTCCTTGCCCACGCCCTCGACGAACTCGCCGGCTTCCTGCTTCGCCACGATCTCGTCCCAGGCTTTGCGGTTGATGATGTTCTTCTGAGACAGAAGGACGTTGCCTTCGCCGTCGTTCACCTTGACGACCTCGACTTCGATCTCGTCGTCGATCTTGACATCGGTAGAAGAAAGGTCGGCCTTCTTCACGATACCGTCAGCCTTGTAGCCGATGTTGACGCAGACTTCGTCATCAGTGATCTGCACGACCTTGCCGGTAACGACCTGGCCGGGGCGAATTTGTACCAAGGTCTGGTCGATGACTTCATCGGACATGGCCTCGATCTCAGGGTTCTCTTCGGGGGTAACTTTCTTCTCGATGTCGTTCATTCTTGCAACAACCTCCTTAATTATACAATCCGGTGTGGACGCACCGGCTGTAATCCCGATGGTATCGGAGGGATCGAAGTCGATCCCGTCCAATTCCGCCGCCGTCTCGATGAAATACGTCCGGCGGCACAGATCGGAAGCCAGTTTGAACAGCTTCCGGCTGTTTGAGCTTTCCCGGCCGCCGATGACCAGCATGACGTCCGACTGTTCGGCGATGCGCGCGGTCTCGCTCTGGCGGTCGTGGGTGGCGGGGCAGATGGTGGCCTCCACCTCGAGCTTCGGTATCCGCGATCTCAAAAGCGCGCACAGCGCCTCGAACCGCGCCTGCACCATCGTGGTCTGGCTGACCACCCGGGCCTTCGTAAGCGGCGGCAGCGCCATGACGTCCTCCGGGGTGAGCACCGCGTATTTCGGGGCCTCCGTCCAGCCCAGTATGCCCTGGACCTCCGGGTGCTTTTCCTCGCCGATCACGATCAGCGGCACGCCGTCCTCCGAGGCGCGGCGGGCCATGTCGTGGATGCGCTTGACGAAGGGACACGTGGCGTCGATGACCGCGCAGCCCTGCGCCCGGAGCGCCTCGTATTCCGCGCGAGCGATGCCGTGGGAGCGGATCACCACCTTCGAGGCGGCCGTCGCGTCCTCCGGGCGGTCGATCGCCCGAACTCCCATGCCCTCAAGGCGGCTGACCACCTGCGGGTTGTGGATGATGGGGCCAAGCGTCATCGCCGGAGCGCTCTTCTCCGCCGTCTCCACCGCCCGACGCACGCCGAAACAGAATCCCGCGTGCCGGGCAAGCAACAGCCTGGTGATGGATAACTACCTCCCCGCGGCGCGTAACCATCCCATGAAACTATGATGGTAACACTTTATCGCGTGAATACTACTCACAGCGCTATCCGTATTATTTCGATTATTCGGCTGGGTATTCCTGCTTTGTGGTGGGTATTAACAAACATTTAACAAATGATATGGGGATGAAAAGGAGGGACAAATTAAATGAGGAATTAGGAGTGAGGAATTAGGAATTATAGAATGCCGGGAGCCCGTTGCGGGAACATCCCAAGAGGGATTCGTCCAGAACGTAATCTACGAATATATTGCGCGGCAGCCGGTAACTCAATTCCTAGAGTGTGTTTCTAAATGCCGGGAGATGCAGTTTCGAGCGGATTTGGCTGCATTTCAAGGCGATTTTCCGCAGGCTTAGTGGGGCTATAATTCCCAATTCCTAATTCTCACTCAGCCCCCACACCGCGTCCTCGATGCGGTGGGTGACGGCATTGAGCGTCTCGCCATCCATGCGGCGGCCGAAGTCGGAGAGGTCGACGGGCTTGCCGAAGCGGAGGGGGATTCTCCGGAAGAGCTTATAGGGGCCGCCGATGTACACGGGGATCACGGGCTTCTGGGCGCGCAGGGCGATCATGGCCACGCCGTTGAGCATGGGGGTGCGCACGTTGCCCTTGCTGCGGGTGCCCTGGGGGAACAGGCCGAGGATGTGGCCGTCGGCGAGCAGTTTGAGGGCGGTGCGCACGGCGTTTAAATCGTTGTGCCCGCGATCCACGGGAAAGGCCAGCAGGCCGCGGATGATGGCCGCCAGCGGCTTGAATTTGAAAAGCTCCGCCTTGGCCATGAAGTGCAGGCAGCGGTTGCGCACGCGCACGGCGATGTAGATGGGGTCGCGGGCGCTCAGGTGGTTGGCGACCAGCACGCACGCGCCCTCCGCGGGCACGTTTTCAAGCCCCTCCACCTTCACGGGGAAGAGCAGGCTGTAGATCGGTCGAATCAGGTTGCAGCAGCATTTGTAGAAGCGCACAGACATGGCGATCACCTCACCCGCAGGTCTTTTCCGCCAGCGCCCGAAGCGCCGAGACGGACTCGTCCAGGCTCATATCGGAGGTATCGACGATCACGGCGTCCTCCGCGGCTTTGAGCGGCGACGCCTCGCGGTGCGTGTCGCGCCAGTCGCGCTCCTCGATCTCCCTGAGCACCTGTTCGTAGGGCTGGGGCGCGCCCTTTTCCTCGAGCTCCCGGCACCTGCGCCGCGCGCGCTCCTCGGCGGAGGCGGTCAGGTACACCTTGAGCGTGGCGTTGGGCAGCACCACGGTGCCGATGTCGCGGCCGTCCATGATGACGTTGTGCCCCTCGGCGATCCGCCGCTGCAGCGCCACCATCTCCTCGCGAACCTCCGGCACCGCCGAGGTGAGGCTGGCCGCCGCGGACACCTCCGGGCTGCGGATGGCCCCGGTCACGTCCTCGCCGCCGATGTAGATGCGCTGGCCGCCGTCCACGTAGTCCACCGAGATGTCCGTGTTCCCTGCGTGGGCCGCCACCGCCGCGGGGTCGGTCACGTCCACGCCCATGCGCAACAGCGCCAGGCCGAACGCCCGGTACATCGCGCCCGTGTCCAGATACATGGCGTCAAGCGCCTTCGCCAGCGCCTTCGCGACCGACGATTTGCCCGCGCCCGCGGGGCCGTCGATGGCGATTGAAAATGTTTTTTTCATATGCAATGTCCCTGCTCCCTATTTCCCCGCCAGTTCCACGATGGCATGCGCGAATATCTTCACGCCGAGCATCATCTTTTCGATGTCGATGTACTCGTCGGCGACGTGGCACAGATCCATATCGCCGGGGAAGCACACGCCGAAGGCCACGGTATTGGGCATCATGCGGGAATAGGTGCCGCCGCCGATGGCGATGGTATAGGCCTCGAGGCCGGTGACCTCGTGGTAGACCTTCAACAGGCCCTTGACGATCTTGTGATCCGCGGGCACGTACAGCGGCTCATGGCTGCCGATCAGCCGCACGGACAGGCCCGCCGGGGCCACGGCCTTCACGGCGCTGCCCAGCATGGCGACCTCGTCGCCGCAGATGGGATAGCGGCAGTCCAGGTGGACTGAAATTTCATTGCCGTCATAGCGGAGGATGCCCAGGTTGCAGGTCAGCGCGCCGGACAGCTCGTCCGCGCAGGCGATGCCCAGCTTCTCGCCGGTGGTTTCCATGCCGATCACGTCGGCCAGCATGGCGATGGCCTCCCGGCTGCCGCCGCCCGCGCCCAGCTCCTTTAAGGCGATCAGCAGCATGCCCGCCGCGTTGACGCCCAGGTGGGGCATGGCGCCGTGGGCGTTGACGCCGATGGCGACGATCTCGGCGCGGTTGCCGGGGATCTCGTCGCAGGTCAGTCGGAAGCCCTCGTGGGCCGCCTCGATGTCCGCCAGACGGTCCGCCAGATCCTGAAGCCGCATCGCGCCCAGGCCGATCACGGCCTTCGCCTCGGCGGGCACCACGTTGGGCCGCTCGCCCGCATACAGGGAGTACACCGGGATGGAGGCGTGATCCTCGCCGCCGGTGACCTTGGAGATCAGCACGTTCATGCCGCCCTTTTCGATGTTGATCACCGGGAACTCCGCGTCCGGGGAGAAGCCGTAGTCGGGCATCTCCATCTTTTCGGCGTAATGGCGCAGATCGCTCATGCCGGTCTCCTCGTCGCAGCCCAGTATGAGCCGCACGCCGTCCTTCATGGGGATGCCGGCCTCCTTCACGGCGCGCATGGCGTACAGGGCGCACAGCGCCGGGCCCTTGTCGTCGGTGGTGCCGCGGCCGTAGATCCTGCCGTTGTCCACCTCGCCGCCCCAGGGCGCGTGGGTCCAGCCGTCCCCGGCGGGCACCACGTCGAGGTGCGCCAGCATGCCCATGGTCTCCGGGCCTGAACCGAAGCTCACGTCGCCCGCGTAGCCGTCGATGTCCCGCACCTCAAAGCCGAAGGACTTCGCGTCTTCAAGCGCCATGTCCAGCATGCGCCGGGTCGCCGCGCCGAAGGGGGCGTTTTCCCCGGACGGCTCGGCCTTCACCGAGGGCACCGACACCCATTTCTGTATGTTTGCGATCAACTCGTCCTTATAGGACGCCACGATCCGGTCCAGCTTTTCGTAATCCATACCCATTCCTCCAACCCTGTCGTGATAATGCTATTTTCCCACGAATCGCCCGCTTTGTCAACATAAATAAAGGGGAGCGCGCTCCCCTTTATCGCTGATGGTGCCGTCTGCCGGACTGGGCCCGGATGTGGTCGAACGCATCGTGCATGATGCGGCGGTCGCGCTCGTAGGTGAGGCGCTGGTCGGCCTCGTCGACGGGCACCCAGAGGGCCTCGGCGATTTCCTCCGGCTGGGGGGTGATCTCCGCCTGGTCGGTCACCGCGGCGAATATCACCACCAGCTTCTGGGTGTCGGGCCGTATGTTGTAGCGGTTCTCCGCGCGAAAGCGACGGTCCACGCGCACGCGCAGGCCGGTCTCCTCCAGGATCTCCCGCTCGGCGGTCTGGCTCTCGGTCTCCCCGGGCTCCACGTGGCCCTTGGGGAAGGATACGTGCCGCCCCTTGTTGTGCCGGATCAGCAGCACGTTCCACAGATCGGCGCGGGGACCCTCCGCCGACGCCGCGTCCGCCCTGGTTTTCCTGAATATCACCGCGCCGCAGGATTTTTCATATTTCATGAAGGCCTCCTATGGATCGCATTTGTAGGCGGGCGCTCACAGCTTTTGCAGGGCGTCGGCGACGCCGTCGAGCCAGGGCGCGTCGAACATCTCGATCCGCCCGGCGTCGCAGGCGGCGGCCATGGCGGGGTCCATGGGCATCTGCGCGGTGACGGTGATGCCGTAGCGCCCGGCGATCTCCTCCAGGTGGCTCCGGCCGAAGATGTAGTGGCGCTTGCCGCACTGGTCGCACTGGAAGTAGGCCATGTTCTCGATGATGCCCAGTACCGGGATGTCCATCATCTGCGCCATGTGCACGGCCTTCTCGACGATCATGCCCACCAGCTCCTGCGGGGAGGTCACGATCAGTATGCCGTCCACCGGCAGGGACTGGAACACCGTCAGTGGCACATCGCCGGTTCCCGGAGGCATGTCCACGAACATGAAGTCCACGTCGCCCCACATCACGTCGGACCAGAACTGCTTCACCGTGCCGGCGATCACCGGGCCGCGCCACACCACGGGGTCCGTCTCGTTGTCCAGCAGCAGGTTCAGCGACACCATCCTGATGCCGGATATGCTGTTGGCGGGGAAGATGCCCTCGTCGGAGGCCATCAGCTGGCCCTTCACGCCGAAGGCCTTGGGGATCGAGGGGCCGGTGACGTCCGCGTCCAGTATGGCCGTATTAAGCCCCCGGCGGCGCAGTATCACGCTCAGCAGGCTGGTGACCACCGACTTGCCCACGCCGCCCTTGCCGCTCACCACGCCGATGACCTTCTTCACCCGGCTGTGGGGATTGGCCTTGGCGGAAAAGTCGGGCTTGCCGCTTTCTCGACTGGAGCAGTTGGCCGTGCAGCTGCCGCAATCGTGGTTACAATTCTCGCTCATGTCTGTACATCTCCAGTTTAAACAATATGATGTTTCCATGATATCAATTTCCCGCACGTTCGTCAAGGGGATGATGGTTAAAGAGCACGGCTCACGCATGAATGACAGAACACTGTTCCCGATACCACGAACCCAACGTAGGGACGCCCCATGGGGCGTCCGCGGACGCGCCGTGGCGCGTC
>CADASI010000028.1 GCA_902790525.1 uncultured Eubacteriales bacterium
TCGTGCGCCTTCAGTATGACCTCGGCCTGCCCCGCGTCCGCCGCCGCCTCCAGCCGCGCGGCCGTCTCCGAGAGCGCCGTGGCCCCGATCATGCGGGCGCTGCTCTTCAATGCGTGCGCGCACACGGCGTAGTGCTTCCAGTCCCCGGCGTCCAGGTATTCCCCCAGCGCGCGCGCCCACTCCTGAGCGCCGCCGGCGTACTCCCGCAGCATCGTCCGGTAGAGCTCCGGGTCGCCCCCGCTGTAGCGCACGCCGGCCTGGGTATCGACGCCCGCGGCGCGCAGGGCCTCGAAGGGATCGTCCCGAAGGGCGTCCTCCGCCGCGCCCCCGACCGGCTGATCCGCGCTTACGACCTGCACCTTCCCGGCGGGCAGGTGCCTGATCAGCGCCTGCTCGAGGGCGTGGCTGTCGATGGGCTTGGTCAGGTAATCCGTGAAGCCCTCCGCCAGGTAGCGCTCCCGCGCGCCGCTCACGGCATCGGCGGTCAGGCAGATGAACGGCGTTTCACGGTTGGCGCCGTCGCGCTGTTCGCGGATGCGGCGCATGGCCTCCGTGCCGTCCATCCCCGGCATGCGCTGGTCCATCAGGATCAGGTCATAGCGGCGGGACTGCGAAAGCCTGACGGCCTCCTCGCCGCTGTCGGCGGTGTCGATGCCGATGCCCGTCTTCCTGAGCAGGTTGACGACGACCGTCAGGTTCATCCGGGTGTCGTCCACGACCAGTATGCGCGCCTCGGGCGCGTGGAAGGACTCCCTGTAGACCGTCGCCTGATCCTGGGTCCTCATGAACTTTTCGCGGAAGTTGCCGATGGGCTCCGTGCCGACGGCCTTCTGGGGCAGTACGATCGTAAAGGCGGAGCCCTCGCCGTACACGCTGCGCACGTCGATGCTGCCGCCCATCATGTCCAGGAGGTTGCGGGTGATGGCAAGGCCCAAGCCCGTGCCCTCCACCGTGCTGTTGTGGCGCAGATCGGCCCTTTCGAACTTGTCAAACAGCCGCCCGATGTCCTCCTGCCGGATGCCGACGCCGGTGTCCTCCACGACGATCTTCAGGTCGATCGCGCCGCCCGGGCGCGCCGCCTCGCCCCAGGCGCCGCGGACGCTCAGGGAAACGCGCCCCTCCCGGGTGTACTTCACGGCATTGTTCAGCACGTTGGTCACGATCTGCCGGACCCGCACCTCGTCCCCGTACAGGCAGTCCGGCAGGGTGTCGTCCACGTCGACGCGGAAGTCCAGCCCCTTGTCCCGGGCCTTGAAGGCGATCATGTTGCTGACGTCGTTGAGCACGGAGCTCAGCCGGTATTCACCCTCCGCGATTTCCAGCTTGCCCGCCTCGATCTTGGAGAAATCGAGGATGTCGTTGATGATGGAGAGCAGGTTGTTCCCGGCGCTGCGGATGTTCACGGCATAATTGCAGATGTCGGCAAAGACGTCCCGGACGGCTTCCCGCGGCTCCGGCAGCCGATCCCGCGCCTGCCGGCTCTCCCGCAGTATGATCTCATTCATGCCCAGCACCGCGTTGATGGGCGTTCGGATCTCGTGGGACATGTTCGCCAGGAACTCGCTCTTGGCCGCGTTGGAGTGCTCGGCGATCTGCCGCGCCTCGTTCAGCGCGTTGTTCTCCGCCACCTTCTCCGAAAAGCGCACCACATAGATGATCGCCGCAGCGAACGCCACCAGGAACAGCGATATGACGAACAGCACCACGTGGATGATGCTGTACAGGTTGCTCTCCGAGGCCTGCTGCAGCCCCGCCCGCATCGTGTCGCGCATCCAGATGCCAAGCATGATGCCGCCGACGCTGCACACGAGCACGACGGCGAAGTACACGGCCTTGAGGATCGTCTGGTACCTGCGGATCATGCCGTCCCGCACGGGATTGCGATTGGATTTGTACGTCAGCGCCAGCGCCCACGTCAGGCTCAGGAAGACCAGACTGTTGAGGAAGGAAAGGGGATAGTACAACGTCGCGATGGGCGCGGCAAAGCAGGATGTCGTCCACATGCCGTATTCGAGGCACACATACATCAGCGCCACCATCGCCACATAGGGCCGGGCGGCGCCGTGCTTCCGATGCCTTCGATACCATAGAATGCTTTGCAGGCTGAAACAGGCAACGGCCGTCGTGACCGAGACCTGAAGGAGGTTGTTCAGCACGCCGCCGTATTGCAGGTAAAGGGTGAGCTGCCAGGCATTCAGCGGGATCGGCAGCAGCATCAGCGGATGGAAGAATCGCCGGGATTCGGCGCATCGCATGTGAAGCACCAGGATCAGCAAAAAGACAAACGCGACGTTCCAGCCCATATAGGAGAAGAGGTTGGACACGTTGGGGTAGTCGCCCATGATGACCAGGTAAGCCGTCCAGTAATAGCTGCTCATCAGGCTGCACAGGAAGACCGCCGTCGCGTAGACCCATCCCTTCTGCTTTCCGCTGATGTATTGAAACAGGCAGAACAGAAGGGCGATCAGACACGCCATGAGCTGCACGATATTTTCCGCGTATTCCAAAAACATAGTCAGTTTTCCTTTAGCTTGTATTCCGTGTCCTCGTCGATGATCTCCAGCATGATGTCGGCGAATACGGGATCGAATTGCGTGCCCTTGCCCCGCTCGATCTCGCTGCGGACGGCGGCCTGTGGCAGTATGCTCCGGTAGCTGCGCCGGCTGGTCATGGCGTCGTAGGCGTCGGCCACGGCGATGATCCGTGCCTCCTCCGGGATGTCTTCCCCGACAAGGCCGTCGGGATAGCCCGTGCCGTCGTAGCGCTCGTGGTGCCAGCGCGCGCCGATGGCCAGCTTGGGACGCTCCTGGATCTTCTTCAGTATCTTGTCGCCCAGGACGGGGTGGATCTTGATCTGGGCGTACTCCGCCTCCGTGAGGCGCGAGGGCTTGTTGATCACGCTGTCCGGCACGCCGATCTTGCCCACGTCGTGCAGAAGCCCGATCATGTAGATCTCATTCTGCCGGTTCCGGCCGTAGCCGAAGCGCCGGGCGATCTGGCGGGCGTATTCGGCCACCCGGCCGGAGTGGCCGTTGGTGTAGGTGTCCTTGGCGTCGATCGTCTCCGCCAGGGTCTGCACCACGCGCATGGAGAGGTTTTCGTTCTCCTGCGTCTTCAGCGCCACTTCCTCGGCCAGGTTTCTCTGGAGCCTGGAAAGCTGTATGATGTGCTTCACGCGCACGGTCAGCACCTCCGGCACGAAGGGCTTTTTGATGAAGTCCATCGCGCCCAGGTTCAGGCCCATCATCTCGGACTCGGCATTGTCGTCGGCCGTCAGGAAGATCACGGGGATCTCCTGCCCCGGCGTCATTTCCCGCTTGAGCAGCCGCATCGTCTCAAAGCCGTCCATCTCCGGCATCCGCACGTCCAGAAGGATCACGTCGGGGCTGTTGTTACGGATGTACTCCAGCAGCGCGCGCCCGGACCTCAGCGCCGTCACGCGCATGTGCTGCCGGCTCAGTATCAGCCCGGCCATCTTGAGGTTGGCGACGTCGTCGTCCACCACGACGACCCAATCCGTCCGGGGCCTGATCTCCTCCTGCGCCGCGCTGCGATTCAGATTCGCCTGCCGCACTTCGGAGATGATATCGGTGCAGGGACCGTATTCCGTCTGCTTCCAGTCCTCGATCAATCGCGAGATCACGTGACCGATGTCGGCCTCTCCCACCTCCGGCAACAGCAGGAACACCTGGTTCTCGCCGCTCTCCATCATCATGTCGCTGTTGCGCAGCGAAAGCTGCAACCTGCGTCGGAACTGCGTCATGATCTCCGAGCGTTGGCGCGCGTCATACGACTTTGACATCTCCACCGTAAACAAAACCTGGAACGCTACGCCGTGATAGCGTTCCAGGTATCTAAGCATGTGGCGATAGACGTTGCCGAACGCCTCGCTGCCCATCCACATGCCGGTGGTGGATTCGTTGCGCTCCTCCAGCGCGTTGGCGATCTCCTCCAGCGTATTGTGGATCGGAGCGCTCTCATTCGTGCCCGACTGCGGGATCGAAGCGAGGATTTCGAGCACGCGCGCCGTCAGCTCCGCCGCCACGAGCGGCTTACCCACCACGCCGGCAGCGCCCATGGCCCGCGCACGCGCTTCCAGGTCCGGCTCCCCCTGTTCCGCCATCAGCAAAACGGGAATCCCCTTGCCCGCCTTGCACGCGCTCTTCAGGGCGGATATCGCCTCAAAACCGCCGATTTCCCACAGCACGCTGCCCAGCAGGATCAGATCCGGCCGGTTGTCCTTCAGAAACTCCATAAGCGCCTGCCCGGATCTGAACCCGGTCACGCGCATCTTGCGCTTGCAGAGAATGTGCCCCGCGTCCTGCAATGCTTCAATACTGTTGTCCGCCACGACGATCCAGTTCATCCGTCCAGCCTCCCCTCGGCGGTTGTGTGCGGGCTGCTATCACAGCGGATCATTGACGATTACATTTCATTCGTCTATGACCGGATTATACCATAGTAGAGCGGTTGTTGTCTACCACTTCAGCATTCTTTGCTTCTGTGAAGTGTTGCCGGAACCGATCCACCACCCGAATGATGTCCCGCGACAGGCGCCCGCGGCAGGCAGTGATCAGCGCATCCGGCACGCCATAGAACGCCTCCGCGATGCTCCCGGCGATGCAGGTCAGCGTGTCGCAGTCGCCGCCGAGGGAGACCGCCGTGCGAATCACGTCCTCGAAGTCCGTCCCCTCCAGAAACGCCGTGACGGCCTCCGGCATGGTGTCCAGCAGTGCCTCCGCCACTGCGATGGTCATGACGGTATCGTCCGTGAACTGACTGTCGGCAGATAACAGCGGGAAATCCTTGGTCTTGTCGCCCCTGTCGAACTCATAGGGCGCACCGATCATATCGCCTAAAATTGCTCCGTACATTGTGTTTACATCCCCGGTTTGTTGATGATATGATTATACCCGAAAAGGAAAGCGAAGCAGATGATAAACACGAGCTGTCTATTGGATGACCAATCCTGTCTGACAGATGCTAAATGCGCGATGCTCATATCGCTCTATGAACATTGCGTCTTTACGATACTTTTCGGAGCTGCTTCCTTTTCTGCGGAAGTGTCTTTTGTTTGCGATGGGAGTCGGACAGGAAAAGCTTGAAATGATCAGGGCATTGCGCTATAATGAAGATGATGATAGAGTATTGATGAATAATCACAGTATCACGTATGATACTGTTTTGATACTGAAAGCCATGGGAAAGAGATGGACAAGAGGAGAAATAGCGAAATAAGAATATATTATAACCAAGGCGATAAACAAATATAGATATTGATTAAGATATCTTTTCAAGCGGGAATAGCGGTCAGAACGGCTGGCTATGTAGACGGTCCGGGGCGTAAATCATTTCAAGGTCACAGGCGAAAGGTTATATGGCTGATGAATGATAAACAAAGAAGTGAAAGAGGCGTGGCTATGCCTTCCACAAACCATTCGTTGCCTGAACTGGAGCGCCTGCGCGCGGAGGACGCGATGCTTCGGGGGCTATTGCGGGCGCACGGCATAGAAATCCCGGAGGATAAGGCTGAGGGAGAGGTTGATACACCGCAAAGCTTGGCGGCGGAGGCGAAGGTGTCGAAGCGCAGCGCCATGGCGGACAAGATCGCGCTGTTCATGTCGCTTTTTCAAGGACGGGAGGATGTGTATGCTCACCGCTGGGAGAGCAAAAACGGGGGTTCCGGGTACAGTCCCGCATGCAAAAACGAGTGGCGGAAGGGTGTGTGTTTGAAGCCCAGGGGGAAGTGCAGAGATTGCGGCCATGCGGCGTATCTGCCTTATGATGAGAGGGCCGTTGCGGCGCACCTGAGCGGTAGTTGTGTGCTGGGCGTCTATCCGTTGTTGCGGGACGAGACCTGTCATTTCCTGGCCATCGACTTTGACGGGGAGGGCTGGCGGGACGATGTGCGGATGGTCGCGGCCACCTGTCAAGCGCAAAATATCCCATGCTACACAGAGATTTCCCGCAGCGGCAACGGCGCGCATTTATGGATCTTCTTTTCGGAGGCGGTGGAGGCGGCGAAGGCGCGGGCGTTGGGGTCGGTGATTCTGACGCTGGCGATGCGCGAGCACGCGCGGCTCTCATTCACATTCTATGATCGCATGTTTCCCAATCAGGACACGCTGCCGAAGGGTGGCTTCGGCAATCTGATCGCGCTGCCGCTGCAGGTCGCCGCCGCCCGACACGGCGGCAGTCTTTTTTGAATGAGCAGCCAATCTGCCCGTGAGGGGCTTCTCCAACCGGGCGCAGAATCAGATCAAGCCCCTCGCGGCCTTTCGCAATCCGCAGTTCTACCGCGCGCAGGCCATGCGGATGCCGGTGTGGAACATCCCCCGAATCATTTGCTGTGCCGAATATTGCGGCGATACCCTCGCGCTGCCCCGGGGCTGTCTGGACGATGTGGCGGAATGTCTACGTGCCAATGGTGTCGAGATCAGCATCCGCGACGAGCGCTGTCCGGGGCGGAGCATCGACGTCAGCTTCAACGGCGCATTGCGCGGGGAGCAGGCCGAGGCGCTCAAGGCACTCTCTTCCCATGACAACGGCATACTCTCCACCACGACGGCGTTTGACAAGACGGTGGTCGGCGCGGCGCTGATCGCGGAGAAGCGGGTGAACACCCTCGTGCTGGTGCATCGTTCCCAGCTGATGACACAGTGGAAGGAGCGTCTGGAGCAGTTTCTGATGATACAAGAAGAATTGCCGCCATTGCCGAAGCGCCGGGGACGGCAGAAGGTGCGGGAGGTCGTCGGGCTGTACGGCGCGAACCGGGACACCCGCGGCGGCATCGTCGATATTGCCATGCTGCAATCCATGGGAACGGTGGACGACATCAGGCCGTGGATCGACGACTACGGCATGGTGATCGTGGACGAGTGCCACCACGTCCCCGCCGTCAGCTTCGAGCAGGTCATGAAGGCTGTCCGCTCACGCTACATCTACGGCCTGACCGCCACCCCCAAACGGCAGGACGGCCATCACCCCATACTGAACATGTATCTCGGCCCGATTCGCTATTACGTGGATGCAAAGCGGCAGGCGATGCGGCGTCCCTTCGCGCACATCATGATTCCCCGGTTCACCGGCACGCGCTTCAAAATCGACGCAGACAGCAAGGCACCCGCCATCGGACAGTATTATGATATTATTCTCCGGAGAATGTCCCGCTGGTGGTGTGCGCCACGGGCAAGTTCATCGGCGAGGGCTTCGACGACGCCCGGCTGGACACGCTCTTCCCCACCATGGCAACTTCGAAAAACCCTGTTTTCGCAAGCATTGCCTCGGAAAGAAACCTTGTTTTACAGGGTTTTCCGAAGTAATGTATACGGCAAAGTGAGGTTTTTCGAGGTCCCCCCATGCCGATCTCCTGGCAGGGCACGCTGGCGCAGTACGTCGGGCGACTCCATCGCCTGCACGCGGGCAAGCGCGAGGTGCGCGTGTACGACTACATCGACAACCACGCCGCCATGCTGGAGAAGATGCACAACAAGCGGCTGAAGGGGTATGCGTCCCTGGGCTACACCGTGTCCGCCGACCGGGACGCCGCCCTCGGCAGCGAGATCATCTACGATCAAAACACCTTCCAGGCGCGCTTCCTTTCGGATGTCGCAGGCGCGAAGGAATCCGTCGTGATCGTCAGTCCCTTCATATCGATCAGGCGCGCCAGATGGATCGGGGGCGCGCTGTCGCAATGTGTTCAGAAGCGGGTGAGGGTGACCGTCGTGACCCGCGACGCGGCGACCCTCCCCGCAAAATCACGCGGCACGGCGCCGTCGCGACCCGCGCGCCCGGCCTCCTGATAGTAGCTCTCGATGTTCTTGGGCATGTTGTAGTGCAACACGAAGCTGATGTTGGACTTGTCGATGCCCATCCCGAAGGCGTTGGTCGCCACCATCACGCGGCGGCGGTCGTACACAAAATCTTCCTGGTTCCGGCGGCGCTCTTCGTCGTCAAGCCCGGCATGGTAGCGCGTGGCGGAGACGCCGTTCTGGATCAGCTTTTGGCAGACCTGCTCGACCAGCTTTCGCGTCGCGCAATAGATGATGCCAGTCTGCCCTAATCAGTATATGATCTGCCATAGCACTTATTTGATCGCCTACGATGCCGGCAGGATCGGTGACACCCGGAAGCTGGTGGAGTTCGCCCGACACAGGGAAGTAAAAGGGCTGATTCATGTGGTCAATTTGGCGCACATGTAGTATCACGCTGATACCACTTTTAGTATGAATCTCAAATGGAGTAGTACTACCAGTCCTTGTATCGTAATATGTAGTGGGCAGGTAAGAATTGGATGAGTAGTAGCACCCACAGTGAACTGTCCCGAGTCAAAGACAACTACCTCAAATATGTGCTGCGAACCGACGCATTTGCAGATGGCAACCATAAGGTAACCTCTAAAAACTCACAGAGGGATGTGGTATAATACGTGATCAACACCATCCACAACATACAGGCCAACACCCCCATCCCCAACGTCATCGCCATGCTGGACGCCATCCGCGAATTCAACGGCGACAAGTAAAGGAGGAAAACCCATGAAGATCGGCTTCAACGAGGCGAACGACCGCTTCTGCAAAAATCATTCCGTGATGAAGGACCTGGAGTACTGCGAAAAGTACTGCTTTGACTATATCGACATACAGTCCGAGTGCCTGGACCGCGACCTTAAAAACGGCGTCGTGACGCTGGAGGAACTGGGCGAATGGTTCCGCACCCATCATTTGAAGATGCTGTCCTACAACGCGCTGTGCTTCTTCAACATGAAGCCCACCCAGGCCGAGAAGGACGCCGTGCTGGCGGAGCTGGACGAGATCATCCGCCGCTGCAATATTTTAGGCTGCAGGATGATCGTGGTGGTGCCCTCCAAGGACATGAAGGAGAAGGGCCTGACCCCCTCCCGGCAGGAGATCCGCGAGGACGCGGTGGCTGTGATCCGCGAGATGCTCAAAAGGACCGAGCCCCACGGCATCCGGCTGTCCATAGAGTTCTGCGGCGAGCCGGCCATGACCATCAACCGCTTCGACGACGCCTACGCCATCGTGAAGGAAGTCAACCATCCCCTCGTGGGCGTGACGCTGGACCAGTACCACTTCCACGCCATGGCATCCAGCTGGGAGGAACTGGACAAGGCCGACGGGAAGAAGATTTTCGTCTGGCACGTCAACGGTTCGGAGGATTTGCCCTGCGGCGCGTACTACAACAACGACGAGAAGCGCATGTGGATGGACGCCGACGGCGACTGCCTGCCCCACGCCCGCTACGCCGAGGCGCTTAAAAAGATCGGTTTCGAGGGCGGCCCCACCATCGAGATCTTCCGCCCCGAGTACTACGCGATGGATCAGGAGGAAAACGTGAAGAAGTCCGCCGAGGTCACCCGGGCCTTCGTGGAGAAGTATTGCTAAGGAGGTTTGAACCATGAACGAAGTACGCATTGGCATGCTCGGCTTCGGCCGCATCGGCCGCCTGCACGCCCGCAAACCTGGCCCACTCCGTGAAGGGCGCGAAGCTGGTGGCCGTGGCGGATCCCTACCTCAATGACGACGGCATCGCCTATTGCAAGGCCCTGGGCGTGGAGCGCTGGGACAAGGATAAGGAGCCGATCTTCGCCGCCAAGGACATCGACGCCGTGTTCATCTGCTCCCCCACGGGCTTCCACACCGACTTCATCCGCCGCGCCGCCGCCCAGGGCAAGCACATATTCTGCGAAAAGCCGATCGGCCTTGAATTGGACGACATCAACTCCGCCCTCGACGCCGTCAAGAAGGCGGGCGTGAAGCTGCAGCTGGGCTTCGTGCGCCGCTTCGACCACAACCACCGCAAGGTCCAGCAGGATGTAGCCTCAGGCAAGCTGGGCGCGCCGCACATCGTCAAGGTCTGCTCCCGCGACCCCGAGCAGCCCCCGGAGGCATACGTCAAGGTGTCCGGCGGCCTGTTCGTGGACATGATGATCCACGACTTCGACATGGCGATGTACCTCGCCGGCAGCGACATCACCGAAGTGTTCACCCTCGGCGCGGTGAAGATCGACCCCATGTTCGCCAAGTACGACGACGTGGACACCGCCGTCGTGTCCCTCAAGTTCGCCAACGGCGCCATCGGCGTGATCGACAACAGCCGCGCGGCCCGCTACGGCTACGACCAGCGCGTCGAGGTCCACTGCGACAAGGGCTGCACCCGGGATGAAAACGATCTGATCAGCACCAACATCGTCTCCACCGCCGACGGCGTGGTCACCGAGAAGCCCACCTGGTTCTTCCTCGAGCGCTACAACGACGCCTTCATTGAAGAAACCAAGGCGTTCGTCAACGCCATACTCAACAATACCGACGTGCCCGTGGGCGGCCACGAGGGCATCATGTCCGTGGCGGTGGCCATGGCCGCGAAGAAGTCCCTCGACGAGCACCGCCCGGTGATGATGAACGAAATCATGTAGTATATGAACAATCTCCTCGAACTCTATCTGACCTTTGCCAGGATCGGCTGCGTGACGTTTGGCGGCGGTTACGCCATGCTCCCGATCCTGGAGCGGGAGCTGGTTGACAAGAGGCACTGGACCACCATGGAGGATCTGCGCGATTACTTCTCCATAGGCCAGTGCACGCCCGGCATTATCGCGCTCAACGTATCCACCTTCATCGGCGAGAAGCGCGGCAAAATTCCCGGCGCCCTGGCCGCCACCTGCGGCTTCCTCACAGGGCCCATAGTTATAATCCTGATCATCGCTGCCTTCCTGACCAATTTCGCCGATCTGGCAGTTGTGCAGCACGCCTTTGCCGGAATCCGCGTATGTGTGTGCGTACTGATCGTACAGGCGGTGCTCAGGCTGTGGAAGGGCAGCGTGGTGGACGGGTTCTCGCTGGCGCTGTACATACTCATCTTTATACTGAATGCCGTCGGAGGGATGCTGCCTCTGAAAATCCCCGCCGCGGTACTGGTGTTGTTGTCGGGCGCGACGGGAATCCTCGCCAGCCTGCGCAGGGCGAAGAGGGGAGGCGACAGCCAATGACCCTCCTGAGACTGATGCTGGAATTCATCAAGACGGGCCTGTTTTCCGTGGGCGGAGGACTGGCCACATTGCCGTTCCTGTATGAGATGTCGGCCGCCACGGGCTGGTTTTCACACGCGGATACGGCAAAAGCTTCCGCAGCAAGACAGAATTGGCTGGTATGATCGAAGGCTACATTCGCTATTACAACATTGAGAGAGTACAGCGTAATCTTGGCATCCTGACACCTATGGAAAAGCATAATCTGTTCATGGCGGCGTAAACAATATCCTCACAAGACCGCCAGCAAGCGAAGAACTGGGTGTTTATGCCGCGAAAAGCCCTTTCAGTGGGCTTGATGCGCATAGCCTTCTTTGGCAAGCTACAATGCAGTGTTCTCGGACATCGGAGATAAATCGCAGGAGCAGTATTTCAAAATGACCATCCGGGACGGGATTGAAAATGGGAAGTCAATGCTTGAAGGCTTTTCAAAAGCTCAATGCTTGGATATTGGCTTTTATATTCGATGACTTGTATATACCGGGGCGCATAGCCGATAATCCCGGAAAGCTGTTCACGGGTCATCCCTTTCGCTCCGCGGGCTCTCTTGATCGCCTGACCCATCAGCAAAAAGTCAAATTCAAAGCGTTCTATCTGATCTGCCATGACAAAGCACCTGTTCAATAAGTATTCCCTTATATTGTACAGATGTGATGCCGCGCATATAGACAGTGGCAGCGGAAAGGGCTGATTCATGTGGAAAACCTGGCGCGACTGGATGATGAACTGTTTTCATGGATACAGGAGACCTATGATTTCGCAGACGCGAAGCGCAATCTGTTTGACGTTGCTTTGCACGACAATGCTATGGGCAAACGGATCACGGCGATGGCCATTTTTTTCTGTTGCCGACATTCCCGTTTTATGGTAGAATGGCATCACATGATACAGAGGTGTGACAAGGCAAAATGATCAAGCGCTACGCCATATTCCTGGCAGGTCTCTTTGTGGCCTCGCTGGGAGTCGCGTTTTCCACGAAAGCCGGTCTCGGCACATCGCCGGTGGCGTCGGTGCCATACTCAATCTCCCTGGTGAACCACGCGCTGTCCTTCGGCGGGTGGCTGAACCTTCTCGGCCTTGTACAGGTCGCCGTCCAGGTCGCCCTGCTCCGCAGGCGCTGCAAGCCGCTGGAAATCATCGTCCAGACCGCGGTGGCGCTTCTGTTCGGCTCCCTGACGGATTTCTCCTGCAAACTGCTCGGCTGCGTCAACCCGGTTTCGTATCCGGCGCGCTTCGCGGTGATGCTCATCGGCGGCTGCGTCCTTGCCCTCGGCATCTGGATACAGTACAGGGCCGGGGTCGCGATGATGCCGGGAGAGGCCATGAACCGGGCTGTCAGTATCGTCACCGGGAAGCGCTATGAAAACGTGAAGGTGTTTTTCGATGTCATGTATATCGTGGTGGCGACGTTGATATGTCTGATCTTCGTGGGAAGACTGTCCGGCGTTCGGGAAGGCAGCGTGATCGCCGCGATACTGGTCGGCAACATGGTGAAGGTATATAACCGGGCGTTTGACAGGTTTGCGGGGCGCAGGGCATGAAGCCTCAATACCCGTCGTCATGTCATTGATACGCGCCATACTGAGTTATAAGATAAGGCGTTCGGCAAACAATGCTCATTTGTGATGCTGAAACGCCCTATTCTTTGCAGCGATTGTCATAATTTATGAATGTTTTGTTAAATCCATGGACTGTTTCTGTGAATTATGATATAGTATTGTTAAATCAAAGTTCAGACCTGTCGCGTTATCCGGATCGCGACGGGTCTGGAAAAATGCTTTGCCGGGAATCATTTTGGCCGCAAAGCGGCTGGAATATGATAAAGGAGGTTACCTGTATGAAGAAGATCCTGGTTTTGGTCCTCGCCATGATGCTGATCGTGTCGTCGATGGCCGCGCTGGCGGAGATCCCCGAGCTGACCAAGGAGCCCCTCGAGATCCTGCTGTGGGACATCGCTCCCGAAGAGCCCAACAAGTCCATCCAGGAAGGCGCCGTGCAGCGCTTCATGGCGGACTATCCGAACATCACCGTCAAACAGGTCCACCAGCAGAACGACAACTACAAGCAGCAGCTGGTCGTGGCGATGAGCGCCGGCGAATGCCCGGACATGTACATCCACTGGGCGGGCGGCCCGATGGCCGAGTACTACAAGTCCGGCTTCGTGAATGACCTGACCGAGATGTACAACAAGTACGACCATCCGGACTTCATCGATGCCGCCGTGGCCCAGGCCACCTATGACGGCAAGATCCTGGCGATCCCCTTCGGCGGCCTGTCCGGCTGCGACATCTTCTACAACAAGTCCATCTTTGCCGAGGTCGGCATCGAGGTTCCCAAGACCATCGACGAGCTGGAAGCGGCCTGCGACAAGCTCCTCGAGGCGGGCTATGTGCCCTTCTCCCTGGCGAACGGCTCCAAGTGGACCGGCTCCATGTACTACATGTACCTGGTCGCCCGCCACTCCGGCAACGCCGAGTTCGACGCCGCCTATGACGGCACCGGCTCCTTCACCTCCGAGGCCTTCATCTGGGCCGGCGAGAAGATCCAGGATTGGGTGAAGAAGGGCTACTTCAACGACGGCTTCAACAGCATGATCACCGACAACGGCGAGGATCGCGCCCTGATGTACAACAACACCTGCGCGATGATGCTGCACGGCTCCTGGCAGGTCGGTTCCGTCATGACGGACAATATGGACTGGTACAAGGCCAACTTCGGCACCTTCCGCTTCCCGGAGGACACCGAGGCCGCGGCCAAGGGCGTGCCCCAGGACGTCGAGATCGGCACCGCGGTCGGCAACGCCTTCTCCTTCAACTGCTGGAAGGAAGACGGCTCCGTCGATCAGGAGAAGCTGGACGCCTGCTACGTGCTGGCCACCCAGTACTACAGCGACGATGAGTACAACGCGATGCAGGTCGAGTATGGCCGTACCCCCTCCATCAAGGGCTTCGACCAGGTGGATGACGAGAACATGAAGGTCGTCATCGGCACCTTCTTCAACGCCTCCAACGTGCAGCTGTGGTATGACCAGTACCTGCCCGCCTCCGTCACCGAGGTGCACAAGGACTGCATGACCGAGCTGTTCGGCCTGACCAAGACCCCCCAGGAGATCGGCGAAATGCAGGATGCGGCCATGGCTGCCGCCCGCGAGGGCTGATCAAGCGAACACGGAATGCCTTCGGCATACGTGCGGAATACCCGCAGGAATTTCCCTGCGGGTATTCTTGCATGAGGCTGATCGAATGCGCCGCGCCAGCCGACGGTCAACCGGATCGCGCGCAGTGGACGTTACTGTTCAGGGTCCCCCTTGAGATCGGGGGCGGCGGCGTGTACGCCGACCCCGTGGGCATTTTTCTGGCGGAAAATCCCATTTTCCAGAAGAAAAAATGCCTTCATTGCAGATTTTGCGGCCAGAGTTTTCCGCCTGTTTGTTCATCGTCTGTTCTCTTTCATCAAACAGGCGGAAAACTCAAGCAAAATCTGTGGGGGATGCCTCGAAGGGGGATCTGTCCCCCTTCGACAGTTACTGCGAAGCCGCAGGCTGAGTAGTAACCTGTAGACGGGCGGTTGCCGGGGCGCATTGGATGATAATATAAAGGAGGCGTATGCGATATGGGAAAAAAATCCAGAAGGATGCTGGCGGATACGTCGCAGAAGGGTACGGCGCTGGCCGCGACGCTGTTCCTCGCTCCGGCGCTGATACTGATCGCCATGTACATGATCTACCCCGTCATTGATACCTTCGTCACCAGCCAGTACCAGTGGAACGGCATTTCCGCGGACAAGATGTTCATCGGTCTGGAGAACTGGAAGACACTGTTCAAGGACTACAAGTTCTGGGATTCCTTTCTCCATAACCTGATCGTGATGGTCTTCTCGATACTTTTGCAGATCCCGCTTGGGCTCATGCTGGCGACGTTCCTCGACAGCGTGGGGCGCAGGTCAAACATCTTCAAGATCATCTGGTTCCTCCCCTACCTGATGAGCTCGGTCGCCATCGCGTTTTTGTTCAACTACATCCTCGGCACCAACGACGGCCTGTTCACCTCCCTCGCCACGATGATCAACGGCAAGCGGACGATCGTGGACCTGCTGGGCAAGAGCCCGCAGGCGCTGTTCGCGGTCATCGGCGTCATGGCCTGGCAGTTCACGCCGTTTTACATGGTGTACTTTATCGCCGGTTATTCCAATATCTCCACCTCGCTTTATGAAGCGGCGATCATCGACGGCGCGAACCGCCGACAGTACCTGTTCAAGATCGCCATTCCGCTGCTGGGCCCGATCTTCAAGACGGCCTGCACCATGTCGATGATCGGCTCCCTGAAATACTTCGACATGATCTGGAACATGACCCAGGGCGGTCCCGCCGGCGGCACCGAATTGATGGCGACCTATATGTACAAGCTGTCCTTCCAGCAGTGGAAGATGGGCTACGGCTCCACCGTGGCCGCCGGCATGTTCATATTGATCACCGTCATCGCGCTGCTGTTCCAGAAGGTATTCGTCGTAAAGGAGGATTATTGACATGACCAACGATGTCAAATTGGCGCAGCAACAGCTCGACGAGCAAAAGTACAGGCGCGAGCGCGTCAAGAGCCGCGTCGCGTGGGGCTTTGCATGGTTTTTCGCGTGCTTTTGGATGCTGATCGCGCTGGTTCCCTTCGCCTTCATGGTCTTCAACTCCTTTCGCAAGCAGTTTGATATGTTCGTGCAGGGCGTATTCCACCTGCCGGAGCCTTGGTATTTTGAAAACTACCCGAACATCATACAAAACGGCTTTTTCGGCTATTTCGCCCGCTCGGTGCTGATCGTGGCCATCTCGCTGGTGCTGATGCTGATCATATCGTCCTTCGCGGCCTATCCGCTCTCGCGCATGAAGTTCAGGCTGCGCAACTTGATCTACGCCGGCATCATCGCCATGATGTCGATCCCGATGCACGTGACGCTGATCCCGATCTTCAAGATGACCAACTGGATGGGCCTGTATGACAACAAGTACGCGCTGATCGGGCCCTACGTGGCCTTCGCGCTGCCGATGGCGGTATTCATACTGACCGGCTTTATGATGACCATTCCCCGCGAGGTCGAGGAGGCCGCGGTCATCGACGGCTGCAACAAGTACAGCATGTTCTTCCGCATCATACTGCCGCTGTCCAAATCGGGCCTCAGCACGCTGGCCATCTACAACGGCGTCTCGATGTGGAACGAGTTTGCCTTTGCGAATACGCTGCTGCTCTCGGCCGACCAGAAGACGCTGCCGCTGGCGCTGGGCCAGTTCAAGGGCGAGCACGCCATGGACATGCCGCTGATGCTCGCGGTGCTGGTACTCTCTGCGCTGCCGATGATCATACTCTTCATCATCTTCCAGGACAAGCTGGTCAAGGGCATGATGGCCGGCGCGGTCAAGGGCTGATACTGTAATCATAGAAACAAGGAGGAAACGGATCATGATACTCTACGTCAACGCCAACGCATCCCGGGACGGCAACGGCTCCAGGGCCATGCCCTTTAAGCACATCGACGACGCGGCGCGCGTGGCCGTGGCGGGCGACGAGGTCCTCGTCGCGCCGGGCGTCTACCGCGAGAAGGTGACCCCCCGCAACGGCGGCACGGCGGATAAGCGCATCGTCTATCGCTCCGAGGAGCCCCTCGGCGCGGTGATCACCGGCGCGGAGCCGCTGACCGGCTGGAAGCCCTTCAAGGGCGACGTGTGGGTCAACCGCGTGGACAACGGCGTGTTCGGAAGCTACAACCCGTATACCGAAATGGTCTGCGGCGACTGGTACTTTGCCCCCACCGTGCGCCACACCGGCGCGGTGTTCCTCAACGACCGCATGATGTACGAGACCGTTACCCTGGAGGAATGCGAAAAGGCCGAGGCCGACCCCTGCGCGTTCGACGCCGGGCTGTCGACCTGGAAGTGGTATACGGAACAGGACGGGAGCGAGACGGTGCTCTACGCCAACTTCAAGGGTCTTGACCCCAACGCGCAGAAGGTGGAGATACTGGTGCGGCGCAACTGCTTCATGCCCGATGAAAACGGCGTGGACTACATCACCGTCTCCGGCTTCGACATCAACAAGGGCGCGACCACCTGGGCCCCGCCCGCGGCGTATCAGGACGGCCTGATCGGGCCCCACTGGTCGAAGGGCTGGATCATCGAGGACTGCGAAGTCTGGGGCAGCAAGTGCTGCGGCATATCGCTGGGCAAGTACCGCGACCCCGAGAACGACATGTACTTCTACACCAGGCACGTCAAGTCCCCCACCCAGATGGAGCGCGACGCCGTTTGCCGCGGCCAGTACCACGGCTGGCTCAAGGAGAAGGTGGGCGGCCACATCATCCGCCGCTGCCACGTGCACCACTGCGAGCAGACCGGCATCGTGGGCCGCATGGGCGCGGTGTTCTCCACCATCGAGGACTGCCACATCCACCACGTGTGCAACTCCCAGCAGCTGGGCGGCGCGGAGACGGCGGGCATCAAGCTGCACGCCGCCATCGACGTCACCATCCGCCGCAACCACATCCACCACTGCATCATGGGCGTGTGGCTGGACTGGGAGGCCCAGGGCGCGCGCATCAGCCAGAACCTGCTGCACGACAACCAGCGGCCCGAGGGCACCCCGCTGGCCGAGGGCGCGATGTTCAACAACGACGTGTTCATCGAGGTGGGCCACGGCCCGACGCTGATCGACAACAACGTGATGCTGTCGAAGCTGTCCGCGGCCATCCCCAGCGAGGGCGTCGCCTTTGTGCACAACCTGATCTGCGGCGCGTTCGGCCTGATCAACTCCGGCGTGGACAGCGTCGTCAACGGCCAGCGCGAGCCCCGCTACACCCCCTACCACATCCGGCACCGCACCGAGGTGGCGGGCTTCATGACCATACTGCACGGCGACGACCGCATCTACAACAACATCTTCGTGCAGAAATGGCCCGTCACCGACGCCGCCAGGACGCCGCAGAGCAACGACTACGAGGTGGCGGGCACGGCGCCGTTCGACATCTTCCCGAGCTATGAGGATTGGATCTCCAACTTCATGATGGGCAGGGAGCCGGACATGCGGCATCTCGCGCAGTTCCACTTCGGCCACCTGCCGGTGTGGGTGTCGGGCAACGCCTACTTCAACGGCGCGAGCGTCAGCAAGCACGAGGCGCACGGCCTGGCGGATGGCGACGCGAAGGTGACGGTCGAGATCGTCGAAAGGGACGGACGGCCGGTGCTCAAAACCAACGTCTACGACTTCCTGGGCGATTTCCGGGACGGCATCATCACCAGCGACTTACTGGGCTGCGCCTTTGAGCCGGAGCAGCGCTTCGAGAACCCCGACGGCACGCCCATCACCTTCGACCGGGACTACTTCGGCAGCCATCGCGGGCTGGACACACTGCCCGGGCCGTTTGCCGAGGGCGAAGGCGAGCGCGTCGTCTGGTAAAATAACCGTCGAATGAACATGTTTCCGCGGGATGCGGTCGACACCTCCGCGGGAACATATTGTTGCGGGAAAAAGCTCTGACAATTACCTGGCAAAGAGGGTCTTTCGATGAATGTCAAGGATAAAGTCGTCTTGATCACCGGCGCGGGCGGCGGTCTGGGCAGCGAGATGGCCCGGCTGCTGTGCGCAAACGGCGCGAAGGTGGTCATACTGGATCTGAACGCGGAGATGGGCGAAGCGACGATGAACGACATCCGCGCCAGCGGCGGACAAGCCTGGTTCATCAAGGCAGATGTCACCAGCGAGGCCGACTGGAAGGCCGCGGTGGACTTCGCCGTCGAAAAGGGCGGCAGGCTGGACGTGCTGGTGAACAACGCCGGCATCAACATCCGCAAGCCCGTGGAGGAGATGAACATCGACGAGTGGATGACGATGATGAAGGTCAACACCGGCTCGGTGTTCCTGGGCTGCAAGTACGCCATCCCCGTGATGCGCCGGCAGGGCGGCGGCGCGATCATCAACACGTCCTCGGTGTGCGGCCTGGTGGGCCATAAGTTTACCCCCGAGGCCTACACGGCCACCAAGGGCGCGGTGACGATGCTGACCAGGGCCATCGCCTCCCGGTACGCCAAAGACGGCATCCGCAGCAACTCCATCCACCCCAGCACGGTGGACACCCCGCTGGTGCGCGAGCGGCTGAAGGATCCCCAGTTCCACGCGGAGCGCGTGGGCGAGGTGCCGCTGGGGCGCCTGGCCACCGCCGCGGATGTCGCCAACGCGGTGCTGTACCTGGCCAGCGAGGAAGCCGGCTTCCTCAACGGCGTGGCGCTGCCCGTCGACGGCGGCGTGACCTGCTATTGACAAGGAGTGTGCTCCCATGAGCTATACTGAGAAGGATATCCGCGACCTCAAGAGGATCGCCGCCACGCTGCGCGGCAACCTGATCGAGATGATCCCGCCGGGAAAAGTGGGGCACCTGGGCGGCAGCAGCTCCATCATGGACATCACCGCCGCGCTGTACTTCAAACACATGAAGGTCTTCGACGACCCGAAGAATCCCCTGCGCGACCGCTGCGTGTTCTCGAAGGGCCACGCGGTGCTGGCGCAGTACGCGGCGTTCGTGGAGCTGGGCTACGTCAGCCATGAGGACCTGCACAGGGTCAAGACGCTGGACGGCACGCTGCAGGGCCATCCCGACATGGACCACACCCCCGGCATCGAGGCGGTCACCGGCTCGCTGGGCCAGGGCCTGAGCGTGGCGCTGGGCATGGCGCTGGGGCTGCGGCTGGACGGCAGCGCCTCCCGCGTATTCGCCATACTGGGCGACGGCGAGCTGGCCGAGGGTCAGATCTGGGAGGCCGCCATGGCTGCAGCCGCCTATAACGTGGACAACCTGGTCGCCATCATCGACCAAAACGGCGTGCAGGCCACCGACGCGGTGGAGAAGGTGCTGCCGAATCCCCGCCAGGCGGAGAAGTGGACGGCGTTCGGCTGGAACGCCATCGAGATCGACGGCCACGACATGGCGCAGATCCTCGAAGCGCTGGACGCGGCGAAGGCGTGCAGGGGCAGGCCCACCGCCATCATCGCAAATACCGTCAAGGGTAAGGGCTTCACCTTTGCCGAAGGCAAGGCCGCCTATCACAACGCGGCGATGAACGCCGAGGAGTATGCCCAGGCCCAGGCCTGTGTCGAAAAGATGAAGGAGGAGGCTTAAACCATGAGCAACATGAATATGCGCAAGGCTTATGGCGAAGCCCTGCTGGAGCTTGGCCGCGAAAACAGCAAAATCGTTGCCCTGGAGGCCGATCTCGGCAAGTCCACCATGTCCAACATGTTCGGCGGCGCGTTCCCGGAGCGCTACTTCCAGATGGGCATCGCCGAGGCCGACATGATCTCCGTCGCTGCGGGCCTGGCGCTGACGGGCCACATCGCCTTCGCCAGCTCCTTCGCCAGCTCCTTCGCGGTGTTCGCCTCGGGCCGCCCGTATGACCAGATCCGCTCCTCCGTGGCCATCCCGCGGCTGAACGTGAAGATCTGCGGCTCCTCCGCGGGGCTTTCGGACTTCGGCGACGGCAAGACCCACCAGTCCGTGGACGACATCGCCATCATGCGGGTGCTGCCCAACATGAAGGTGTTCTCTCCCGCCGACTACTTCGAGACGAAGAGGATCGTCAGGGCCATGGCGGAGATCGACGGCCCGTGCTACATCCGTGTGAACCGCAACGACGTGCCCGTGGTGACCGCCGAGGACGCCCCGTTTGAGCCCGGCAGGCTGCGCAGGATGCGCGACGGCAGGGACATCGTGATATTCGCCACCGGCTACATGGTCTACCAGTCGCTGGAGGCCGCGAAGCTGCTGGAGGCCGAGGGCGTCTCCGCGAAGGTGGTCAACGTCGCCACCATCAAGCCCTTCGACGCCGAGGGCGCGCGCGCCGAGGCGAGGGGCATGAAGGCCGCCGTCACCGTGGAGGAGGCCAGCGTCATCGGCGGACTGGGCTCCGCCGTATGCGAAGCGCTCTGCGCGGGCGACGCCGACAGCCGGATCAGGACCCTTATCATGGGCATACAGGACCGCTTCGGCACCTCCGCCCAGAAATACGACGAGCTGCTTCAGGAATACCGCCTGACGCCCGCGGACATCGCAAAAACCGCGAAGGAAGCCATTAAACAGTAACGTTTGTTTTGAGAATCGGCTTTATCGGCCCGGGCATCATGGGCAAGCCCATGGCGAAGAACCTGCTCCGGGCGGGCTGCGAGGCCATCCGCGGCGGCCTGGCGGGCTCGACCGTCATGAACGCCAAGGCCCCCATGATGATGGACCAGGATTTCCGGCCCGGCTTCCGCATCGACCTGCACATCAAGGACCCGGGCAACGTGGTGGACGCCGCCAGGACCGTGGACGCGCCCATCCCGCTGACCCAGACCGTGCTCGAAATGATGAAGGCGCCGCACCACGACGGCGCCGGCGCCGGCGCCTGCGATCACTCCGCGCTGCTCAAATACTACCAGAAGCTCACCGGCAAGGTTCTCCACCATTGATACTATTAGAGTGTGTTTCTAAAATGCCTGAAGCGCATTTTCGGCGTCTTTGACTGCATTTCTGCGTTGCTTTCCCTTGACTTAGTCCCACTAAGCCTGCGGCCACTAAGCCTGCGGGAAATCGCCTTGAAATGCAGTCAAATCCACTCGAAACTGCATCTCCCGGCATTTAGAAACACACTCTAATACTATATTATCGAACTGAAGGAACGGAAATACTGTAACCGTACAGGGCGGAGAGCTGCGCCGGATGTCCGCATAAGGAGAAGTGCACAAAGGCGAAGGAGGCCCGGCAGATCGAAGTCTCCTGGGCGTTTGAACAGTACAGGGAAGCGTCCCGGGAACGCATCACCAGCGAGCAGGGCATCCTGCTGCGACTCAACCGCTCGATCCAGTCCGAAGGCGCCTTCGGCGTGCTCAAGGAGGACCGCCACTTCCGCCGCCTGAAACGGCGCGGCACGGAGGGGGTATTCACGGAAATCCTGCTCTACGCCTTCGCGTACAACGTGGAAAAGTGGCACGCCAAGATACAGCAAAACCGGTCGAAAACCATGCTGTTTGTCCCTGATACCGCGTAGGTTCCCGGAAACTGAATACTCCCTGCCCTTTAAACTCACCACAAGGCAGGACAAAATCGTGAC
>CADASI010000029.1 GCA_902790525.1 uncultured Eubacteriales bacterium
TCCTCGTTGTAATAGACATCCTCGCCATCCAAACAGAAGTAAAGATCGAGCGCCAGGCCGGTGTGATGCTCCGAGTAGCCCGGCTGCGCGACGGTCTTGGCCGCGTAATCCGCGCCGTACTTTTCGATGAATCGGTCCATGATGTCCTGTTGCGCAGCAATGCTGCGGCGCGCGGAGTCCAACTCGATCTCGATGCCGTCGTTTTCCAAGAGGTCCGCCCGCAAAAGCTCATAGGCCGCGTAGGCCTCCGCCTCCACCTCGACATCGTCGCCCACAGAATTGGTGATGTGGACGGTCTCAAGCGCGTCCTCCCAGCTTTCGGGCAGGGGATTCAGCTTGTTGACCAGCGCCAGGTAATCGATCCCTGCCGAATCCTCTGGGTTCGCGGAATAACCACGAGCATACAGGATCGAATCGCCGTAGGCCCAGCTTCCGTCCGGCTGCCTTCCCAACGCGGGAAGCTCGATAGGCAGGCGTCCGGGCATGTCCGCGGCGCCAAAGATGGCCATTAGCGCGGCGGGGACGTTCGCGCTGAAAGCGCCGACGTTTTCCGAACCGCTGGTTCGGGCGGAGGATCCGCTCCCAGCGGTGGGATCGATGCCGAAGCCTGCCGACAGGTACGCGCACACGATGGCGTCCGCGTCCTGGAAGCGCGCCGCGTCCACGGGCAGGTTGTCGCTCAGCAGCACGAATTTCACCCCGGCTTCATGGGCCTCTGAGAGTGCGCGGCTGACGCCCTGCATGATCAGATTGTCATCCTGCAGCTTGTCGATGCCCGCCCCCACCGCGCTCAGGCAGACGACCGCGTCCGCGCTTTGGATCGACGCCGCGAGTTCATCTGAATACACGATCTGGCCGCCGTTCGCGGTGTCGTAATAGCGGTCGATGATGATCGTCGTTCCGGCGTCCGCATCACCCCGGATCTCCCCATTGATGCGGTTTTCGATCCGGGCATTGGCGTTGATGAATCCGCCTTCCATGAGCTGTTCGACGGCATAGCTGATGGGCGTGTTGTCGTTGGCCGTACGGCCAAGGATGATCACGTTGGTTTCACTGCCCGATAGCGGTAGCGCGCCGTCGTTCTTGAGCAGGGTGATTGCCTGCCGCGCCGTTTCCCGCTCCGCCGCGTGATGCTCCGGCGAGCCAACCGTCTGCCGGGCGGTAGCGATCCTCTGCTCCACATCTGCCCCGCTGACATCCATATCCAGGATGCCGCGGCGAGCCTTCAGCGTTAAAATGCGCCGCACCGATCCGTCGATGCGCTCTATCGAAATCACGCCCTCGTTGACCAAATCCGCGATGCCCGCGATGTAGTCATCATAGTACCGCGCAGCATCCTGCCCGTTGAGGTCGGTGGGAATGAGCAGGATGTCGCACCCGGCGTTGATGACCTTCTCCGCGACGTGCACGTCGTGCTCCACCGTCGAGCGATCCCCCGCAAACAGCGCCGCCTGGGTATCGGGCTCGGTAACAAACTGCTCCATCTCCAGGGCGTCGGTCATCACCACGCCGTCAAAGCCCAGTTCCTCGCGCAGCATTTGCGTGACGATCCTGGGCGACAGGGTCGCGGGATAATAGCCCCTCGTCACGCCATCCGCCATCAATACCTCGTCATCGATTAACGGGAATGTGGTGGCCGAGGTCATCACCATCTCCGCGCCTGCGTCAATGGCCGCGCCGTAGGTCAAAAGCCCGCTCTGTTGCAACTGTTCGGGCGTCAGGGGGATGGAGGTCGGATAGTCGCTGCCGTCGCCAGCGCCAGGGAAGTGCTTGAAGCAGGTGACAACATCGCTCTGGCCGACGCCGTCGGCAAACGCGAGGCCGAGCTCTGCTACCGTCTGGGGATCATCGGAGAACACGCGCGTACTCATGCCCAGGTCTGTCAGGTCTGAAATAACGTCGATGCATGGGCCGAGGTTTACATTGATGCCCAGCGCGGACAGCTCCTCGCCGAACACTTTGCCAATGGCACAGGCGTTCTCCCCGGCCGCGTCGCCCGTCGCGCCGATGGCCATGCTGCCCGTGCCGCGCGTGCCCATGGTCAGGCGAGCCACGGAGCCGCCCTCCTGGTCCGCCGCGATGAAGTAGGGCACCGAACCCGCGACCTGCGCGTTGTTGGCCTGCATATCGCTGATCAGCCGAACGGTCTGCTCAGCGTCCACAATGTTCTGGCCGAACAGTATGACGCCACCGTAGGGATGGCGGCCCAGCGCCTCGGCCAGCTCCGAGGCGTCAGACAGCGTGATGACTTTTTCGCCGTCCCAGGTACGCATTGCAGGCATGATCATCTGAGCAATCTTCTGTTCAAGCGTCATGGAGGAGATGATGTCGTCAATCACTATGGGATTGCCCTTATACAACGCGGGGATTTTCACCGGCAGAACGCCGGCAGGCTCTCCCACACCGAACGCCGCGCAGATGGCGGCGGGCAGGTTGGGCGCCCAGGCACTGCCCGCGCCGGAGGCGTTGGGGACGCCTCGCATGACGCTGGAGCCGTATGTCAGGAGGATGGCGTCCGCTTCAGGGAAACACGCTGCGTCGTAGGGCAGCTGGGCGCTGATGACGATGGCGGTCTTGCCCGCGGAGTGCAGGTCGTCGATGACCTGATTGATGACACCCACCGGGAAGCCGTTTTCTGTACTCGGATCGAGGCAGTCGGCGGCCCACGCGCGGCTGACGAGCAGCACATGGTCGGCGGCCTTCACCGCGTCCACGCAGGCCTCGGCGGTGTCCGGCTCGATCACCATGCTCTCGATAGAAGCGCCCTCGGGCAGCGCGCCCATGTCTAAAAGGAGCTGTGCGGACAGATCTCCCGCCCCCGCGCGACTGGCGGCTGAGAACAGTATCAGCGTCTTTTCGCCGGCCTCGACGGTCATCGGGAAGGCATCGTTCTCGTTTTTCAACAGCGTCAGCGCCTTCACGGCGATATCCCAAGCGACTTGCCGGTGCTCTGCGCCGCCGCAGCCCTCCACGGCCGCGGTCACCTGTTCGTCGGTGACTTCAGTGCTCGTCATTTCCAGCAGGCCGTATTTCTGCTTGAGCAGCAATATGCGGCGCGCGGAATCGTCCACGCGCCCGATGTCGATCACGCCGCTCTCCGTCAGCGCCACGGCGCGGTTCAGGAGCTCGTCGTTCCAGGCGTACAGGTCCTCGTCGCCCTGGCACGGCGGTATGATGAGCATATTCACGCCAGCGTTGATGCACAGCGCCAGCATGTCGTCCGGCGCGAAGTTGTCCGTGATGGCCTGCATATCCAGCGCGTCGGATACAATCACGCCATCGAAGCCCAGTTCGCCGCGCAGTATGTCTGTAAGGATGGTCCTGCTCATCGTGGCGGGGAGATAGATTTCTTCGCCGCTTGAAATAGAAGTGTAGGTCTCGGTCTCCACCTGGGGGTACTGAATGTGGGCGGTCATCACCATGTCCACGCCATTATCTATCGCCGCTTTGAATGGCACCAGCTCGTTCGCCCGTAGATCGTCCAGGCTTCTATCCACCAGCGGCAGGCCGGTGTGGCTGTCGGTGTCGGTGTTTCCGTGGCCTGGGAAGTGCTTGGCACAGGCGACGGTGTCCTTATTACGAAGCCCTTCGATGTAGGCAATGCCGTATTCGGACACGACCTCGGCGTCGTCGCCGAACGAGCGTATGCCAATGACGAGATTGGCAGGGTTGTCGTTTACGTCCATGACCGGCGCGAAGTCCACGTCAATGCCCAATGAACTCAGCTCCTCGCCGTACACGCCTGCCATGGCCGTGGCATTCGCGGGATCGCCCGTGGCCGTCAGCGCCATGTTGCCCACACCGGTGGTGCCGAAGCTCAGGCGCGCGACGGTACAGCCCTCCTGGTCGACGGCGATCAGCGGCATGAGGCCGCCGCCCGCAAGCGTCGCCGCCTTCATGTCCGAGGTCAGGTGCAGCAGCTGCCCGGCGTCGCTGCAGTTCTCGCCGTACAGCACGAAGCCGCCGAAGCGGTGCTCCGCGATATAGTCCCACATGAATTCGTTGATCTCGGTGACCTTCTCTGCCGGGATCGGCTCCGCGGTCGGCTCCCCGTTCTCATCCGTCTCCACGGGCGTGTAGTCCGCCTTCCAGGTGCGCGGACTGAAGAACATCATCTGAGCCAGCTTGTCCCTCAAAGACATGCCTGCGATGATTTCGTCGATGCGGTTTGCGCCTTCTCCCGCCGCGAAAACAGAGGGAGAGTAAATGCTAACGCTGAGCAACGCGAACACCAGCGCCAGACATATTCTCTTTATGATAACTCGTTTCATGGCAACCTCCCAACATCTATCCCAGGAATTTAAAGTTCTCACCCTTTATTGTTCTTATTGTTCTTCAGCCATAGAATTCCGTCGTGGTGGGGTTGGTCTGGATTGAAACGGAGCTCTGGTGGAATACCTCGATCAGTTCGTCCGCCGCGGAGTGTACCGCGTCCTCATTGGTATCCGACAGGTAGATCACCAGCGTGTACTCCTGATACTCGGTATCGCCGTCGATCCAGCCGCCGTGAGCCTCCTGGATGGTATAGCCGCCGAAGTGGTCGATCAGGATTTCCCTGGCCTTCTCCATGGCTTCCGCCTGCGTGAACACGGGTTTGTTGGTGTCCTTATCGTTGGTGCCGAGATAGAGCACGTACTGGATACCTCCGGTCTGTGCCTCATCCGCCGCCGCAGCGTCGGCGGGAGTGATGTTCTCGGCCAAGTCCTCCAGCCAGTGGAATTCGCCGGTCTTGACCACGTCCTCGCCGTAGATGGTCTTCCAGTCGTCCGCCATCGAAATCACGGTGAAGCCCATGGCCTCCCACTTCTCCCGCAGCTCCGGCCCTTTGTCTGGATTGCCGTAGTCCTGAACGTCGTTGTCGGCGATCAGCTGGAACGCCGCGCTGCGATACCTGTTGTTGTACAGGGTGTAGTTGTGCATGCTCACGTCGCCGGAACTGTTGCCGAAGGACAAAACCGGCTGCCTGCCGATCTCCTGCGCGATCTGAAGCACCTTGTTGGTTTTCATGTCTTTGATGAGGAGTCTGTCCGTGCGCACCAGCGTATCTATCGCAAGATGCGCGTCTGTATTCGCCGCTACGGCCTCCGCAATCTCTTTGTCAGTCTCCGCCGCATTATTTGAGTCGATCCGTCCTTCCAAATAAATCGTCAGCGTGTTGTTCTCACATGTTGTTCTCATTCTACGCCTCTTCGTTCAACATAGCGTTGCCAGCGAATCAGTGAAAAACGGAATCAAAGCCGGTCTGACTCATGATTTCCGATACGACTTCGTTTTCGCCGCGAAGCGAAACTCCTCCCTCGCAGGCCTTATGCATGATCAAAAGCACACGCAGACCCGCAGAGGAGATATAGTCGAGGCGGCCGCAATCCACCTCTACAGCATCAACCGATTGCTGTGACTTCGTCTTTTCAAAGAAAGAGAGCAGGCTTGGCGCTGTGATCGTATCGAGCCGTCCCGCCAACGCGAGAGACAATGTGCCGTCCTGGATGGTGGCTTCGACGTGGAAGCCCTCCGTTTCAGTCGGCGGAAGCGCCACCGCTGTCCCGTTTGGGGTAATCCTCCAGAAGGCGCAGCGCTTCATGCCCTCGCATATCGCGGCGGCCTGCTCAGGGCTGATCCTGTCCAGGGAATCCAGCTTCGGCATGTGTTCGGCTACGTTGACGCGCTCGGCTTTCAAACCGTGCTTTGCCAGAAATGCCATCGCGTTTTTGATGCTGCCCGGCATGTCCGCAGGCGAGGTGATCAGCGCGTTCCTGCCGATCTCCACGTCAGACTTGTCCTTCGTCTGCCGGGTAGCGTTCTTCATGATCTCCATGAACCGGTCGCCCACCAGAGCGCGCATGACGATGACATACTGAAGCGAGCATTCCACGTCCGCCGTGTACCAGTAGCCGCCCTTTTTCTCCAGGATGCGACGAATGTTGTCACACAGCGCCCCTGCTTCCGAATCTGTAAAGTACATCAGCAGCCCTTCTGTGGTGATGCAGACAGGCCCGTCAATGTCCTCCAGCGCCTTTTTCAACGAGGCATAGTTGGTTGCGTCAACTGCCCGGAAGCGGGCGAGCTCTCGCTGCTCCGGCGGAATGAGCGCGGCGATTTTCTCCGATGCCTCCTGAATCACCGCCGGGAGATCCAGGCCGCAGTAAGGCCGTCCTTTCTTCGCAAACTCAACAGCTCTTGGCGTATAGCCGCAGAGCAGATCCACCAGCGTATGGCCGGAATCCTCAGCCAGCCTCGCCATCGTGCGGTAACGGGTTTCCAGCATGATCGTACCGCCCAGTATCTGTTCCGGCGACGCCTTGGCGGTAGCGCTGTCCTATGTCGCCTTCAGGGTAAGCCCCATACTCTTAGCCAGTACTGCGGCATTCGCGTCGCCGTTGGCGGCCAGCTGAAACAGCGTCATTTTGGCCGTATTGAACACAGGATTCACCTTTTCGAGAAGCGCGTAATCAGCAGCGCCATTGTCATAATTCCATGTTTTTTCCATAAGATCATCTCCCGTATCCCAGTCATGTCATTTATGCTTCAACGATGTCAAACACGGCGTCCAGCCCTGTGTTATCCAGCACGTCCATGAAGTTTTCGCCGACATTCGTCAATTGCATTTTACCCTTCGCGACTTTTAATTGCTTGAAGGTGGCCAACAGGACGCGGCTTCTTCAATCTTGTTCATCATGAGGCGAACCTCCGCCTTTCTCAGTTTAGCGTTTTCGGGATTGTTCAATCGCCGAAACGAGTTCATCCTGTGATTCCCCCTTTCGGAGCTTTCGGGCCATCACCACCAGCCGATCGTCGTCAATGCAGGTGGAGAGGGTCAGCAGGGCATCGCCGGGTTTGACATCCACAGGAATGTCGTAGAGCGACCGCTGACAAACCGAATCGACGTAGTCCTCAAAGGCCGTGTCGGAGGGGAAGGTGGGATGACTGGCATATTCAAATGTCCCTGCCTTCACCTTCAGCACCGCGAAAACCGCGTAGGTTTCCTTTTCGTACAGCGTCGAAAAGCGGATCAGCGGGTGCTGGGTCAGTGTACTCAGCTTTTGATAATGCGTCAGCAGCCCGAACATACTGCCGTCGTATATACTGTGGCCGTGAATCAGCAGATTTTGGGTCTGCGCCGTGATCGGCGAACCCTGATCCAGAAACAGCGCGCCGGAGGTATTGTGGCGTCCGCTGAAATCGTGGGTCAGGTAGTAGGCGTTGTCCCGGTACACCACGGGCAGGTGGACGATGCCGTTGATGTTGAGCCATCCCACGGTGTCGGGATTGGTTTGCAGCAGCTTCAGCATGTCGGGCAGTACGTCGCCCGAGGTTTTGTGAAAGGTCGCGGGGGTATCGACGGCTGCGCCCCGGATGGGAGCGCCGTCGGGCATCGTCATCATGGCAATCGTCAGGGCGTTCGACTTCCCGCCCGATGCTTTTTCAATGGCCGGCGCGGCGATTTCCGCCGCGGGCGGCTGGCCGTCGACGGTGTGCAGCGCTTCAAGCTGACGGTTCAGCGCCGCCGTGCGGAGGCTTCTCACAACCACCTGAACAGACAGCAGCGCGAACACCGCCGCGACACAAATCAGGCACGCCCGCAGGCCTCGCAGGCCCCGGCGATTGCCGGGGCGATAGCGTATGCGGCGTCTGCGATTGCGTCTCAAGTTCAGTCACGTTCCCTTCGGCGGATAATTATCAGAAGGGCGATGGCGATCAGGGCGATCGCCAGGTAGAGCGGCAGGTTCATGTGGTCGCCGGTGTCGGGGCCCTCATCGTCCCCCGCGCCCTGACCGATGACGGTGAGCACCGCCTCGTCGCTGATGATCGTCGCGCCGCCCGCGTCGGTGACGACGCAGCGGGTCCTTCTGCCGTTCCACTCGGGCTTCACGTGATCCAGGGTCAGCGTGGCTTCGTTCGCGCCGGGGATGTCCTGCCATTCGCCGTCCACGAACACCTGCCACTGGTATTTGTACGGGGTCTTGCCGCCGGTGACGCCCACGGTAAAGCTGGCGCTTTCGCCCGCGTGGGCTGCCACGGACTGGGGCTGCTGCATGATGGTCAGCGGGCTGGAGCCGCTGGGATAGATGGTGAATTCGTTGTTCACAGTGGCGGTCTCCGAGATACCCCTGGGGGTGATGACGAACCGGGCCGATTCGGTGGTATCCGGATCGAATAGCGCCCTGACAGGCAGCGTGATAGTGGTGGTGGTATCCGCAGCCAGCACAGAGGGGTCGTAGGGCAGGCTGATGTACACGGGCGTTTGGGAATCATTCAGGTACATGGCGCAGGTCAGGCTGATGTCCTCGTTGTTGCTATAGTAATTGCGGATGACGATATCCAAAAGCTCATCGCCATAGTAATCGTCGTACAAGCGATGGGACACATCGATATCATGCACCTCGCAGTTGACGGTGATGGGTTCAGGCGCATCCAGCTCAAGGGCGTAAAGGTCCGCCGTCTCACCGCTGTCCGTGCCCTTGTTGGTTGCCGCCGCGAACAACGCCTGGGGAGTCTGAAGGATCATCTTTCCCCTGCTTTCGTCCAGCCTGTATACAAGTTCCCGCATGCCCGGCTCCACTGTCGAACCGCGATTGGCCGATTTCGCCGTAAACAGCGTGTTTCGGCTTTCGCCCTGGGAACCGGCGATCCAGTTGGTATAGGTGGTAAACCCCGTGATCTTCAGTCGGAGTTCATACTTCCCCTCCCAGTCCGACGGAATCTTGATGTGTCCTGCAAAGGCGCCAAGAGCTCCCGGAACCACTACGTTGGTAGACACACGACGCACGTCTTCCGCCGAAGCCTCGGACCTGTCCGGCTTTCCATCTTTTAAATAGAATGTTTTGTTTTCGCTCCGCAGCATCCACTCGCTTTGTCGAGGCGAATAGGTGAATTCCTTCAGGCGATAGAGGGCCATCTCACCCTCTGCCACAGTTTCACCGTTCATGGTTATCGTGCTCTCTTCAGGTCTGACAAGGTTGGCGTGCAGCGTTTCCACCGTGCCCGCTTCATGGCCGTTCTCCATCAGCACCACATCCATGTCGAATTTTGCGACGCCCATGTTGCCCTCGTTGTGCATGGAGAACTCCATCGCAGCCAGCGAGCCCTGGAGCACAGTGGTCTCAAGCATGGCTGCGCCCTGAAGGGTGGGCGCAGGCTTCAGCTGTACCGGGAAGCTGTAGACCGTCATGGGGGCGATGCTGCGTTCACTCTCATCTCCGGTATAGGGTTTGGCGATGATGTAGCCCTGTTTGGCATCCGTCAGCGCAATTTGCGCGGGCACGGACCTGTAGGTATTGCCCTTCCACTTTGCGTCTGGCAGCGTGAATTCCGCGATCACGATTTGATCCGAAACCGCGCCGGTCATGGCGTCATAGTAGACGCCGCAGACGCGCCAGATGTTCGGATCGCTCTCCTTCTCCTTCTCCGCGGTGGTCAGCCAATAGAGATATTGGGAAGCGCCCAGCGTCACGGTATAGAAGTCGGAGGCGGGAATGCTCAGGTCGAAATCGATGAAGGATACATCATACTGGGTATCCGCACGGCTTGCGTCCACCCTTGGGGCGATGTAGATGGCCTTCAGCCGGTTCTCAGATCGTTCTGACGCGGTCTCCATTTGGGTATAGAAGATAGTCTGCGCGTATTTGGGCTGAACGGTGTCCCTCGTCTGCACCAGAGCGTAGCTTTGTATGTCGCCTTTTGCCAGAACCAGGCCATCACTCGTGTCCGTCATTTCCGGCATCCAGACCTCAAGACAGCTGTTTTGGGGATCCTCCTCGGAGCGATCCAGGCTGACCCATCCGCCGTTCATGCTCTTGCGGGCGGTGATGCTCTCGCCCGGCATGCCGGAGTCAAACCGAATGAAGGTATTCAGGCCCACACGGGGCTTTTGCGCGGACTGGGAATGACCGTCGACGTTGATGGGGATATAGTGCGACATATTGGCGGTATTGAACATATCGAATCGACTATAGCCCATGATATTGCCGGATTGATCCAGGCGCTGATAGCTGCCTGTCACGGCAAAGACATCATTTTTGTCGCTCCGCATTTCATCAAGCCTGGGGTTTATGATTGGGCCTGAATTGTTAATCCACTCGTAAAATACCTTCCCCTGTACATCGAGCCAGCCATATTTGTTGGGCTTCAGCCGCATGGCGTAGCAGCCGTAGTCCTGTCTGGGCGGATTGGCAGCGGGAAGGCCCCGCTGATCAAATTTCTCGGCGCAGAAGGCCACAACGACGATGGATTCCCCATCCGAAATGACATCATAGGCGTAATCGTTGATGACGCTCATTTCGTAGATGTTCCGATACAGGATAGCGGTGGCATCTTCTTCGTATCCCGTCTCCACATCCACCCAGCTGACGCGGCCGCACCCGTGTCCATTGCGCTTGTTCAGGTAGAACATATAGGTATGGCCGCCTGCGCTGACCACCCTGACGCCCGCTTCCGCGTTTTCCACATCCGCGAGCACCTTCTTCGCCTCCGGCGCCAGCGCGGCATAGCGCCTGGGTTCGTAGTACAACGGTTCCACGACCTCGGAGGCTCCATCAGCTTCCTCGGCATAGGCCGCGAACAGACTGAAAGCGCTGGCGTTCGTGCTGCTGTCGTCGCGGGGGAAGGAAAAGATCTCCCATCTGGGCGTCTTCCAGAGAATATAGGAAGTGGAAACAAACAGCGCCTCAAACCCGACGGAAAAATAGGCTTCGAGATAGATGCTGAAACGCATCGGATCAGTGGCCGAGAGCTTCAGGAGTATATTGAGTACGCCCGTGCCCGATATCCACAGCGACAGCAAACCCTTTATACCGGCCCCAAGGGTGATAAAAATCGACAGGCGGAAATCGAGGGTGATATCGTGTATGAAGTCAAAGGTATAATCCAGCATTTCGCCGTCCCGGCTGGTGATGCACTCGAAGCTCAGGCCGAAGCCCGCCCCCGCGGACACGGTGAAGCCAATATTCAGATAGAACGGAACCGGAATGACCGGCATCATTAAGATTTGGGTATAACTGTACCCCAGGGTGATCGAACCGCCCACCTCGCCCTTGCCCGACCAATAGGTCTTCCCGTCGTCCTTATCATTTTTCCCCTTGCCGCCGAGCATGATGAAATAACCGAAATCCAGATTGCCGCCGCCCATTCCCTTTTTGTTGGCCATCTTCTTGTACATGTCCATCGCGGAACCCAGCTGCTGGCGCTTAGAGGCTTTGTCCATCTTATGCTCGTACTGCTTCATCTCCTTCCGGTATTTTTCGATCTCATCTGTCTTCCAAAACTCCTTTTTCTTATTGGGTTCAACCTTTGAGGCGCCCATGGTGACGGTGATATAGCCGGAGGGATCGACGGCAACCTTCGGCAGGTACTTGTCAAAGGGCAGGGTCACCGCCACCCTGATTTTATGGTCACCGTACACGGGAATGACAACATCAAAGCCGAAGCCCTTGCCCAACACTCTGGCCAGCGGTGAATTCGGCTCTTCGCCCGTGGTCAGGGGCTGGCTCACAGCGCTCAGCACGGGGATCAGCCCGGTCTTAATCACCTCGCCTGTGCTGGGCAGCACAAAATAAGGCCTCTGCCTATCGGTGATGTCCGGCGTCAGAATCTGCTTCCATTTGGAGCGATAGATGTATTTCGTGCGGGTGGTGCCCCTGACCGACTGCGTGAGCGTGGGTTTCATGTCGTCCTTACGAGGCAGTTTATCAACGTTGTTGTATCGCCAGTAGTGCAGTATGGGCGCGTCACATGGTACCCCGTCGGGATTGTCCACCTCAACCGTGAAATCCACCACACTGTCATTCAGGTCAGAGATGATCACGGTCTTGTCCCCATGCATGCAGTCGTAGCCGTTGAACTGGCAGCTGTAGATGTAAGGCTTGCTGGCTGCGCTGGCAGCGGTTAAGAGCGATTGCTCCTCCCGGGGATGAGCCTCGGAGGAATTCTCGTCCTTCTTCACAGGGCCGGAGAGCAGCACCAGCGTCTCCCGGCGAACGCCGCCGCGGCTCATAAGGGCCCATGGGATGTAAAAGCTGCGATAGCCCTGGGCGGAAGCATCCACCTCCAGGGAGATCTCCATCTCCTGATCCTCGTCGCTGACAAAATAATTGGCATCGAATACGACCGAGCCTGTATCTTCATCGGTGTGCTGCGTTTCGGTGTAGGTGCCGTTCAGATCTGTGACCGTCACCGCAACGCCGCCAACAGGTCTGTTCCCGACACCGTGCAGCTCGATGGAAAACTGATTATTGTTGATAACCATGACGGTGACATCTCCGGATCCGGCCTTAGCCAGGACGCTGCCGCCTGCGGCCATGCGGGAGGTTCGAGTGTCTGCGGAAAACAGGATTGTGTTGGCGGAAACGGACGCTTCCCTGGGGCCATCCACGGAGGACAGCACCGAATGCAGCCAGTCAGAGAATTCCTGCTCCGACGCATTGGTACCGTCAATGATATGCTGGCCGGCTTCAATCAGCAGCATATCAGCGACGATGAGAGCCATGGTCGTTTCGCGCAGCTCTCTGATTTCGTCAGCGGCGGCGTTAATCTGGTTGGATAGCTGGGCGATTTCATAATCAAACAGCACATCATCATCGGAATTGGCGAGATATTCGGTGTTCTGTTCGATGATCGATACATTCTCACTGAGGCGTTTACTCAGGAATCGAGCTTTTTCCTGCACCTTGTCGGCCTCCTGTACCCACCAGCGGCAGTCCTCTACATACCTCGAATGATCGCCCCCGGTGAATCTGGCATAGGCATCAGGATCGTCTACGCGCATTTTTTCAAGCATTGTTTCAGCCCGGGTAAACACGCTGATGACGTTGAACAGATCCTTTGTTGTCTTGTTCTCAAGGTAGTCCATGAACATCTGGGCATCCCAGGTGTCATCCGGTTCCATGCCGTCGTGGTATTCGCCATTCCTGGCTTCAAGCTCCAGCGTCCCGTCGTTTTCAGCAGCGGCGTAGAGCATACCTTTGTTGACGGCACTTGCAGAAACACCCTCCGAAGCGATTTGCAGGCCCGCCAGGGAGAGTGCCGTTTGGAGCTGTGCCTCGGTGATCCTGCGTCCCAGACCCGTGGCGGCAAAGGCTGTCCATGGCAGCGCCTGCATGAGCAGTACCAGCGCCAGCGCCGCAGCAATCCATTTCTTCATATGCGCACTCCTTAATCGTCCAGCAGTTCCGGGTGGGTCTCGATCTCATACTCCCCGCGCCACTGAGAAATCAGCTTTTCCAACTCCTGATTCTGGTAGTAGTACAGCGCCGAGGTGTTCAGGGTTTCCTGTTCGTCGGCAGTCAATGCATGTTCTCCTGCCGGAATGTCCGAGGCGTAATAGAGAATGTGTATGCCAAGGTCCGAATAAATGGGTTTGGAGATGTCGCCCGTCTTTGCCAGCGCCATAGCCGCGCTGAGAAACTCCTCCGGCCAGTTCTTTGAATCTGCGTGAATGGGATAGCCGCCCTTTTGAAGGTTCTGCTCATTTTTATCCATGGAGTATTTGTTGATGAGGCTATCGAAATCGATGCCTGCATCAAAGGCTTTCGTGATCTCGTCCACTGTATCCCGGATCATCGGTGCCGTCAGCTTTTCCCGCTTCTCCATAAAGGCATTCCGCGCGGCGGTCAGCTCCGCCAGGGCGGCATCGTAGACCGCGCGGGGTTCGTCCATCGCCGCCCAGTCATCGGTGGTGGTGGCTACGGTCGTCAGCGTCTGCACCGCCGCCGCCACGTCCTGGGCTGCCTGGTTGACCCGCGCCGTCTCGTTCCTGAGTCCCATTCTCACACCCTCGGGATAATCGAGCAGAATCTGCTTGATTGCGCGGTAGCCCTCGGGGGTGTAGAAGGATTCATTGCGGTTCATCAGAACCTCCCGCTCATAGAGGTCCAGATCGTTCTCATAACGTTCCCGGTCGGGATCCAGAAACTGGGTTTGATAGTAATCCTTCACCATGTCCTCGGACAGCACGAGGCTGGGACAGTAGAGCTGTATCGCGCGGTAGCGTCGTTCACCGGTCTTCAATCCTTCATAGATTGCCTCGGCGCTGTAGCCGGCTTCCTTCATGACCTCGGTCACATCCGCCTCCGTGACCTTCTCATCCTCCTGCCGGAAACGCTGATACAACCCCTCCCAGAGCTGCTCATACTGGTTTCGTGCAGTCTTCTTCAACGTTTCTTCCTCGTCTTCGGTGAAGTCATTTTTTCCTGCTTCCCGCAGCTTCATTTCAATCAAGCCCGCGTCGATGAAGCGTTCGATAGTATCTTCTCGCTGCAGGCGTTTTTCCTCATCCGTCAGATACTCCTGATTGAGCATCTGGGTCAGAGAAATGTCCGTCTGCACAGCGGACTGGATTTGGCTCTTCGTGAACGTGACTTCCCCGATGCGAACCACCACGGGGTCGTCTGCCTCGGCCAGCGAGACACACAGGTTAAGCAGGCTGACCGTCCAGATCAGAAAAAGACAAAGCGCCATCTTGCGAACCATATCGCATTTCCTCCGTATCCGCACGTCATCCGACAGCCATATTTTCACTAATACCATTATAAACATGTGCCGTCCGTAAACGTGACAAAAACGCTCAAAAATGACGGACGTATGAAAAACTCTCAAAATTAACACAAACGCCTGTTTTTAACGGGCGTTTGAAGATACTCCATTGAGAGGACATTATGTCGTCTGTTTCCGAAAATACAACCTCGCGTTGGCCAGCTCAGCCCAACTGAAATCCACCATATAGTTGCCCCGGTAGGCGTTGAGGGTGTCCATGTCGCCCTCCTTCATGCGGTAGTAGTCGCAGTCGATCAGATCCGGCCGTATGGCCAGCTGCCGCCGCTCGCGGATCAGCACGTCGTTAAAGCCGATGGCATGAAGTGTCGCCTTTAAATCGCTCAGAATCTTGCGGATGCGGGTCCGAGCAGCCTGCATGTCCGTCTCGTTCTCCCACAGCGCGGCGGCGATCTCCTCCGCGGAACAAGGCGCGCCCTCGCGGTCGATGAGAAACGCGAAGAGTTCCTTCGACTGCCTGCGCTCGAAGATCACCGGCTTGCCCCGATAGGACACCTCGAAATGCCCGAAGCACCGAACCGTCAACCTGTCCGGCAAAGCGGACGGCAGGCCGGGCAGATGCGCCATCGCCTCTCGGACGTCCTCCGCCGTCACCGGCTTCATCAGGTAGCCGTGGACGTGGCGACGCCAAGCCTCCAGCGCGTATTGGGAGTAGGCGGTGACGAACACGATCCGCGCATCCGGCGAAACTGCCTTGATGGCGGTGGCCAGATTCAGCCCGTCCAGATCCGGCATGCGAATATCGGTGAACACCACGTCCGGGCACAGGCCCCGGGTTCGGATCGCGTCCAGCGCCTCCTGCCCGCGCCGAAAGTCCGCGATTTGTGCCTCCGGAAGCGCCTCGTGGATGGCGTCGCGCAGCGTCTCCAGCGGAGACGGTTCATCGTCCAGCGCGAATATCAGCATGCTCGTTTTCCTCCGTTTTTGTCTTGGGGACGATAATTGTCGCCACAGTGCCTTTTTCGGGCTGTGAAGCGATGCTCAGGTTCGCCCCGGCATAGCCCAGGCGCTCCCGGATATTGGCGATTCCGATGTGCATCTGTCCATCCTGTTTAAGCGCGCTCGGATCAAAGCCCTCTCCGTCGTCCGCGATGGCGACCTCATAGCGATCCGGGTATTCCCTTGTGGCAATCGTGACCGTACCCTCGCCGCTCTTCTTCCCTCGAACGCCGTGGCGCACGGCGTTTTCCACCAGGGGCTGGAGCGTCAGCGACGGGAGCATAAACTCTGTGACGCTCAGATCATACACGGCATGAAGCTCGCCCGGGAAGCGCATCTGCTCCAGCTCCAGGTAGAGCCTCGCGTGCGTAAGCTCGCTGTCGAGGGTCACCAGACCTTCCCGCGCCATGGAATCCATGTTTCCGCGCAGGTAGCGTTCCAGCTTGACGATCGCGTCTTCGGCGTCCGACGGATTCTTTCGGCACATTCTGCGGATGACCTCCATCGTGTTGAACAGAAAATGCGGCTGGATCTGGCTGAGCATCAGCTGAACCCGCTGGCCTGCCCGGAGCGCGTCCTCGTGCTTACGCACGAATTGCAGGTGCAGCCAGATGTAATAAAACACGCAGCTGATCATAACAGTGATGGTAAGCCAGGCAATGGGCTGGGGAATGTAGCCCATATTGACATCCAGCGCGACTCCGCCCGCGATGAGCAGAACCACGAACACTGGCACCCATGTTTCCCTTTGTCGGCGCGGATGGAAGATATGGATAGTCAAATAGATAAAATAGGACATCAGAATAGCACTAACCCACAAACACAGATTGCTCAGCGGACCGCCTTGATAATTGTTTGTGGGTGCAATCCAGAAACAGATGTTGGAAAACAGCGCCGTCGTGTAGATCGCGGCGTTCACGCCCGCCAGCGCCCATGCCCAGCCCAGCGACTTTTCCGGGCAAATCAACCGAATAAACAGGATCAGGATCACCGGACGGATAGCGTAACCATATATCGCTGTCAACGTCCGCGCCAGCCAAATCACCTCGCCCATAGCCAGCCGATATTCCAGATAGTTTTGCGCAACGAGACTGAATACCGCGACAATGATAATGCGCATAGTGCGCTTGTAGCCGGCCTGGATATAAGGGTCGATGCGGACGATGTAAGCCATCAGCCCCAACAGGATTAGCACCGGTATGAGCGCCAGCATTTCAACATAATGGACCCGTAAAAAGGCGTTTACGGGATGAACCGGAAGCGTCGCTTCCGCATTGGCAGATACTTCCAAAGACACCATAGCCAACACAGCGGTGCAGAGCGTTGGAATGCCTGTCATCTCTTTCCGGATCATACGGATGTCATGCTTCATTGACAAAAAGGCCATTTGGACAGCTTCCTTCCCGCCAGGTGAATGCAATCAACGAATTTGATGATTGACTGTGTCTGATATTGTACTACAGCACGTTATGTTTTTCAACTAAAATGTTTCCACGGTTTTATGGAGCATCTTTATCATTTGAATAAGACCTTCGCCACAAAGTCTCATCCGCGCAGTGCCGACTGGTTGAGAGTCTGCCGATTCCAGGTTTTCTTTTCACTGCTTTCTTCTGCAATTATACACACTATCGGGGTATAATCCAAAACCGGACAAAAAACGGCAGCAAAGCACTGCCGTCAATCACACCTTGTTGTGTAGTTATTCTATCCCATTTTACCGATGAGCGCGACGATGATACTCACCGTACCCCATCTATCACGGCGAAATCGCACTTCTTGCCGGTGATGTTCTGGTTCACGCCGTACAGGATGATTCCTTTGCGGCGGGTAACAAAACCGTCGATGGATACTCCGGGGTCGATGAAAACGCAACCCATGTAATCCAGTATATCGTCGAGCTCCCTGGTGCCGGCCTTCCTGGCGATCTGATCCATCCTTTTAAGGTATTCGAGTTTCAAACGAACCACCTCCCAGTCGATAGTGGGGTCCCTCCACTCAACAGGATACCACTATTACTGTCCAAAAGTACGGACTCAGTCATCGCTCTCGGGAAAACCTCCCATGTCGCGCTGGGAGGCGCGCTCCCTCATGCTTGCGCTGGCATCCTCGGAAACCATGTCCGCCGCCTTGCGCATCTCGCTCGTGCGATCCTCCCACTCGGGAGTGCGGAACTTTTTCGGGGTAAACTTCTGCCTGGCGCGCACTTCCGCCTCGGCCAGCACCTGGCGCATGAAATCAACATCTTTGACATCATCTGGGGGGATTAATACCGAATAGCCATCCTGTTCCTCTCGCAATGAGAAAATATGTCTACTGTCGCGGAATGAGATTGTATAGTCATCTCCTGCTATTGACTCAATAATCCCGATTGTTTTAATCCAAGTCTTCCAATCAGCATTTGGGTTCCGAACGGTGATAATGTAGGAGCCATCCTTTAATCGTTCATCATAATAGTTTAACTCATTGATGAGATCTCGGCCATGGTAGTCCCCACAGGCCTCGGCGAATTTGTAGAGGGAGTAGAGTATTATTTCAGGGATGGGGGTAGACCAGGGGGTACGTTCAAACCAAGCTTCCCTTTTTATCTTTGTTGTTTTTCCAAACCCCATATCCCCAAAGGGCAAAGCACCAAGTCTTGTTATTGATGTAAAGACATCAGAAGTCCAAGTTTCTTTGGCGCCATCCTCAATCATTCGGAGTGCGAGTTCTTCTTTTGTCATGACTGTATTGAAAGGAATCGTTGTAACAACCCACTGAACCTGCCTAGTATGGGCAAGATTAACGAGCATGATCCCCCAAACTGCTTCATTGCTTAGACCAAGACTATCCAAGACTGAAGCGGTACGGCTAAATCCATTAGCATCTATCAATCCTGCATGGCGCAGGAATGGGATGAAAAAGTCATACATATTCTTTCCAAGCGTGTGATTCGTTTTAAACTCATCTTTAAACTCGAAAAATTGCTCAATCCACTCCATTTTAGGAGAGAAGTGTGAATATGTGTTGAGACTTGCTGTTTTATTCATAGAAGATCCTCCTTTCGGCCTTTCCAAAGATTTGTATACGAGGCAGCCTTTGCCTAAGCTGCAAGAGGCATACAAGCTCGCAGAAGATCAGTATGCCACCGCTTCCAAGGCATTAGAGGAAACGCGCTCTCAAATCCGTCAGACCAATGAGGCCATACATTACCTCGGCATATACCTTTCACATAAGAGCAGCTATAAAGAATTCCTGTCTTCTCGAAACAAAGCCCTTTTTCGTTCCCGGCACGCGACTGAAATAACCGAATATGAGGATGCTGTCAAGCGATTGAAAGATATGTACCCGGAAGGGAAGCATCCTTCCATCAAGGACTTGAAGGAAAAAAAGGCGCAACTCGTGAAACTGCGTGAGAAGCAGGAGGTGGATCTGGTCCCGTATTCTGAGCAGCATAGAACCATGCAAATCGTGACCCACAACGTTTCTGCCATCCTTGGCAGAAACATCATTGAGCGACAGGAGGAGCAGCTCTGATGGCTGCTCCTCATCATGGCAAAGCACGCAGCCTTTGAGTTATTCGACGAAGGAACTGACCATGCCGGCGAAGGCATCTCGTCTGAAGCATAAAAAAACGCGGACAGAATCTCTGCCCGCGTCAAGTAAGGGAATCATGGTTCATCGCCTTTAGCATTGCTAATGCTGCTTTCTTCTGGTCTGGGGTAAGCCCTAGCCAGCAGTTGATCAGCTCCTTCAATTCTGGGGTCGCTTCAATCATGTCTTCGTCGGATAGCAGCTGCGCAAGTGATATTCCAAAGCCTTTGCTGATCGTTTCAAGTGTTGCAAGGGATGGCATTGTATTTCTTCGGAAGATATTTCCGATGGTGTTCGCTGCTAAGCCGCATTCTTTTGACAGGCGGTATTCCGTCCACCCGCGTTCCCGCAATAATTGCTGGAGGCGCGCTTGTATATCCATATATGGCACGTCCTTTCTGTAACTATTTTACTTTCTTTCTTGGATGTATAATAGTTACTACTTGTGACTAAGCTATATATGAGGTATTATATAGTGGGTGGTAATCAACACAGGAAGGTGCTCTGCAAATGAAAAGGCCTCGTAGAAACCTGGTTTCCGACTTGATTCTTCTATGTATTCTTGCCGTTATCATAGCTGCATATGCATATGACAGAAAAAACTGCCTGTGCTATTCCGCAATCCATCACCCTGGAGAGAGGCTTCCATTTGACAGCGCAGTTGTTCGAGCGATTGAGGGCATGGAACTAAATGATGAAACCATGAGCCTCAGATCAGCAACCTGTAGACATGGAATGAAATTGAGATTATGGATTGACGGGACATCAGCATATTCTGTCTGGCCCGTTGAATGAGGTTGGTTTGAAATGATGTTTTGGCGAATAATCCATAGGGCTATGTTGCTCGTTATTTGCAGCCTTACTATTTGTGGTATCGCATCTTGCGAGGCTCCTGCACAGGGTCTTGAAGTGTACTTCCTGGATGTTGGACAAGGTGATGCAACCGTGATCCTTTGTGATGGGGAAGTAATGATGGTGGATGGTGGGCCTCCATCAGCATCACAGTTTATCTATAGCTTCTTGAGAAACACGCTCCAGGTCGACCACATCGACGTAATGATAGCAACCCACCCACACGCTGATCATGTGGGTGGGTTGGCGGCTGCTTTGAATGCCTGCTCTGTCGACGTACTCTACACTTCGGAAACCAACTATGATACTAAAGCTTGGCAATCTGTTCTAAAATACGCTGACGCGCAGGGTACACCTGTCATCATTCCATATCCCGGAGATACCTTTAGCGTCGGCGAGGCAACTGTTGAAATACTTGGTCCCCTTTGGTACCACAACAGCCTTAACGACCTGTCCTTGATCGTCAAAGTGATCTACGGCAACACATCCTTTCTCATTACAGGCGATGCCGAATGGGAAGCTGAACACGACCTGCTGGATGCTGGTATAGACGTTTCCGCTGATGTTCTGCGCGTTGGCCATCACGGGAGCAACACCAGCACCGGTTATCAATTTCTGCGTGCCGTGGCTCCAACATATGCAGTAATAAGTGTTGGAGCCGATAATACTTATGGCCACCCAGATGAGGATACGCTGAGCAAGTTGGCTGATGCTGATGTGACTGTTTTCAGGACAGACCAGCTCGGCACTATTGTTTGCAAAAGCGATGGGCAACAATTGGTTTTTGAAGCCTCAAAAGGTAAACCATAAGATATTTGTTCAACACTCTAATACCGTAGCTGAAGATCAATCTTCCATATTCCGATCGAGAGAAGACTTTTGGACGGGTTATCTGATATACTGTTGTAGATCATTGGTTGCCGGCTAAATACAAAACACAAGAAAAGCTTGACACAGATTGTAGACTTGCTGCTACCAATAGTCTTGCTTGTAATCAAAGGCCTTTGATGTTATAATTAGATTGGTTTATTGTTTGCTATTCACATGAAGGGAGCAATATAATGCAACTAAAAGATCGGCCTAAGGTCTGCGAGCTCCCCTATAG
>CADASI010000030.1 GCA_902790525.1 uncultured Eubacteriales bacterium
CCGCAGGCTTGCTGGCGGCAAGTCAAGGGCCGACAACGAAGCCATGGCGGAAAAGCCACCGCAGGATGGTTGATTTTTAGACTGAAATTAGTATTACATATTCCTGAGCTTCTCGTACCGCTCCGCGGCGAGCCTGGCGCCCTCGGCGAACAGCGCCTTGGCGTTCTCCGGGAAGGTGCGCTTCAACGAGGCGTAGCGCACCTCGCCGTCCAGGAACTCCTCATAGGGCATGCTGGGGGCCTTGGAATCCAGGTGGAAGCGGGGCTCGGTCATGGGGTTGTAGCGGTACAGCGCCCAGTAGCCGGCCTCCACGGCCCGCTTCATCTCGTCCTGCACCTTCGCCATGCCGCACTTCAAACCGTGGCTCTGACAGGGCGCGTAGGCGATGATCACGCTGGGCCCGTTGAACTGCTCCGCCTCGCGCATGGCCTTCACCAGCTGGGCGTTGTCCGCGCCCATGGCCACCTGCGCCACGTACACGTTGCCGTAGGTCATCAGCATGCCGCCCAGGTCCTTCTTGGGCCGCTTCTTGCCGGAGGCGGTGAACTGCGCCACCGCGCCCACGGGCGTGGCCTTGGAGGACTGTCCGCCGGTATTGGAGTACACCTCGGTGTCCACGATCAGTATGTTCACGTTCTCGCCGCTGGCGATCACGTGGTCGAGCCCGCCGAAGCCGATGTCGTAGGCCCAGCCGTCGCCGCCGAACATCCAGAAGGTCTTCTTGGCGAGCTGGTCCGCGTAGCGCAGTATGGTTTTCGCCGCGTCGTCGCGCTGTGCCTTCAACACGTCGATCAGTGCGCGGCTGGCGGGGGCGCTTTGGTCGATGTCGTCGTAGGTCTCAAACCACCGGTCGACGGCGGCCTTCACTTCCGCCCCGCAGGTCTCGCGGTACGCCTCCAGCCGCATGCGCTGGGCCTCGCGCTGCTGGCGCACGGACAGCAGCATGCCCAGGCTGAACTCGGCGTTGTTCTCAAACAGCGAGTTGGACCAGGCCGGGCCGCGCCCGCAGGGGTTCACGGCGTAGGGGATGCCGGGCATGGCGGAGCCCCACGCCTGGGAGCAGCCGGTGGCGTTGGCCCAGTAGACCCTGTCGCCGTAGAGCTGGGTCAGCAGCTTGGCGTAGGGCGTCTCGCCGCAGCCCGCGCAGGCGGCGGAGAACTCCAGCAGCGGGCGGCGGAACTGGCTGCCCTTGACGGTGTACGGGTCGAACACGTCGCCCTTGTCGGACAGCCCCAGCCCGTAGGCCCAGGCGTCGGCGGTGTCGGGCACTTTGGCGATGGGCGTCATGTTGAGCGCCCCGGCGGGACACACGTTGGCGCAGCTCCCACAGCCGGTGCAGTCCAGCGCGCTCACCTGCATGGTGAACATGAGGCCCGCGGCCTGCTTCCCCTTCGCCGGGACGATCTTCATCGAAGCCGGCGCATCGGCCTTCTCTTCTTCGCTGACCAGATAGGGCCGGATCACCGCGTGGGGACACACATAGCTGCACTTGTTGCACTGTATGCACTTCTCGGCGTCCCACACCGGCGCGCGGGTGGCGATGCCGCGCTTCTCGTAGGCGGTCAGGCCCATGTCCATCACGCCGTCCTCGTAGCCCGCAAAGGCGCTCACCGGCAGGTCGTCGCCCTTCTGGGCGTTGATGGGGTCCAATAGCTTCGTGACCACCTCGGGCACGTCCCGCGCGGGGGCGGGGGCGTCCACGGCGTCCTTCCACGCTTCGGGCACGTCTATCTTCACCAGACCCTCCGCGCCGGCGTCGATGGCGGCGAGGTTCTTGTTCACCACGTCCTCGCCCTTGGCAAAGTAGGTCTTTGTGGCGGCGGCCTTCATGTAGCCCACGGCCTCCTCCACGGGGATGATGGGCACGAGGTTAAAGAAGGCGGCCTGCAGCACCATGTTGAAGTGGCTGCCCAGGCCCAGCTTCTCGGCGATCTTCACGGCGTCGATGGTGTAGAAGCGTATCTTTTTATTGGCGATCTCCCGCTTCACCGAGGCGGGCAGGTGCCTGTCCAATTCCTCCGGCGTCCAGGCGCAGTTCAGAAGCAGCGTGCCGCCGGGCTTGACCTCCTGGGCGATGTCGTACTTGTCGATGTAGGTCTGGTTGTGGCAGGCCACGAAGTCGGCGGACTTCACGTAGTAGGAGGCGCGGATGGGCTTATCCCCGAAGCGCAGGTGGCTCTTGGTGACGCCATAGCTCTTCTTGGCGTCGTACTCGAAGTACGCCTGGGCGAACTTGGGGGTGTGGCTGTTGATGATCTCCACGGTGTTCTTGTTGGCGCCCACGGTGCCGTCGGAGCCCAGGCCCCAGAACTTGCAGCTCACCACGCCGTCGCCCTCGGGGTACAGCGCCCCGGCCTCGTCAAGGGACAGGTGGGTCACGTCGTCCACGATGCCGATGGTGAAGCTGTTCACCGGGTTTGCGGCGCGCAGGTTCTCAAAGGCCGCCGCGATCTGGGCGGGGGTGGTGTCCTTCGAGGACAGGCCGTAGCGGCCGCCCACGACCACCAGGTCGCTCCGGCCCCGAAGCGCGGTGCACACGTCCTGGTACAGCGGCTCGCCCGCCGCGCCCATTTCCTTGGTGCGGTCCAGCACCGCCACGGCCTTTGCGGTCCCCGGCAGCGCGTCGACGAAGCGCTTCACGTCGAAGGGCCGGAACAGGTGCACCTGTATGAAGCCCACCTTCTCGCCCCGGGCGTTCAGGGCGTCCACGGTCTCCTCCACGCAGCCGCTGACGGAGCCCATGGCCACCACCACGCGGTCGGCGTCGGGCGCGCCGAAGTAGTTGAAGCAGTGGTACTCCCGGCCAGTCACGGCGTTGATCTTCGCCATGTAGTCCTCCACGATGTCGGGCAGGGCGGCGTAATCGGCGTTGCTGGCTTCGCGCACCTGGAAGTAGATGTCCGGGTTCTGCACCGTGGCGCGGATCATCGGGTGCTCGGGGTTCAGCGCCCGGGCGCGGAAGGCGTCCAGCGCGTCATAGTCGATCAGGCCGCGCAGGGTCTCATAGTCCATCTGCTCGACCTTGTCGATCTCGTGGGAGGTCCGGAAGCCGTCGAAGAAGTCCATGAAGGGCACCCTTCCCTTGATAGCCGCCAGGTGCGCAACGCCCGCAAGGTCCATGACCTCCTGCACGCTGCCGGTGGACAGCATGGCAAAGCCGGTGTTGCGGCAGCTCATGACGTCCGAGTGGTCGCCGAATATGGACATGGCGTGGGTGCCCACGGTGCGGGACGCCACGTGCAGCACGCCGGGCAGGCGCTCGCCCGCGATGCGGTGCAGCACCGGGATCATCAGCATCAGCCCCTGCGACGAGGTGAAGCTCGTCGCCAGCGCGCCGGTCTGCAGCGCGCCGTGCACCGCCGCCGCCGCGCCGGCCTCGGACTGCATCTCGATGAGCTGCACCGTCTGGCCGAACAGGTTCTTCTTGCCCTTGGCCGACCACACGTCGGTCTTGCCCGCCATCGGCGAGGACGGCGTGATGGGATAGATGGCGGCGATCTCGGTGAAGGCGTAGGCCACGTAGGCCGCCGCCTCGTTGCCGTCCACGGTGACGTAGACGGGATTCTTCTTCTCGGTCATGGAGAAACCTCCTTTGTCGATTTCTGGCATTCGATAACGCGCGCCTCGAGCGCCCCGATATTATCCCCGACGTCCTCGGGACGGTGGGCGTCGGACGAGGTCACGATCCGCACATGATATCTGACGAGGGTTTTGAGCAGCGCGTCGTTCATGCCGAGGGCGGCGGTATCCGGGCAGCGCCGGGCCGCGCCGCTGTTCTGGTCCGCGTACATATTGCCCCGGGCGAGGGCCTCCGCCAGGCGCTCGTAGTGCTCCGCCAGCGGATAGGACGGCACATGGCCGAACAGTCCGATGGCGTCCGGGTGGCCGATGCCGTCAAACAGCCCGCTGTTCGCCAGCGCCACGGAATCCTCGTAGTAGCGGCGGAAGAGCCGGTCCACGTCGACGCCCTCCCAGTGCTCCGGCCTGTGGTCAAAGGCAAAGTCGTCCACGAAGTGGACGCTGCCCAGCAAAAAGTCGAAACCCCTGTCCCGCGCATGCGCGGCGATGAAGTCCTCAAACGTCTGAAAATAGCAGATTTCGAGGCCGAACCTGATCCTGACGGGAAACTGCGCCGCCCTGACCCGTTCGATGAGCGCAAGGTAGTCCCCGAGCCGCTTTACACCGGCCTGCCTGTGAAACCATGCGTCGACGTAGGCGCTGCGGGCGCACACGGTATCGTACATGGGGACGAACTCCTCAAACCGGTAGCAGTGCTCCAACAGCCAGATCTCGTCGATCCCCCACTCGACCGCCCGGTCTGTAAACCGCCCGATCCATTCCAGCGTGTACGGTCCCCGCTCGATGTGTATGTGCCCGTCGATCATGCCGTCTCGATGCTGGCGGCCTTCTGGAGGCCCAGCTTCTCGATGGCCTGCTCGCGCATCTTGTACTTCTGGATCTTCCCGGCGTCGTTCATCGGGAAGCCGGTGACGAAGTCGATGTACTTGGGCACCTTGTGCTTGGCCATGTGGTCGCGCACGTAGGCCTTCATCTCCTCGACGGTCATGGTCTCGCCCTCCTTTAAGATGATGCAGGCCATGATCTCCTCGCCCATGGCCTGGTCGGGCACGCCGATGACCTGCACGTCCGAGACCTTGGGGTGGGTGTAGATGAATTCCTCGATCTCCTTGGGATAGATGTTCTCGCCGCCGCGGATGATCATGTCCTTCAGGCGGCCGGTGATGCGGTAGTTGCCCTCGGGGGTGCGGCAGGCCAAATCGCCGGTGTGCAGCCAGCCGTCCTTGTCGATGGCGGCGGCGGTGGCCTTGGGCATCTTGTAGTAGCCCTTCATGATGTTGTAGCCCCGGGCGACGAACTCGCCGATCACCTCGTCCGGGCAGTCCTCCCCCGTCTCCGGGTCCACGATCTTGCACTCGATCTCCGGGAAGGCGCTGCCCACGGTGGTCACGCGCACCTCCAGCGAATCGGTGGTGCGGCTCATGGTGCAGCCGGGGGACGCCTCGGTCTGGCCGTAGACGATCACGATCTCCGGCATGTGCATCTTCTCCACCACCTCGCGCATCACGGCGATGGGGCACGGGCTTCCGGCCATGATGCCAGTGCGCATGTGGGAGAAGTCGGTCTTTTCAAAATCCGGATGGCTCAGCATGGCGATGAACATCGTCGGCACGCCGTGGAAGGCGGTGATGTGCTCGTTGTGGATGCAGGCCAGCGACGACTTGGGCGAGAAGTACGGCAGCGGCAGTATGGTGCCGCCGTGGGTCATGGTGGCGGTCATGGCCAGCACCATGCCGAAGCAGTGGAACATGGGCACCTGGATCATCATGCGGTCGGCGGTGGACAGGTCCATGCCGTCGCCGATCATCTTGCCGTCGTTGACCACGTTGTAGTGGGTGAGCATCACGCCCTTGGGGAAGCCCGTGGTGCCGGAGGTGTACTGCATGTTGCACACGTCGTTGACGTCCACGGCGGCGGCCATGCGGCGGATCTCCTCGATGGGCGTGCGCGGGGCGTACTCCAGCGCGTCCTCCCAGGTCAGCGCGCCGGGCATGCGGAAGCCCGCGGTGATCACGTTGCGCAAAAACGGCAGGCGCTTGGCGTGGAGCTGCCGGCCCTGCCTGACGTCCTTCAGCTCGGGGCACAGCTCGTTGACGATCTGCTTGTAGTTGGAATCCCGGTAGCCGTCGATCATCACCAGCGTGTGGGTGTCCGACTGCCTCAGCAGGTATTCCGCCTCGTGAATCTTGTAGGCAGTGTTCATGGTCACCAGTATCGCGCCGATCTTGGTCGTCGCCCAGAAGGTAATGAACCACGCCGGCACGTTGGTGGCCCAGATGGTCACCTTCTTGCCGGGGCGCACGCCCAGCGCCACCAGCGCCCGGGCGAACTCGTCCACGTCGTCCCGGAACTGGCTGTAGGTGCGGGTGTAGTCCAGCGTGGTAAAGCGTATGGCGAGCTGGTCCGGGAACTCCTCCACCATGGTGTCCAGCACCTGGGGGAAGGTCTTGTCGATCAGCGCCTGCTGCTTCCACACGTACTTGCCGGTGTGGGTCTTGTTCCAGTACAGGTGCTTTTGCGCCCGGCGGGTACTCTCAAAGCGGCCCATGCAGGAGGCGAAGTGGGTCAGTATGATCTCGATGTCGTCAAGCTGGTCCAGCCACGCGGGGTTCCACTGAAGGGAGATGAAGCCGTCGTAGTTTACGGACCGCAGCGCGTTCATCATGTCCTGAATGGGCAGCGCGCCCTCGCCGATCAACTCCGGCACGTTCACGCCCTGCTCCCTGCGGAAGTCGTGGATGTGCACGTGGCGCACGTACTCGCCCAGGTTGGTGATGGTGGCCTCGGCGTCCTCGTCGCTGCACACGAAGGTGGAGTGCATGTTCCAGGTCGCGCCCAGGCGGTCGTCGGCGAAGTGGTTGAGCAGATCGCGAAGCCGCCGGGAATCGGCGTAGGCGCCGGTGGTCTCGATCAGAAGCGAAACCGGCTTTTCCCCCACCTGCTCCAGCACCTGTGAAAGCCGCTCGGCGCAGGCGCTCTGGTTGTCGTTGTCGGTGTGGATGCCGATGTAGTCGATGCCCAGGTTCACCGCCAGCTCCAGGCACTCGTCGAGCTCCCGCGGAAACTCCGGGCCGGTGAAGTCCGCCACGGTGTCCACGCAGGGCACGGTCAGGCCCTGGTTCAAAAGCCCCCGGCGGGTCACGGCGGCCAGCTCCGGGTTGGCGGGGCTGGACTTGCCCCGGAACACGGGGCCGTTGATGTCGTAGAGCTCCACACCCTGCAGCCGCACGTCCTTCGCCACGGCGCAGAATTCGCTCCAGTTATAGTTGTTCCAGTTTTGGATGGAGAAAGAGAGCTTCACTTTGATTACTCCTCCTCGTAGACGATCTTGTTCAGCGCGCTGATGTAGGCGCGGATGGAGGCCGATATGATGTCGGTGGAGATGCCGCTGCCGGAGTACAGCCTGCCGCCGCTTCTCAGCTTGACCAGCGCGCTGCCCATGGCCTCGCGGCCCTCGGTGACGGTCTGGATCTGGAAGTCGTCCAGCTCGTAGTGGTGGCCGATGATCTGCTCAATGGCGAGGAAGGCGGCGTCCACGGGGCCGTCGCCGATGGCGACGCTCCGGAGCTTCTGCCCGTCCTTCTCAAGCGTCAGGTTGGCCGTGGCGGTGATGACGTTGCCGCTGTTGATCACGTAACTCTCCAGCCGGTAGGTGGACGGCACCTGCAGGGCCGTGCTGGCCACGATGGCGTCCAGCTCCCGGGTGCCCACGAAGTGCTTCTTGGCCGCCACGCGCTTGAACGCCTCGAACACCTTGGCGTTGTCCTCCTCGGAGAGGTCGTAGCCCAGCTGGCGCACCACCTTGACCATCTCGCCGATGTCGTCGTTGTCGTCCAGGCACACGTTGGCCATGTCGCGGCTGATGCCCTTGTCGAAGGGGGTCAGGTCGCTCTTGTGCGGCTCCATGAGCCAGCTCAGCTGGCTGACGGCGCGATTAAGCTCCGTGGCGCGCAGGTTGACGGCGAAGTCCATCGCCGCGCCCTTGACGCGGGCGAAGCGGTTCATCTGATCGAGCGTCGGGAAGCCGCACGGGGTCGCGGTGCACTTGACGCCCGAGGCCCCCGCCCCGATGGCGGCGGCGGCGCAGGCGGCTGCCATGTCCATGGCGTCGGAGGCCTGGGCGTACAGCCCGACGCCGTCCATCCCGGCCACATTGGCCAGCACGTCACTGACGAACGCGCCGAACTCGTCCGGCAGCAGCACCCCGGCGGTGTCGCACAGCGTCACGCTGACCGCCCCGGCTTCGATGGCGGCGGCCACGGCCTGATGCAGGAACTCCCGCTCGGCGCGGGTGGCGTCCACGGCGGTGAAGGCCACGTCCTCGCAGAAGTAGCGGCACCGCTTCACCTGCTCGGCGATGGCCTGTAACATGGCGGGGGCCTTCTTGTGGGCGGCGTACTCCATCTGCACCGGGGACACCGGCACCGCCACGTTCAGCATGGGATGCCGCGCGGCGCGGATGCTGTCCCAGATCTCCCCGACGTTGTCGTCGTTGACGTCCACCGTGGCGGACACGGCGGCGGACACGGTCTGGGCGATGGTCTTGTTGCACAACTGATCGGCTTTGCCCGCCGAGATCGGCGGCAGCTCGATCACATCCACCTTCAACCGGTCCAGCAGCCGGGCCATCTCCAGCTTCTGCTTGAAGGTCAGCGCGTTTTCGCGGGTGGAGGCGGATTCCCGAAGCGTCATGTCAATCAGCTTGATGGTTCTCATGGTGTCACTCCTGTATCATTTAGTGATGGGTTTTATTATCCGGGCGATCCGAGGGATCGCCCCTACGGTTGGACCGCGGTGTAGGGGCGATGCCCTCATCGCCCGTGCGCGTGAGCCAAAACAAATCCCAGAAGCATCACTGCCTCTGGGACGACTTACATCATAAATCGCGGTACCACCCGGATTGCCGCGCGCGCGGCCACTCGTCTGCGCTCTGTCAAGCGCATAGCCATGGTAACGGGGCCGCCGTACTCCCCTACCTGCGGACGCGCCGCCTCAGGGAGTCTGCTCAGGCGGGAGACTGCGCGCCGGCTTCAACGTCGGCTCACACCTTCCGCCGACTCTCTGGAGATGATCATCCAGCCGCATAGTGCCTTCATCGCATTTGTCTTTTCGCTGTGTATCAGTTTAGCGCACGAAAACGGCGCTGTCAAGCACTTTTGCAAATCTTAATACTGTCATTTCCCCGCCGACGGCTTTACAACCGGAGGCTTCTGCGGTATAATAATCTAAAACATTTTGCGCCTCAAGAGATAGGAAGGATTTATTATGGACAAGGAACAGTACAAGGAATTCTACGCTGAGGTCTATCGCCATTCGCTGGCTCACATACTGGCCAAGGCCGTGATCGAGATCTACGGCGCGGACAAGGTGCAGTACGCCATCGGCCCGCAGATCGCCGACGGCTTCTACTACGATTTTGAGATTCCCGTCACCATCGGCACGGACGACTTCAAGGTCATCGAGGATAAGATGCACGAGATCATCAAGCGCCGCGAGGACTGGACCTGCCAGGAGCTCACCCGCGAGGCGGCGCTTGAACAGTTCAAGGGCCAGAAGTTCAAGACCGAGCTGATCAACGACCTGCCCGAGGGCGAGACCATCACCTGCTACCGCACCGGCGACGACTTCATCGACCTGTGCCGGGGCCCGCACGTCTCAAACTCCCAGGAGCTGATGGGCGCGGCGTTCCAGATCCGCTCCGTGGCGGGCGCCTACTGGCGCGGCGACGAGCACCGCGAGCAGCTGCAGCGCGTGTACGTGTACGCCTTCCAGGACAAGCAGGGCCTGAAGGACCACCTCCAGTGGATCAAGGAGGCCCAGGAGCGCGACCACAAGAAGATCGGCACCCAGCTTGACCTGTTCATGTTCGACGAGACCGCCCCCGGCATGGCCTACTGGCTGCCCCGCGGCTGGAAGATGTACCAGGCGCTCTTGGCCTATTCCCGCCAGATCCAGGCCAGGCACGGCTACACCGAGATAAGCGCGCCGCTGATCAACAAGAAGAAGCTGTGGCTCATCTCCGGCCACTGGGCCCACTACCAGAACAACATGTTCATGGTGCCCGGCGTGGAGGGCTTTTTGAAGGCCGACGCCGAGATCCCCGGCGTGCTGGAAAACCCGATGGCCGGTCTGGACGAGACCGCCACGGTGACCCTGCCGGAGGGCAGCCCGCTGTTCAACCGCGACGCGGACGACACCATGGGCGCCAAGCCCATGAACTGCCCCAACGCCATGATGACCTACAAGCGCACGCTGCACTCCTACAAGGAGCTGCCCATCCGCTACAGCGAGTACGACGTGCTGCACCGCAAGGAGAAGTCCGGCCAGATGAACGGCCTGTTCCGCGTGCAGGAGTTCCGTCAGGACGACGACCACACCTTCGTGATGGAGAGCCAGATCGAGGACGAGATCGCCGACATCATCGCCATCGCGGACGAGATCTACTCCACCTTCGGCGTCACCTACCGGGCGGAGTTCTCCACCCGCCCCGAGGACTTCATGGGCGACATCGAGAGCTGGAACCGCGCCGAGGCGGCCCTCAAGAAGATCCTCGACAAGAAGTACGGCGAGGGCGGCTACGAGATCAACGAGGGCGACGGCGCGTTCTACGGCCCCAAGATCGACCTGCAGATCAAGGACGCCCTGGGCCGCGAGTGGCAGTGCGGCACCATCCAGCTCGACTTCCAGCTGCCGCACAACTTCGGGCTGACCTACATCACCCCCGAGGGCGGCCAGGAGATGCCCATCGTCATCCACCGCGCGCTGTACGGCTCGCTGGAGCGCTTCATCGGCATCATCATCGAGCACTTCAAGGGCAACTTCCCCTTCTGGATGGCCCCGGAGCAGGTCGCCATCGTGCCCATCCGCGTGGAGCACAACGACTACGCCCGCCAGATCGAGGATCACCTGATGGACCTGGGCATCCGCACCGTCGCGGACTACGCCGACATCAACATGAACACCAAGATCAAGAACTTCAAGAACATGAAGGATCCCTACATCGTGGTGGTCGGCGACAAGGAGCGCGAGGAGGGCACCGTGTCCATCACCGTGCGCGGCCAAAAGCAGCAGCTTCACAACGTGCCGCTTGACAAGTTCTACGCCATGTGCGTGAAGATGAACGAGACTCACTGCCGCGAGCTGATCGCAGAGGTGGAATGAGGCCGTAAAAAAGCGGACCGTCGTTCGACGGTCCGTTTTTTGTGTCCTCACGGATTGATATCCAGCCCCGGATAGCGCATCAGCAGCTCGGTCTGCTTAAAGCCCATCTTCTCCATCATGCGCAGCACGTGGGGGATGCGGGCGCGCACGTTGGCCTCGACCATGAACAGCCGCTCCTTTTCAAACTCCTCGCAGGCCAGGCCCAGCATGCAGCTGCCCACGCCCATCCGGCGCCAGCGCTTGGCGGTCTGTATGTAGCCGATCACCCCGGCGTACTCCTCGCGCCAGATCAGTATCTCCCCGGCCATGCCGGTGGGCGACACGGTGAGTATGCGCTTGAAGCCCTGCCGGTCGATGAAGGAGCGCAGCCACTCAAAGTCGTGGTCGGTGTTGTACAGCTCGTTGTAGCGCTCCAGGAAGAACTTCTGCTCCATGGGGTCGCTCAGGTCGTCCTTCACCACCACGCAGCCCGTGGGCAGGCGGTAGTCCGCGTCGCAGGGCAGCTTGATCTGCATGCGCACGAGGCCGTCGTTGTCCTTGAAGCCCATGGGGGCCAGCGCCTCCAGCAGGGCGGTGTCGTCGGGCTCACAGCGGGTGTAGAGCCGCGCGAACTTGCCGGACTGCGCGCAGATGGCCCGCGCCCGGGCGATGGAGGCCCCCAGCAGTTCGTCCGGCAGCGGGTCGCCGTCCAGCTGCATGCGCACCTGTACGGGCCGCGCCGGGAACAGCGCAGGGTTCTCGTCCCTGTAAATGGTGCAGGAGGCGATGGTCCTGCCCGTGGGTTCGTCGATGCACACGAAGCAGTTCTCGACCGGCTGCCCGTCCACCGGGGCCTTGGGGTTTCTCAGCATCATGGCGGCTCACCTCTTTCGTGGCGGAAAAGTCTCCCCTTATTCCCATTCGACGGCGGTATTGTACCCGGCGGTGACGTCGTAGGTCACGCGGTTGATGCCGGGCACCTCCGCGACGATCCGCCCGGCCACGCGGTCAAGCAGGTCGTAGGGCAGCCTGCCCACCGAATAGGCGGTGATGCCCTGCTCGGACACGGCGCGGATCATGCAGACGTATTCGTACACATAGGCGCTGTCCCGGCGGCCCAGCGTGCGGGCGTTGCCCAGCAGCGCGAAGTACTGGGTCAGCCGCTTGTCCTGCCCGGCGGCCTGCACCTCCTCCCGGAGGATGGCGTCGGCCAGCCGCAGCAGCTTGAGCCGCTCCTCGGTGACCTCGCCCAGGCAGCGTATGGCCAGGCCCGGCGCGGGGAAGGGTTGGCGGTTGACCAGCGCCGGGGGCAATCCCAGCGCCTCGGCCAGGCGGCGCACCTCGTCCTTGAACAGCATGCGGATGGGCTCAAGGCTCTTGCCCGCGTCGAAGCGCCGGGCGTAGACCTCGTCGGACGACCCGCCCACCAACAGGTCGGAGTAGATCGTGCCCTGCACGAGGAAGTCCGCCTCGGGGTGCTGGGCGCTGACCTGCCGCATGATGGTCATGTACTCGTCGTACACCACCCGGTGCTTCTCCACCGGGTCGGTGACGCCTATGAGCCGCTTGAGGAAGCGCTCCCGGGCGTCGATGTGTATCAGCGGCAGCCCGAGGTCGTACTCATAGGTGTTCAGCACCAGCTCCGCCTCGCCCTCGCGCAGCAGGCCGTTGTCGATGAACACGCACTCCAGCCGGCTGCCGATGGCCTTGCGCATCAGCATGGCGCAGGTGGCGGAATCCACGCCGCCGGAGATCGCCATCAGCGCGCGGCCGTCGCCGATGCGCTCCCGGATGAAGCGGGTCTCCTCCTCGATGTAGCCCTGCAGCGTCCAGATGGGCGTGCAGCCGCAGATCTTTTCGGCGAAGTTGGACAGTATCACGCCGCCGTCGGGGTCGTTGGACTCGGCGTAGAACTGGAGCCCGTACAGGTTGCGCTCCAGGTTGGCAAACGCCGGGGAATAGCCCTCCAGCGTGGTGGCGATGGACTCAAACCCCGCGGGCAGCGCGAAGCCGTCCACCCGGGCCAGGTAGCGGTCCGACTCCGTGAGGGTATCGAACAGCGGGCAGCTCTGGAAGGTGATCTGCGTGGCCTGGTCCTTGAGCAGCACGCCCTCGGACTGCGCCCCGCACGCCTCCAGCATCATCCGGGCGGCGCTGCCCAGGGCCAGCACCGGCACGCCCAGCGCCAGCACGCCCCCGGGGAAGCGATGCTCCGCGCCCTCGCCCCCGACCACCAGTATGCCCCGGGGCGACTTGCGCCGGAACAGCTCGATGTTCGCCGTTCGGGACATGATCTCGGTATAGATCCTCTGATTGCGCAGCTTCCGGGCCATTTCGATGGCCTCGGGGCCGCCTAAATCCAGCACAAGTATGAAATCGTTGTCCATGGGTATGCCTCCAAAGGTCAGCGCCTGGGGTTGTAGGGCTTGGGGGGGCGACGGTCCACGATGTCGATCTTGCGCATCACCTGCTCGGTGATGTCGATGCCCAGCGTGCGGGTCAGCTGCAGGCCGTACATCATCACGTCGGCAAATTCCTCCGCGATCATCGCCACCCGCTCAGGGTCCCGGCCCGCCATCAGCGCCTCGACGTCCTCGCGGTTCAGCCACTGGAAGTGCTCCAGCAGCTCGCTCATCTCCACCGTCATGGCCATGGCCACATGCTGCGGGTCCTGCACGCCCTCCACGCCCCAGCCCTTGCGCAGGCAGAGCCGGTGCACCTGTTCCTTCAGCGCGCTGATCGTGGTATCGCAGTCGTTCATGCCCCGCCTCCTGATCCATATTGCACTATTATATTATAACATATATTCAGGAATTATGCAAATTTTACCCATTTATCACAATCCCGGCCCCCGCTCCATCGCCTCGCGGAGCTTCTGGAGCGCCTTTTTCTCGATGCGGGAGACGTAGCTGCGGGAGATGCCCATGCGCCCGGCGACCTCGTGCTGGGGCCGGGGCTCGCCGTCCAGCAGGCCGTAGCGCATGATCACCACCGCGCGCTCCCGCGGGGTGAGCACCCGGCCCATCAGGCGCACGGCCCGCACGGATTCGATGGCGGTCTCCGCGGCGTCGGACACCAAATTGGGGTCGGTGCCCAGCAGCTCGCTCAGCTCGATCTCGTTGCCGTCCTTGTCCGTGCCGAGGCTGTCCCCCATCAGAAGCGTGTTGCGGTGCTTGCGGTTGGCGCGGAAGTACATCAGTATCTCGTTCTCGATGCACCGGGAGGCGTAGGCGGTCAGCCGGCCCGCCTCGGGCCGGAAGGTCTGCACCGCCTTGATGAGCCCCAGCGTGCCGATGGACACCAGGTCGTCCTGCTCCACGCCGTCCCGGGCGTACTTCTTGGCGATGTGCGCCGCCAGCCGCAGGTTGTGCTCGATCAGCGCGTCCGCCGCGGACCGGTCCCCGGCGAACATCGCCTGAATCAGCCGCTGCTCCTCGGCCTTGTCCAGCGGCTTGGGAAAGGACGACCCGGCCCGCAGGTGCAGAAGCATCAGCCAGCCGCCCTGCATGAGCCACAGCAGTAATTCGGACAAAAACATAGGGCACCCTCCTTTTTGGAAGTCTGCCCTACATTCTATTCGGTTTTTGTCGAATGAGTGACTACGTCTCCGCACTCAACTCCTCCGCCCTCTGCCGGTCGTACTCCTCCCACAGCGGGCGGTATTTGGCCACGTTGGCCTCGTGCTCGTCGCGGGTCTTGGAGAAGGCCAGCACGCCGGAGGTGGGCTCGGTGGCGCAGAAGTAGAGGTAGTTTTCGTTGATGTACTCCATGTCCGGCGCCATGGCCGCCTGCAGCGCCGCCACGGACGGGTTGCAGATGGGCCCCACCGGCAGCCCGGGCACGTAGTAGGTGTTGTAGGGGCTGGGATCGTTCATCTCCGCCTCGGTGAGGGCCAGCTTCTTCACACCGCTGACATAGGTGGCGGTGGGGTCGCTCTCCAGCTTCATGCCCAGCTTCATGCGGTTGTAGAACACCGCGGCCACGCGGCCGTAGTCCTCCTTGCGGGCGGCTTCCTTCTCGATCATGGAGGCCAGCGTGACGATCTGATCCATGCTCAGGGTCGTCTCGTACTTCTCCACCTCGTGGTAATTGCCCTCGTCGTCGGTGTAGTACTCGGTGTGGTCGGCGTAGTACACGTCGTCGATGACGGTGTTGTCCTGGTTGAGCATGGTGCGGATGATGCTCTCCGCCGACGCGGACACGAACACCCGGTAGGTGTCCGGGGCGAGATATCCCTCCAGCGCGTACTTCCTGCCGCTCAGTGTCGAGTGGCTCTGGGCGTCGCGCAGCGCGTAGGAATTGCCCACGAACAAATCCACGTTGTTGCACAGCCTAAGGAACTCGTCGGCGTTCTCCAGCGCCTCGATGCTGACCAGATACTTTGCAATGTCCTCGCAGGTCCAGCCGGGCACGATGGTGATCACCCGCTCGTTGGTCTGGCTGCCGTTGGTGAGCTGCTCGATGATCTGATTGACGTTCATGTTGGGCGACAGCCGGAAGTTGCCGTAGCTGATGTCGTTGGTCAGCCCCCGAAACTGCACCAGATAGCGGAACACGCTGCGGTTGCGCAGCAGGTTCGCGTCCTCCAGCTTGCGGGCCACGGCGGTGACGGAATCTCCCTGTTCGATGCGGAAGTTGACCACCTCGGCGCTGTCGCTGACCGGGGCCAGGAAGGCGTCGTACACCTTTCCGTAGCCGACGGACACCATGCCGATCACCAACAGCACGCTGCACATGAAGATCAGCACCGGCCTGCCCAGCTTCCACAGCCAGGCGTACCAGTACATGCCGTAGGCGCGGTCCTCGTGCAGCGCCTCGATGCTGTACCGCTCCGAGGTGAAGGACGGCTTCGGCCGCGGCTCGCCCTGACGCTTGCGCTTCACACGTTTAGCCATGATTGACCTCCTTGGTTTTGAGCGGCATTAGAGTGTGTTTCTAAAATGCCCGAAGCGCATTTTCGGTGTCTTTGACTGCATTTCCGCGTTGCTTTCCCTTGACTTAGCACCACTAAGCCTGCGGAAAATCGCCTTGAAATGCAGCCAAATCCACACGAAACTGCATCTCCTCGCATTTAGAAACACACTCTATGCCTGCGCCAGCATATCCAGATCCACCCCGGCCACATCCGCCAGGATCTTGAAGATGTCCGACAGCATGCGCTGGAAGCGGAACTCCGCCATCAGGTAGGCGCTGACGTCGGGGTTGAACTGCAACAGCGCCCCGATCTGCGTCAGCCGCTGCATGTCGTCCTGGGGCATGCTCTCCCCCGCCGCCAATTTGGCCTGCATGCGGAACTGCAATTTTTTATATTCATCCAGCAGCGCCTTGTTGGTGCCGTCGTCGTAGGCGGTCTCCTTGAGACGCATGTACTCCCGGTACTCCTCGCTCTCTTTGAGGGCGCGGGCCAGGGCGTGGGCCTGATCATAGGGATTCATGGTGGACCTCCGTCAAATCTCCACGATGATCGGCAGGATCATCGGGTTGCGCTTGATGGCGTCGAAGATGTAGCGCTGCACGGACTCGCGCACGTCGTTCTTGAGCCGGTTCCAGTCGGTGGAATCGACGGGCCCGAAGGCCTCGATGGCGCGCAGGGCGGCCTCGCGGGCGCCCTCCACCAGCGCGTCGGACTCCCGCACGTACACGAAGCCGCGGCTGATGATGTCCGGCCCGGACACCACCGTGCCCAGGTCGTGGTCCAGGCCCATCACGACGATCAGCAGGCCGTCCTCGGCCAGGTGCTTGCGGTCCCTTAGGACCACCGCGCCCACGTCGCCGATGCCCAGGCCGTCGATCAACACGTTGCCGCTGGGCGCCACGCCGGTGACGTCGATGGCGTGCGGGCCCAGCTCGATCACGTCGCCGATCTCCACCATGATGATGTCGTCGTCGGGCATGCCCAGCGCGCGGGCCAGGTTGGCGTGATGGTGCAGGTGCCGGTACTCGCCGTGCACGGGGATGAAGTACTTCGGCTTCACCAGCGAGTGGATCAGCTTTAATTCCTCCTGCCGCGCGTGGCCGGAGACGTGCACCTCCGCCAGCGCCTCGTAGATCACGTTCGCGCCGATGCGTATCAGCTGGTTGATGACGCGCGACACCGACTTTTCGTTGCCGGGGATGGGGTTGGCGGAGAGGATCACCATGTCGCTTTCGCGGATCTCCAGCTTGCGGTGCTCGGCGAAGGCCATGCGGCTGAGGCCGCTCATGGGCTCGCCCTGGCTGCCGGTGGTGATGACGGTGATCTGATCGTCCGGGTAGCGGTCCAGGTCGTCGGTGGTGATCAGCTTGCCCTCGGGGATCTTGAGATAGCCGAGCTGCGAGGCGATGCGGGTCACGTTCACCATGCTCCGCCCGATCAGGCAGACCTTCCTGCCGTAGCGCACCGAGGAGTCCACCACCGCCTGTATGCGGTTGACGTTCGAGGCGAACATGGCGATGATCACCCGGCCCGTGGCCTTGGCCATCTGCTGGTTGAAGGTGTCGGCCACCTTCTGCTCGGACATGGTGTAGCCCTGCCGCTCCACGTTGGTGGAATCGCACAGTAGCGCCAGCACGCCCTCCTGGCCGATGGCCGCCAGGCGGCCCAGGTCGATGGGCGTGTCCGCCAGCGGGGTGTAGTCCACCTTGAAGTCGCCGGTGTGCACGATGGTGCCCACGGGCGTGCGGATCGCCAGCGCGCAGGCGTCGGGGATGGAGTGGTTGACGTGTATGAACTCCACCGAGAAGCAGCCGGCCCGGATCACGTCCCCCGCCTTCACCACGTTCAGCGGGGCCACGCCCGTCAGGCGGTGCTCCTTCAGCTTGTGCTCGCACAGCGCCAGCGTCAGCCGGGTGCCGTAGAGCGGCGCGGGTACGTTGCGCAGCACGTAGGGCACCGCGCCGATGTGGTCCTCGTGGCCGTGGGTGATGAAATAGCCTCTGATTTTTTCGTAATTTTGCTGGAGATAAGTGGTGTCCGGGATCACCAGGTCCACGCCCGGCAGGTCCTCCGTGGGGAAGATCGAACCCACGTCGATCACGATGATGTCCGAGCCGTACTCCAGCACGGTCATGTTCTTGCCGATTTCTCCCAGACCGCCCAGCGGTATGATCTTCAGCCTTGCTTCCCTGTTGTTTTTTTTGCTCAAAGCGCAGCCTCCTTTTTTGACAATTTCTCTCTATAATTCACGCCGCGACGTCCCGCGGACGCATCAATCGCAAACATGCTGGGCCACAGCATACCAATATAAGTATACCACACCCACTGTTAATTTGACAGCGCCAGGGCAGGAATTAACTGAAATTGCAAAATGGCTGCGCTTTTCTTTGGATATTTACTTCAAAAGCACCCACACCACCGGCCGGACGCCGCCGTTTTCGTAATGCACGTGGATACCGAACTCATACAGCGACCCGTCGTCGTACACCGCCACGGCGGAGAACAGGTTGCTGCCGGGGGTGCGCAGCCACCACCAGTCGCCCAGGGCGCGGTCCTTCTGGTCGGGGAAGTACTTCTCCGCCTCGGGGACGCTGAGCACATACGCCCGGTCCATGGTGTTCAGTCCGGCGTTGGTGTAGTACATGGGGTTCCGGGGATTCTCCACCCGCACGGCGGTGATCATCGCGCGCTCCGCGGGGGTGAACGCTTCCTCCAGGAACGGGCCGTTCAACCACTGGCGCAGACTGCACTCCCGCCAGGAGGTGTCCGTGGGCGTGGCGTGGTAGGGCCTGCGGGTCACCGGCTCCTCCGCGAACAGCATGCGCATGCGCCCGCGCGCGTCCAGCACCCGCCAGCGGATGGGCTTGCCCTCGAAGCTGCCGAAGGTCACGGTGTTGCCCACCATGTGCGCGATCAGCGTCTCACACTTGCGGATGTACTTCTCCGCGGCCTCCTCGCCGGACTCCTTAAACAGCCTGACGGCCTCCCTGAGATCGTCCGCATCGGCATAGTGCGTGAACCTGTCCATCGCCTGGTCATAGATTTTGTTCATATCAATCCCTCGCTTCTGTTTTATGGCATCATTATACCACGCCGTTTTATGGGTTTCAATCCCTGGCGGCTGTCCCCTTTTTTCACGCTTGCTATTGATTTTTTTGATATCAGCGTGTACAATGGAAACGGGGGTGATCCCGTGACGCTACAAAACCTCAGGTACGTGGTGGAGGTGGCCAACAGCCAGTCCTTCTCCAAGGCCGCCCAGTCGCTGTTCATGACCCAGTCCGCCCTGTCCGCGGCTATACGCGACGTGGAGGCCGAGCTGGGCATCGCCATATTCCGCCGCACCAACCGGGGCGTGCAGATCACGCCGGACGGCGAGGACTGCCTCAGGTACTGCAAGGAGATCATCGAGCGCGCCGACTACCTCTCCCTGCGCTACCGCAACCGGGGCAGCCTGCGCACCTACTTCTCCGTATCCAGCCAGCACCTGCCCTTCGCCGTGCGCGCCTTCGACGAGCTGCTGGAGCGGTTGGACCCCGCGGGCTACGACGTGGCCATCCGCGAGACGGAGACGATGCACATACTGCACGACGTCTCCACCGGCCGAAGCGCCCTGGGCGTGGTGGCCATGACGGACCGACAGCTCATGCTGATCAACAAGTCGCTGTACATCCACGACCTGTCCTTCGACGCGCTCTCAAGGCTCAGCACCTACGTGTTCATGCGGCGTCGGCACCCGCTGGCGGACCGCGAGGCGCTGACGCTTGACGACCTGCGCCCTTACCCCTTCGTCACCTACGACCAGAACCAGGCGCCGGACTACTACTCCGAGGAGAGCCTGTTCTTCGCCCCGATGATGAAGAACATCCACGTCTCGGACCGGGCCACCAAGATGTCCGTGATCCGCTCCAGCGACGCCTTCTCCGTGGGCGTCGATCTGCCCAACTTCAATCAGGACATCTACTTCAAGCGCCGCAACACCGAGATGGTGGCCATACCCTTCGCCGACCACCCGGAGCCGGTGCAGATCGGCGTGCTGACCCGCAACGGCCGCCCACTGGCGGAGATCGGCCGGCAGTACGTCGAACTGCTCAAATCCCATATCGAAAGGCTGCGCGTGCCCACCGCGCAATAGAGGAAAGTTATGCCGAACATCGTCGAAATTACCGACTTCAACGCTCCGGAGCTGGACGTCTACTGCCGCCTGACGGAAAACCAGCTCAAGTGCCGCCTGCGCCCGGAGGAGGCGCTGTTCATCGCCGAGAGCCCGGTGGTCATAGGCTGCGCGCTGGATGCGGGGTGCGTGCCCGTGTCGATGCTGACGGAGCGCCGGCACATTGCCGGCAAAGCCGCCGCGCTGATCACGCGCTGCCCGGACGTCCCCGTCTACACCGCCGACGACGAACTGCTCTCGCGGCTCACCGGCTATCCGCTCACCCGCGGTGTGCTGTGCGCCATGCGGCGGCCCGCCCCAAGGCGCGTGGCTGACGTCTGCGCCGACGCCCGTCGTGTGGCCGTGCTGGAGAACATCGTGGACACCACCAACATCGGCGCGATATTCCGCTCCGCCGCCGCGCTGGGCATGGACGCCGTGCTGCTGACCCCCGCCTGCTGCGACCCGCTGAACCGCCGCGCGGTGCGGGTGAGCATGGGCACAGTGTTCCAGGTGCCCTGGGCGCGCCTCGACGTCTGGCCGGACGACGTACTGTCCGCACTGGGCTTCAGGACCGCGGCCATGGCGCTCACCGACGATTCCGTCCCCGTCGACGATCCCACGCTGATGGCGGAGCCCCGCCTCGCCGTCGTGCTGGGTACCGAGGGCGACGGCCTCGCCGCCGATACCATCGCCCGGTGCGACTATACCGTCAAAATCCCCATGGCCCATGGCGTCGATTCCCTCAACGTCGCTGCCGCCAGCGCCGTGGCCTTCTGGCAGCTCAGACCGCAAACCTGACGGTGTCCGTCCTAAGCGAAGAAACCAAAAGAAAAGAGACCATCCATAACGGATGATCTCATTGAATCCGGCGACGACCTACCCTACCGGGCCGTTTCCAGCCAAGTACTATCAGCGTGCTGAGGCTTAA
>CADASI010000031.1:0-27412 GCA_902790525.1 uncultured Eubacteriales bacterium
CCTTCGGCAACATCACCCGCATCAACAATGTGCTGGAGGGCTTTGCCGACAGCCTGGAGGAATCGAAGCGCAAGCTGACCACGCTGGAGCAGCAGCTGGGGACCGCGAAGGAGGAGGTCGCCAAGCCCTTCCCGCAGGAACATGAGCTGATCCAGAAGGAAGCGCGGCTGTCCGAGCTGAACGCCCTCCTGAATATGGATGAACGCGGCTCGGAAGCGGCACTGATCGACGAAGAAGCGATTGACGCAGAGCAGAGGATAGTGGAGGAACAGCAGGAACAATCAGTAGAAGCTGATGAACCAGAACAGGACGAGGATGAGCCAATCGCCGCGAAATCCCGGCGCTATCAGATGGCCATATAACGCAGCGACCAAGACGAAGCCGGGTGTGATAGCATCCGGCTTCGTCACTATCAGGAGTGAAAATGAACCGATACGATTTTTTGATCTATGAATCCCGCCAGGGTGAGGCCAGCATAGAGGCGGAGTCCCCGAAGGAGGCCAGGGACAAGCTCATGGAACTGTACAAGGCGGGCGGGATTGAGTTTACGTTTGTCACCGGCACAGACAACGAGATTTTGAACATCACCCCGTTGAAAGCCGTGCCCCTGCAACGCTTTGAGATCTTCGGAAAGGAAGCGCTATTCACCGATCTTCCCGCCGACAAGGTGGATGCGCTGCAAGGCGCGGACAGACTCTATCGCTACGATCTGCGGCATGGGGACGACGACAGCATACCGCTTAAAGTACAGCCGGAGGTCATGGTCAACCGCTACGGTACGGTATTCACCGCCGAGCCGCTTTTCATGGAGGGCGAGTTCTCCCGCGATCTCTATGACGAGGATTGGGGATTTCTCTCGGATGAACCTCCCATGACCCCGGAACAATTCTACAACGCTATGCAGGAAAAGGAGAGACAGACCGTGCGTGAATACGAAATCTATCAGCTGAATGCTGGCGGCAGGGACCAGATGTTTATGAACATGAAGGAACTGCGGGCGATGCGCGTCACGCCCAATATCGCAAGCTACGACGCTGTGTACAAGGGCACCCTGGAGCCGGGCATGACACTGGACAGTCTGTACACCAAATTCAATGTTGAGAGGCCGAAGGACTTCAAGGGCCATTCGCTGTCCGTCAGCGATGTCATTGTCGTAAGCGACGAGCATGGCAAGACGGCCTGGTTCGTGGACAGCTTCGGCTTCACCCAACTGCCGGACTTTTTCACCCAACAGGAGCAGCAGCATGAGGTGCCCGCGGAAGGCGAAAAGACCTACCTGCCCGTATACCGGCGCACCGCCGACTATGCCCGCGAAGCCGGGGAGCGCGACGAGTACCGCGCCTCTTATCAGGAGAACGTCAAGTGCAAGCAGGCCATCGAGAAGGCCATCAGCTTGGACTACGACGGCCAGTATCTGAACGACAATGCCATCCTCACGGTGCTGGATGCGTTCGGGCCGGAGCGCCTGTCCTGGGTGCTGGGCAACACCATCACGATGAAGGAACACGACGGGCGTTTCTCCCGCAGCAACAAGGCGTGGGCGCAGGCCATGAGTATCCCCATTGACCGGGACGGCTTCGGAAGCCTGCGGAATTGGAGCTATACCGTCGAGAGCCATCCTGCCATTCTCGATCTGTACACCACACTCCTTAGGAAAGAGCTGGAGAGGCCGCCCCAGGAGCGCGCGGCGGAGAAGTCGGTTGCCCGAGAGGAATCAAAGCCCCGGCCGGAGCCGTCGAAGCCCGCCAAGCGTAAGAGCGAGCCGAGCCTGTGAGGGACCATCGTGCAGACGGGAGGTGGTGACAGATGCTACAGGAACACTGCCAGCTCTATCAAATGAAGGATGACGAGGTGTTGCGCGAATACATCTTCCAGCCCTTTGCCGTCCTCGCCTCCAAGCGGTATTTCCCCAACGAAGCTGACTACGATAAGGCTTACGACGATCTGCTGCGTCCCAACGAGGATGTGCGGGCGGTGCGGGAACGCCTATCGGCGTTGCAGCGCAAGCGGGGCTGCTTTCGGCAGATCAACACCAGCGACGTTATCGTGCTGCGGCGCGAGACCGGCACGATCTGCTGCTTTGTCGATGGAGACGGCTTCGTAATGCTGGATGGCTTCTTTGGTGCGCCAACCTCCGGCAACCTGTTGACGCTGGAAACGGAGCACTACGCCATTCCCGGTAAGAAGGGACTGTGGCGGGTCGTGGACAGCATCACCTATGAAAACATCCTTTTCTTCCTGTTGGAGCATGAGGAACACGGGCGGGAGATCCCATGTGTCATCCTCGGTTCCAAGGGGGAAATGGTGTCGGATAAGATCAAAAATGATTTCGATGAAACAGCCGCGGAGCAGATGCGGCTGTTTCTACATCCGGAGCTGCCGAAGCAGTCGGTGGTGCATGAGCGGCCCCCGAAGGAGCTTTGGCAGAAATTCTATGAGAACGGCGAGTACGTCCGTCACGCCAGCCACGAAGTCGGCAGCGAGGAAAACTACAACCACATCGACGGGGTAAACAACAATCGTAAACCCCAGCGGGCCACATGGGTCGATCCCAGGAAACGCCCGTCCGTCCGCAAGCGGCTCCAGGAAAAGTTGAACCAGGTGCATGGCGGCAAGGAGATGCAGCGGATGAGGGAAAAAGCGTAAAGGAGGCTGAGAATGAGCTTCTTGAATCATAAGAACAACCAGGAACACATCCTGCCCGACGTGTTTACGGCGGTCAAGCACGGTGTCACGGCGCGGCAGGTCGCAGAGATGTATGGGATTGAGGTCAATTCCCACGGCATGGCCTGTTGCCCGTTTCACGACGATACCCACCCCAGCATGAAGCTGGACGAGCGATACTATTGCTTCGGATGCCATGCCAGCGGCGATACCATTGACTTCGTTTCCAACCTGTTCCGAATCGGGAAGCGGGAAGCGGCGTTAAAGATCGCGGCAGACTTCCACATGCCTTATGACCCGAAAGGGCGACCCAGACGCGGACAACCAGTGACGCCCGAACAGAAAAAGGAATGGGAGATACGGCAGTTGCAGAAAGACTTTCGTGAATGGCGCGGGAAGGTGCTGTCCGACCTGAACGGCGACTACAGAATTCTCACCGAGAGGGCAGAGCAGAACGCGCCTACAGACCGGAACACACCGTTTCCGCAAGGCTTTGTACAAGCCTACAACGACAGGACGCTGGTGGAGTTTTACATTGGACTGCTGGAAACCGCGCCGCTGGAAACGCAAATCAACCTGTACCTGCATGACCGCGTCGCCATCGCCGCGCTGGATGATCGTGTGAATGGACGAGGGCAGCCGCGCATATCCGTCCGGGAAAAGCTGGAAGAAAAGAAGAACCTGCTGAAAGCACAGCGGGACGGGGCTGTGAATCAGCAAAAGCAGCGGGCGGCCATCTGATGAAGGAAACAGGCTATAAGGCTTCACGGGAGGGAGACGATGAATTGAGCCTGATTGTATACGACCTGTTTGGAGAGAAGCGGGACAAGGTGCAGCGCGCCATTGACTTGGTGCGCAGCTTTGAACCGCCTGATAAATACTACCTGGCCTACAGCGGCGGCAAGGATTCCATTGTGGTGGAAGCCATCCTCCGCATGGCCGGGGTGGGCTATGAGATACATTATAATATGACAACGGTTGACCCGCCGGAGCTCGTTCGCTTCGTGATCCGCCAATTTGAGGCGGTGATCTACGACCTGCCCGACGGGTCGTTCAAATACTTTGCCGTCAACGGCGGTAGCAGGCTGCTCTTTCCGGCGACAGCCCAAAGCGTCACCGGAAAGAGGTGCATCCACTTCACCATCCCGAAGCTGTCCATGCGACAGCTGATCGTCCACAAGCAATTCCCGCCGACCAGACTGGCGCGGTACTGCTGCGAGGCGCTGAAAGAATCCCACGGCGAGGGCCGTGTAGTCGTGACCGGCGTCCGCTGGGACGAGAGTGCGGGTAGGAAGCGCAATCAAGGGACGGTAACGATCTTCAACGGCAAGGCGGCGCAGGTCGCCGAGCAGCAGGGGGCGCGGTACAACAACAACCGCGCCCGCGGCATCATAATGAACTACGACGACGCGGCCACCCGGCGCGTCGTGGAGATGTGCTACCGAACGCACAAGACGATGCTCAACCCAATCATCGACTGGACAGACGAGGATGTGTGGGAGTTCATCCACGCCTACAACATCCCGTATTGCAAACTATACGACACCGGCTGTACCCGCCTGGGTTGCGTTGGCTGCCCGATGGGTGGGTATGCCGCCCAACGACGGGAATTGAAGCGCTGGCCGCAGTATCGAAAGTTGTATGTCAGCGCTTTTGACGATATGCTGGAAGCCCGACGGCGCGACGGCAAACTGAACCACAGCAGTCTGTGGCAGAGCGGCGAGGGTGTCATGCAATGGTGGACGGGGTATGAGCGAAAGGCAAATCCGGAGCAGGTGGCGATGCCTCTTTTGACAACGGCAGTCGGCGTGACAGAGGGAAGTGAAACGGCGTGAAGCAGGGGACTCGGCTGAATTATCTGAGGAAACTTCGTTCCATGACCATGAAGACGTTGGGCATGAGGATGGGATTCGATGAAAAGGCCGCTTCATGCAGGATCGCGCAGTGGGAACAGGGCTTTAGGAACCTGAGCCCGGAAAGCTCGGAATCCCTTGCAAGAATACTTAATGTAGCTCCTGCGCGTCTGGCACAGACCCCGGAAAACCCCGTTGACGCGCTGATCGAGTATTTCATCTGGTTGGATGAAGCACATGACGCCAATTTCTACGGGGAGATAGCTCGGCTTTCGGTTTTCCTCTCACAATACTGGAGCAAACGGTCGTTGCTGTCAAGCGGAGAAATGAGTGCCGAAGCGTTCAGGGAATGGAAACTGCATTGGGAACATAAGTAATAGAAGATCATTGACGTTATCAAGCCGTCAGAGTGTCATCATCGGCCTCTGGCGGCTTTTTTCATATATGGAGGTCTTTATGAACAACAGCATGGCTATGATGGAGGAGGCCAGGAAACCGGGCGTTCCCTCTACGCTTGAGACGCAGCTTGGCTGTATTGCGGAGGGGATACAACAGCTGGCGAGTGTTTGCAAAAGCCAGCAGGATATGGTACAATACCTATTGGGATTCAGCTCAGGTCCGCACCTTGAAAACCGTTCAAATACCGTTCAAAATGATTCCTTGCCTGAAGTATCAGAGAGGAGCTTTGATATTATGGCAAAGGAACATCGAATCAGAGTTGTCGTTGGACATGATGCAGAGGGCAACGAGATCATCAAGAGGCTGAGCGCCACCGACGAATTGAAGCTGGCTGACAAGGTGATTGAGGCCGTGGTAAAATCCGGTCGGATCAAGGATTTCATCGATCAGGAGATCGAATACGGCCCCCATGAAAAGCAGGCGCAGGAGGAAGCGGCACAGCCGCCCGTGGTGAAAACGAAGTTCTCCGATTACATCGTTCAATGGCGACGGATTTTCAAGACAGGCAAGGCGGCCACCTATGAAGTGTTCATGGATGCCAAGCAGAGCGTGCTGCTCAAATGGTTCGGGGACAAGTACATCGAGGACATCACGCCCACAGATGTGCAGGATTTCCTGAGCCATCGGGCAAAGACGTACAAGAAGGCAACCGTGAAAGCGGATTGGGCGATGCTGAAGGAGGTGCTTGATTCCGCGGTTTCCGACGATCTGATCGTCAAGAACCCGGCAAAGGACAAGCGCGTCCACAATCCTGCGAAGGCGGGGGAGGGCACGGCTCCGCTGACCAGGGACCAGATCGCCTCCATCCAGAAGGCCATCCCGGAGCTGGAGGACCCCAGGGAGCGCTGCCTGATCGCGTTGCTGGCCTATACCAGCATGCGACGCGAGGAGGTATTGGGGCTGATGTGGGAGAACATCAACTTCGAGACCCGCATGATCGAGATCAAACAGGCCGTAGTCCATCCCGTCAATGTCGCTGTGACCAAGGAGACGAAAAATGAGTTCAGCGTCAGGCCCTTCCCGATGTGCGACCAGCTCTACAACATCCTGCTGGGTAGCAGGAAGGAGAGGGGCTACGTGATTTCCAAGGAGGACGGCTCGCCGGTCTCCCAGGTGACGTATCGCAGGCTGTGGGATTCCCTGAAGTCTCATATCGAGCTGTACGGGATGACGGCCATCAACTTCCGGACGACCTTCGCAACCATGATGGTGGCGTCGGGGGTGGACATCAAGACCACGCAGGCGCTGATGGGACACTCCACGCCGGAGATGACGCTGAAGGTCTACGCGAAAAAAGAGGAAAGCCGGCTGCCGGACGCCGTTCGGAAAATGGAGACTTTCCTGGCCGGAAGCGCCGCGTTTTGACAGCCAGTTTGGACGTAAATCAAAAGATTGTGTTAACTGGCCTTGTTAAGCGCCAAAATGAAGGGTGTGAGAGCAGCCCGTAATCACGCCAGATTCACCGAAAAAGGGCTGCTTTTAGGGCTATTTGCACAAAGAAAAGGGTTGCACTTTGTGCAACCCTTTGGTGCGGGAAACAGGACTTGAACCTGCACGAATCGTAATGATCACTAGAACCTGAATCTAGCGCGTCTGCCAATTCCGCCATTCCCGCAAGATGGTGGGCAGGGGTGGATTCGAACCACCGAAGCGTTCCGCGGCAGATTTACAGTCTGCTCCCTTTGGCCACTCGGGAACCTACCCACAATTCCCTGTTGTCGACAACCAGTCGATAAATGGAGCTGGCGATGGGACTTGAACCCGCAACCTGCTGATTACAAATCAGCTGCTCTGCCAATTGAGCTACGCCAGCCTATCATCCGATCGACCCGCAACATCTTTCAGCCTCGGCTTCAAGTGCCCCATTGTGTCGGCAACGATATATATTATACACGATTCGGGGGGAAAGTCAAGGGATTTTTTGAAAATCACTGAACTTTACACGCCCGTTGCATTGCCATCACATCGTCAATGGGCCCACTTATAGGCGCGATCGACGGCCTTCTGGTGCGCCGCGCTGGTGGAATTGCTCTCATGGGTCTTGCTGCCGGCCATGTGCAGGCAAAACTGGCCGTCATAGCCGTTGCCGGTGATCGTCTGGTCGCCGTGGGGCTTGGTGTTGATGGAGCAGGCGACGAACTTGCCGCCGGCGTAGAGGATCACGGGATGGCAGTCCCAGTCGAAGGACCCGCCCGCGATCTTGAGGAGCTTCGCGGTGTCGGACCGCGAAACCGGCTCGCAATCGGCGTGGCCGGTGCCGCCCATACGCTTGATGTGCACCACGATGCCGGTCGCGATGTCGTAGATGTAGCCGTGGTCCCCCTTCTTGAGCACCTTGCTGCCGCCGTCGTACCAGTCCATGCGGACCACCCGGGACTTCCAGGCGCCGTTGCCGAAGGAGGCGGCGGCCTCCGCGGTGGCCTTGACCTTCCTGGCGGACAGGCAGCTGGTCAGGATATAGCCCCTCGCGGAGCCGGACTTGTTCTCCACCCGGCAAAAATCGCCGTTCACGCCCACCACGTACACCTTGCTGTTGACCTTGATCTTCTTTTTTTCGGAGGCGGTGGAGGCTTCGGCGTAGATGTAGGTGCCCTTGCTCACGTAGGCCACCGCCCGGGACTGGCTGTCGAGGTATTTCACCGGCACGTAGCCCGTCACGCCCTTGAGCGTCACCCTGGCCCAGCCCTTGGAGGTGTCGGTCATGTTCAGCGCCGTGCCCTTGGGCAGCTTGACGCTGGCGCTCGAGGTGGACGGCGCGCTGTAAAACTTCGTCGCCGTGTTGGTCTTGACGTCCACCCCATAGGCAAGACTGCCGATCGTCAGCATCAAAATCATGACGAGGCAGAGTATTTTCCCGTATATATGTGACACTGGTGTTGCCTCCCGCGAGGATAATCATCATCTTTACGCCTTATTGTATCATATTTTTGTAAAAAAGTCCAATAATTTTGAAATATTTTCCGGCCTGACGCGAAATTTCTCACATAATTAACATGCGGGATTAGAGTTTTGCGCCCCGATGATGTATGATAGGGGTATGAATCTGGATTTGTAATGGCAAGAAGGAGGACAACATGGAACGTAAAAACGCATGGAAGGTCTACGGGGATGCCGATCTCACGGCGCTGGAGGCGCTGTCGAAGCGCTACCGGGCGTTTCTGGACGCGGGCAAGACGGAGCGCGAGTGCGTCCGGGAGGCGCTCAAGCTGGCGAGGGCTCGGGGCTTTGAGGACATGCGCCGGGCGACCTCGGCCAAGCCGGGCGACAGGCTGTATATGGACTGGATGGGCAAGGCGCTGATGCTGTTCGTGGTGGGCAAAGCCCCACTGACGGAGGGCCTGAACATCGTGGGAGCGCACATCGACTCCCCGCGCATGGACGTCAAGCAGAACCCCCTCTATGAGGAGGACGATCTGGCCTACCTGGACACCCACTACTACGGCGGCATCAAAAAATACCAGTGGGTGACGCTGCCGCTGGCGCTGCACGGCGTGGTGGCGAAGAAGGACGGCGCGCTGGTGGACATCGTCATCGGCGAGGACGACGACGACCCGGTGGTGGGCGTTTCGGACCTGCTGATCCACCTGGCGGCGGAGCAGATGGGCAAGAAGGCCTCCGTGGTGATCGAGGGCGACCAGCTCAACGTCATCGTGGGCGGCCGGCCACAGAAGGACGCCGACGAGAAGGAAAAGGCGCCGGTCAAGGCGGCGATACTCGATATATTGAAGGAAAAGTACGACATCGAGGAGGAGGACTTCCTCTCCGCGGAGATCGAGGTCGTCCCGGCTGGCCGATCCCGCGACTTCGGCCTCGACCGCAGCATGATCATCGGCTACGGCCACGACGACCGGGTGTGCGCCTACGCCCAGCTGGAGGCCGTATTCGGCATGGAGGGCACGCCGGAGCACACCTGCCTGTGCCTTCTGTCCGACAAGGAGGAGATCGGCTCCGTGGGCGCCACGGGCATGCAGGCCCGCTACTTTGAAAACGCCGTGGCGGAGCTGATGAACCTGGCCGGGGATTACTCCGAATTGAAGCTGCGCCGGGCGCTGGCCGCCTGCCGGATGCTGTCGTGCGACGTGTCCGCGGGCTACGACCCCAACTTCGCGTCCTGCTTCGAGAAGAAGAACGCCGCCTACCTCGGCCGGGGCGTGTGCTTCAACAAGTTCACCGGCTCCCGGGGCAAGTCCGGCTCCAACGACGCCAACGCCGAGTTCATCGGCCGCCTGCGCAAGGTGATGGACGACGCCGGGGTCAACTTCCAGACCGCCGAGCTGGGCAAGGTGGACGTGGGCGGCGGCGGCACCATCGCCTATATCTGCGCCCTCTACGGCATGGAGGTCATCGACAGCGGCGTCGCCGTGCTGTCCATGCACGCGCCCTGGGAGATCATCAGTAAGGCCGACCTCTACGAGGCCGTGCGGGCGTATGGCGCATTTTTAGCAAAATGCAGGTAAAGCGCAATAATTTGGTATTTGTATGCGCGAATGAGGAATTAGGAGATAGGAATTAGGAATTAGGAATTAGGAATTAGGAATTAGGAATTGAGCAATCCCTCCGGCCCTTCGGGCCACCTCCCTTTGCACAAGGGAGGCAGGGCTGCCGTACAAGACATCCGTAGGGACGCCATTATTGGCGTCCGCGTCACCCGTTTCGCTTAGAACGGACGCCAAGAATGGCGTCCCTACGACGGGCTTCCGGCATTCTGTAATTCCTGATTCCTCATTCCTAATTCCTGATTGACCCGACAACTTCCCATTCATCCACTCACCCAACCCATAACACCCCCCATCACAACACAGCGAGGTACTGCATATGGATTTCAAAGCTGCCGTTGCCAACGAGATACTCACAGCGCTGAACGCCGCCTTTGGCGGCGCGGCGATCACCGCAGAGGAGATCGCCGCCGCGCTGGAGATCCCCCCGGACACCGCCATGGGCGACTACGCCTTCCCCTGCTTCAAGCTGGCGAAGCTTTTGCGCAAGAGCCCGATGATGATCGCCAATCAGCTCTCCGGGGCGATTCGCGCGGACTTCCTCTCGAAGGTCGAGGCGGTGAAGGGCTACCTGAACTTCTTCATCGACCGCGCCACCTACGCCGAGAAGGTCATCACCTGCGTGCTCGAGGAGGGCGAGCGCTACGGCGCGGACGACTCCGGCGCGGGGAAGACCGTGGTGCTGGACTACTCCTCCATCAACATCGCCAAGCGCTTCCACATCGGCCATCTGTCCACCACCATGATCGGCAACGCGCTGTACCGGCTGCACAAATTCTTCGGCTGGAACGCGGTGGGCGTGAACCATCTGGGCGACTGGGGCACCCAGTTCGGCAAGATGATCGCGGCCTACAAGCGCTGGGGCGACCACGACACCGTGGCCGCGGGCGGCGTGGACGAGATGGTCAGGCTGTACGTGCGCTTCAACCAGGAGGCCAAGGACAATCCCGCCCTGGACGACGAGGGCCGCATGTGGTTCAAGAGGATCGAGGACGGCGACCCCGAGGCGCTGGAGATATTCAACTGGTTCAAGTCCGTCACCCTCAAGGACGCCGAGCGCGTCTACGACATGCTGGGCGTGAAGTTCGATTCCTACGCCGGCGAGAGCTTCTACAACGACAAGATGCAGCCGGTGATCGACGAATTGAAGGCCAAGGGCCTGCTCAAGGAGGACAAGGGCGCGCAGATCGTCGACCTCCAGGACTACGGCATGCCCCCGGCGCTGATTTTGCGCTCCGACGGCGCGACGCTCTACATCACCCGCGACCTGGCGGCGGCGAAGTACCGCAAGGACACCTACGACTTCGACAAGTCCCTCTACGTGGTGGCCTACCAGCAGGACCTGCACTTCCGGCAGCTGTTCAAGGTGCTGGAGCTGATGGGCTATGACTGGTACAAGGACTGCGAGCACGTCGCCTTTGGCATGGTGTCCTTTGGCGGCGAGAGCCTGTCCACCCGGGAGGGCCGCGTGGTGTACCTGGACGAGCTGCTGACCCAGGCCGTTGAGAAGGCCCGGGCCATCATCGACGAGAAGAGCCCCGACCTCGCGGACAAGGACGAGGTCGCCCGGCAGGTGGGCATCGGCGCGGTGGTGTTCTTCGACCTGTACAACAATCGCATCAAGGACATCGACTTCACCTGGGAGCGCGCCCTCAACTTCGACGGCGAGACCGGCCCCTACGTGCAGTACACCCACGCCCGGGCGTGCTCGGTGCTCCGCAAGGCCGGGGAGACCGGCGGCGCAAAGCCCGACTTCACCGCGCTGGCCGACCCGTTCAGTCAGGACGTGGTGCGCCTGATCGAGCAGTTCCCGGACATCTGCAAGTCCGCCGTGAACCGCTCCGAGCCCAGCATGGTCACCCGCTTCTGCGTGGACCTGGCCCAGGCGTTCAACAAGTTCTACTATGAAAACAAGGTCATGGTGGAGGACGCCGGCGTCCGCGCCGCCCGCCTCCAGCTCACCGACGCCGTGCGCCGGGTGCTGAAGCAGGCGCTCTGGCTGATCGGCGTGGAGGCCCCCGCCAGGATGTAAGCCGCTTCCCCCGAACATCCCCCGCAGGCGCGAAAGCGTCGCGGGGGGATGTTTTTGTCATCGTTCCCGCGAAACTGCCACTTGCCACGCCCCGCCGCATGTATTATAATAATATTGGAAGTGTTGCACGCGCCCAATGACTGTGAAATCTTTGGAAAGGAGATCATCCCCCATGAAAAGAACCCTGTCTATACTGCTGCTGCTCGCGGTGCTGCTCACCGGCATGGCCTTCGCCGAGGAGGCGGAGGGCCTTCAGAAGGACCTGGTGATACTGTTCACCAGCGACGTCCACTGCGGCGTGGACCAGAACTTCAGCTACGTGGGCCTCTGGGCCGCGAAGCATGCCCTCGAGGCCGCCGGCAACCACGTGATCCTGGTGGACGACGGCGACTCCGTGCAGGGCGAGCCCATGGGCACCATGACCCAGGGCGAGGCGGACATCACGCTGATGAACCAGATGGGCTACGAGATCGCCATCCCCGGCAACCACGAGTTCGACTACGGCATGGAGCGCTTCTTCGAGCTGGTGGAAATGGCCGATTTCCCCTACATCAGCTGCAATTTCACCAAGAATGACGAGCTGGTGTTCGACCCCTACATCATCAAGGAATTCGACGGCGTGAAGGTGGGCTTCGTGGGCGTCACCACCCCCAAGACCCTCACGACCTCGACGCCCCACTACTTCCAGGATGAAAACGGCAACTACATCTACGGCTTCCTCCAGGACGAGGACGGCCAGAGCGTGTACGACGCCGTGCAGAAGGCCGTGGACGACGCCCGGGCCGAGGGCGCGCAGTACGTGATCGTGATGGGCCACCTGGGCAACGAGGCCGAGAGCATCCCGTGGACCTACGCGGACGTCATCGAGCACACTTCCGGCATCTCCGCCTTCATCGACGGCCACAGCCACGATATGGAGCACGCCGACGTCAAGGACAAGGACGGCAACGTCGTGCCCCGCCAGGCCTGCGGCACCAAGATGAACGGTATCGGCTACGTGCGCATCAGCGCCAAGGACGGCTCCGTGGAGGCGGGCGTGAACGTGTGGAACAACAAGACCACCGCGCCCGACCTGCTGGGCATCGAGAACGAAATGAACGCCGACATCGCCGCCCAGAAGGACGTGCTCGACAAAAAGCTGGCCGAGGTCGTGGCGCACACCAACGTGGACCTGACCATCAACGATCCCGAGGCCGTGGACGAAAACGGCAGCCCCATCCGCATGGTCCGCCGCACCGAGACCAACCTGGGCGACCTGTGCGCCGACGCCTACCTCGACCAGAGCGGCGCGGACATCGCCTTCGTCAACGGCGGCGGCATCCGCGCGACCATCGACAAGGGCGACATCACACTGAACGATATCCTGAAGGTCCATCCCTACGGCAACGCCCTGACGGTGATCGAGGTCACAGGCCAGCAGGTGCTGGACGCGCTGGAGTGGGGCGCCCGCTCCGTGCCCAGCGAGTGCGGCGGCTTCCTGCAGGTGGCCGGGCTGACCTATGAGATCCACTCCTACATTGAGAGCACCTGCACCGGCGATGAACACGGCATGTTCATCGGCGTCGAGGGCGAGTACCGCGTGAAGAACGTGATGGTGGGCGGCGAGCCGCTGGACCTCGAAAAGACCTACACGCTGGCCTCCCACGACTACATGCTGCTCAGCCACGGCGACGGCTACACCCAGTTCGACGGCTGCAAGATGCTGCAGCAGTCCGTGAAGCTGGACAACCAGGTGCTGATCGACTTCATCACCGGCACCCTGGGCGGCATCGTCGGCGAGGAATACGACGAACCCTTCGGCCAGGGCCGCATCACCATCGTCGAGGAAGCGCCCGCGAACTGATTCCCTTTTTACAAAAAGCGCCGGTCGTGTCATTCACACGACCGGCGTTTTTCATTTGCAACGGGTCATTCGGTGATCGCCCACACGCGCACCGGCAGGCCCGTGGCGCCCTCGATCCTGGGCCACGCCGCGAACAGCACCGCCCCCGCGGGCGCGACCTTGTCCAGGTTGCACAGCACCTCGACCTGCAGCTTGCCCTTCGCGAGCACGTAGCGCTCGCAGGCCAGGTCGCCGGCCTTCGCCGCCTCGGAGGAGGCGTCGGTGTCCAGCGCCTCGTGGCCGTTGGCGGCGGCGTTGCGCGTCTCGTAGATGTACTTCAGGGCGTCCAGCGACCAGCCGGGGAAGTTCTCGCTCCCGTCCGCCGCGATGCCGGAGAGGGCGTCCATGTCCGGCCACCGCTTGGACCAGTCCGTGCGCAGGGCGACGAACGCGCCGTCCGGGATCGGGCCGTACTTGGCCTCGTAGGCTTTGATGTCGTCGGCGGTCACGGCGTAGTGCTGGTCCGCGGCGACCTTGTCGGTGATGTCGATCACGCACAGCGGGTAGGCCATGTGCGCCAGGCCGTAGGCCTCCGACAGCGGCGCGTCCTTCACGAAGTGGCCGGGGAAGTCGATGTGCGTGCCGAACTGACCCGGGAACTTGAACGTCTGGATCAGGCAGTCCAGCATGGGGTTGCCCCAGTCAAACACCGTCGCCGCCAGCTCGACGGACCCCTCGGGAATCCCGGCCCAGTACGGGCTTGCGTTGTTCAGGGAATGGGAGAGTTCGACCCAGCGGTACTTTTTCAGATCATCCAGCGTTTCCCAGAGCTTGTACATAGCGTGCGCCTCCTTCAATTCCGATTTACGCTATTATAACATGCGAAGGGGCGTTTGTATAGAGTATTTTTCCGGATAAATCATTCCGACTGCAAGGCGTCGTAGCCCTCCTCGCCGGTGCGTACGCGCACCACGTTCTCCACGTCGGTGACGAAGATCTTGCCGTCGCCGATATGGCCGGTGTGCAGCACGCGCTTGGCCGTCTCGATCACCATGCGCACGGGCACCTTGGTGACCACGATGTCCACCTGCACCTTGGGCAGCAGCGTGACCTCCACGGGCGTGCCGCGGTAGTACTCGGGCTTGCCCTTTTGCGCGCCGTAGCCCATGACGTTGGTGACGGTCATGCCGGTGATGCCGATCTTGTTCATGCTGCGCTTGAGCGCCTCCAGGCTGGCCGGGCGGCAGATGATGCGCACGTTGGTGTAGACCGGCGCGTCGGGGGCCTTCTCCTTCGCGGGCCGCGCGGGGGCTTCCTCCGTCTCGATGATGACCGGCTCCGGCGCGACGGCGTCCGCCGCGACGCTGTCCTGCATGATGGTGAAGCCGGCGTAGGCGGTGTGCAGGCCGTGCTCGGAGCGGTCGAGGCCCATCTCCTCGTCCGCGGCGTCCGCCCGCAGGCCGATGGTGGCCTTGATGATCGTAAACACGATCGTGATGACGACCGCCGTCCAGGCGATGGTCGCGCCGACGCCCATCAGCTGCACGCCGAAGAATTTGAAGCCGCCGCCGTAGAACACGCCCTTCATCGTGGAGATGCCGGTGGCGAACAGGCCGGTCAGCAGCGTGCCCAGCGCGCCGCACACACCGTGGACGGAAATCGCGCCGACGGGATCGTCGATCTTCGCCACCTTATCAAAGAACTCCACCGACAGCACCACCGCGATGCCGCAGCACAGGCCGATGATGGCCGCGCCGAAGGGGTTCACGGCGTCGCAGCCCGCCGTGATGCCCACCAGGCCCGCCAGCGAGGCGTTGAAGGTCATGGACACGTCCGGCTTGCCGTAGCGAAGCCAGGTGAAGATCATGGTGGTCAGCGTGGCCACGGCGGCGGCCAGGTTGGTGTTGAAGAACACCAGGGACGCCGAGGCGATCAGCTCGTCGCCGTCCATGCCCACGGTGGAGGCGCCGTTGAAGCCGAACCAGCAGAACCAGAGGATGAACACGCCCAGCGCCGCGATGGACAGGTTGTGGCCGAGTATGGCCCGGGGCTTGCCTTCGGCATCGTACTTGCCGAGGCGCGGGCCCAGCATCTTCGCGCCGATCAGCGCGCACACGCCGCCCACCATGTGGACCGCCGTGGAACCGGCAAAGTCGTGGAAGCCCCTTTCCGCCAGCCAGCCGCCGCCCCAGATCCAGTGGCCGGACACCGGGTAGATGAACAGCGATATCGCCGCGGAGTACACGCAGTAGGCGGAGAACTTCGTGCGCTCGGCCATCGCGCCGGACACGATGGTGGCCGAGGTGGCGCAGAAGACCGTCTGGAAGATGGCGTAGGCCCAGATCGGCACGCCCGCGGGCAGTATGTGCGCGTAGTCCTTCATGATGAAGGGGTCGATCCAGCCGAAGGCCGCCGTGCCCGCGCCGAACATGATGCCGAAGCCGACCAGCCAGTACAGCGGCGTGCCGATGCAGAAGTCCATCAGGTTCTTCATCAGTATGTTGCCCGTGTTCTTCGCCCGGGTGAAGCCGGCCTCGCACATCGCAAAGCCCGCCTGCATGAAGAATACCAGCGCCGCGCCCAGCAGCACCCAGATGGTGTTCACAGCGGAAAACGTCATATCAATCGACCTCCTTTGTTGATCCAAAAAACAAAACGCAAGGGTGTGCGCGAGATCGCTCTCGTCGGCACACCCTTGCGCCCTGTTGGATTGTGGACATTTTATTCCGATCGGGCCGAGTTGTCAAGAAAACATATTGTTAAGTCACGCGCGAAGCGCATTCAAAAACCGCTCCAGCCGCTCCATGGCCTCGGCCAGGTTAGCCAGCGAGGAGGCGTAGCACATCCTGACGAACCCCTCCCCGCCCGCACCGAAGGCGGTGCCGGGGATGGCGGCCACGTGCTGCTCCACCAGGAAGCGCTCGCAGAACTCGGCGGAGGAAAGCCCCGTGGACTTGATGCAGGGGAACATGTAGAACGCCCCCCGGGGCTCGAAGCACGAAAGCCCCGCGCCGCGCAGCTTGTCCAGCAGGAAGCGGCGGCGGTAGTCGTAGTCCCGGCACATGTTGGCGATGTCCCCATCGCCATCGCGCACGGCCTCCACCGCGGCGTACTGGCTGGTGGTGGGGGCGCACATGATGGCGTACTGGTGGATCTTGAGCATCTGCTTGATCAGCGGCTGGGGGCCGCACACGTAGCCCATGCGCCAGCCGGTCATGGCGTAGGACTTGGAGAAGCCGTTGACCACGATGGTGCGCTCCGTCATCTCCGGCAGGTTGGCGATGGAGACGTGGTGCCCGCCGTAGGTCAGCTCGGCGTAGATCTCGTCGGACAGCACGATGATGTTGGTGTCCCTCAATACCTCCGCGATGGCCTCCAGGTCCTGCTGCTCCATGATCGCCCCGGTGGGGTTGTTGGGGAAGGGCAGCACCAGCAGCTTGGTGCGGGGGGTGATGGCGGCCTTCAATTCCTCCGCGGTCAGGCGGAACTCGTTTTCGGCCTTGGTCTCCACGAACACCGGCACGCCGCCCGCGAGCTGCACGATGGGCCCGTAACACACGAAGGACGGCACGGGGATGATGACCTCGTCGCCCTCGGACACGATGGCCCGCACGGCGATGTCGATGCCCTCGGAGCCGCCGACGGTGATGATCATCTGCTTCATCGGGTCGTATTGCAGGCCGAAGCGGCGGTTCAGGTACTTCGCGATCTCCCGCCGAAGCTCCGCCAGGCCCGCGTTGGAGGTGTACTTGGTGAAGCCCTTCTCCAGCGCGTACACGCCCGCGTCGCGGATGTGCCAGGGGGTCACGAAGTCCGGCTCGCCCACGCCCAGGGAGATGGCGTCGTCGTGGTCCATGTTTTCCAGCAGGTCGAAGAACTTGCGAATGCCCGAGGGCGCTACGCCCTTGATGCGGGGCGACAGCGCGGAATCATAATCGATCATACGAACAGCATCCTCTCTTCCTGCTCAGGCAACTTCTCGAAAACGTGGTTCTTTTCCTTGTACTTCTTCAGTATGAAGTGGGTGGCGGTGCCGGTGACGCCCTCGATGATGGCCAGCCGCGCGTGCACGAACTCGGCCACCTCGCGGAGGCTGCGCCCGGTGATGGTCACGGCCAGGTCGTAGGCCCCGGACATCAGGTACAGCGACTCCACCTCCTCGTACTGGTAGATGCGCTCGGCGATGCGGTCAAAGCCGTCGCCCCGCTGGGGAGAGATGCGCACCTCGATCAGCGCGGTGACCATCTCGTCGTCGGTCTTGGTCCAGTCCACCAGCGCGGGATAGCCCAGTATGATGTGCTCCTTCTCGCAGCGGGCGATTTCGTCCAGGATCTCCTGCTCGTCCTTGCCCAGCATGGTCGCCAGCTGCTGGGGCGTCTGGCGGCAGTCCTTCTCCAACAGGGTCAAAAGCTCGTTCATGGGTCTGATTTCCTCCGATAATGACTTGATGCGCGCGTCCTTGGGACGCACGGGTTTGATTCACATTGCCGTTCACCGAACAAGGCACACTTGCGGGGTGGTGTCGGAGGGGCGCAACGCCTTCCGACGTTCAATCGTGCCCGGCGGCGTGCACGTCGGGCACGCAGGCATTTTTGCGGCAGGGAGCCTGTCGACCAGAGCAAAAATGCCTTCCTTGCAGATTTTGCGGCCGGAGTTTTCCGCCTGTTTGTTCCGTCATCATATAATTTCACTCAAACAGGCGGAAAAATCAAGCAAAATCTGTATAGCAGTCGCGCCACTGCCGAAGGCAAGCGCGACCAGCCCGCACGCATCCTACGGATGCCAGTGCGGCGCTGCCGCCGCTTGCCCTATGGGCATAAGCGGCGGTGCGTCAAAGGGGTGGTCTTGGCGGGGGAAGCAGGTCCCCCGCCAACTATATTTCCTCCAGATGCTTCAAAAACGCCCTCAGCGCCGCAGTGCCGCGGTGACGCCGGGTGTGATCCGCAATCGCGGCCTTCACGGCCTCCATCGCCGCCTCGACGCCGCTGAACCGTTCAAGCAGCGCCGCGTAGAGCGCCGGGTCCGGCGCCTTCGGCAGCCGCGCGAACAGCTGGGCCACGGGCACGTCCTGCGCCCCGGCGGGCGCCTCGGGCGCTGCGGGAACCTCGGGTTCCGCGGGCATCTCGGGCGCTTCGGGTGTTTCGATGGCCTCGGATTCCTCAAAGGCATCCGCCGCGTCGTCCCCTTCGGACGCCGCTTCGTCGCGCAGGGCGTCCTCGCCGACCTGCGCCGGGACCTCCTCGACCACCATGGCGTCGATCTCCTCCAGGGTGCGGGAGATCTCCTCGGCCTCCTGGATGTCCTCCTCCTCGATCTCGTCCGCGATGGACTCGATCATGGCGGAGATGTCGTCGGTGTCGTCCTTTTTGGCCTTGTGCGGCGCTTCCGCCGCGACCACGGGCCTCTCCTCCATCACAGGGACGGCCACGGGCTTCAGGCCCTTGCTCGTCCGCCATTCGTTGTATGCCTGCAGCAGCTGCGCTTCCCTCTCCGGTGTCAGGCTCGCCAAAAATTCACCGAAGGGCATGCCGGAGCGCGTCGCGGCCCAGGACAGGGCAGAATTGGATAGAATCATGTTCATCGTCACTTCACTTTCCTGGATATGATTATACCAGAATTGCCCGGCGCTGTCCACTGTCGTTTTGCCCCTCGCGGAGGTTTATTTCCCGTCCTTTTCAGATATGGACCTTTTTTAACGTTGCGGTTGAACGGCGCGCGGGTTTTTGTTATAATTGAGGTCGGAAAAACACCGTCAACGAAGAGGCGCTGAAACTATGAACAGGGGAATCATCACCAAGCTGGCCTTTGCCATCGTCATACTGTGCTTTCTGCTGTCCACGTTCGTCTCGCTGTGGTCGCTGCGCATCATGGCCCGGCAGAACATGCAGGAGCTGAGCAAGACGCTGGCCGCGCGGATCTGCGACACCATCGGCGGGGAGCTGTCCGAGCCGGTCACCGTCGCCCGGACGATGGCCAACAACTCGTTCATCGTGGAGATGCTGGAGCACGAGCAGGGCTACAACGAGGCGGAGTTCGCCCACCTGATGACCCGGTACCTGTCGGGCATACGGGAGGGGCTGGACTGCCAGGCCGCCTTCCTGGTGTCGGCCGCCAGCGGGCGCTACTACGCCGCCAGCGGCGGCAGCAAGATCATCGATCCCCAGTCCGGCGGGCGCGACAGCTGGTACGCCGACTTCATGGCCCGCGGAAACGCCTACGAGCTGGACATCGACCCGGACGAGTTCGGCCAGGACGCCTGGACGGTGTTCGTGGACACCCGCATCGAGGACGACGCGGGCAAGCTGCTGGGCGTGTGCGGCGTGGGCATACGCTTCACCGGCACGCAGGAGCTGTTCTCCGCTCTCGAGCGGGACCACGGCGTCAAGATCAACCTCGTGGCCCCCGACGGGCTGGTGATGGTGGATACGGACCAGAGCCGCATGGAGACCGCCCGCGTGGAGGGCCTCGCCCTGAGCGAGGCCGACGACTACCGCTTCCAGACGCTGGGCCGCGGCAGCTACGCCGTGACCAAGTACATCGACAACCTGGGCTGGTACCTGGTGGTCACCAGCGACGGGCGCGGCCAGACGGGGCAGTTCATCAACGTGATACTGCTCAACGTGGTGCTGTGCGCGCTGGTGATGGTCATACTGGTGATCGCCATACGCATCATCATCGCCCGCACCAGGGCGCTGACCCACGCCTCCTTCCGGGACCAGACGACCCAGCTTCTGAACCGTCGCGCCTTCGAGGAGGAGAAGGCCGCGCTGGCGGGGGCCACGCTGGACGCGGACTTCACCTACATCACCGCGGACGTGAACGGCTTGAAGACCGTCAACGACACCCTCGGGCACGCCGCGGGCGACGAGCTCATCAAGGGCGCGGCGGATTGCCTCAAAACCTGCCTGGGCAGATACGGCAAGATCTTCCGCATCGGCGGCGACGAGTTTGCCGCCATGCTCAGGCTGCCTCAGGACGATCTCAAACCGACCATGGATCGCCTGCAGCAGACGGTGGCGGGCTGGTCCGGCGAGAAGGTGGGCGAGCTGTCCGTGTCCTGCGGCTGGGCCACCAGCCGGGAGTTCCCGTCGGAGAACATCGCCGAGCTCAGCCGCGTGTCCGACGAGCGCATGTACGCCGCCAAGGAGGAACACTACCGCGCCACCGGCAAGCGCCGGCGGGACGAAACGGGAACGTGATGAGATACGGCAAAACCCCGCGCGATGCGCGGGGTTTTGCCGTATCTCATGCGGACGCCCCTTGGGGCGTCCCTACGGGTCATACTAATTTCAGTCTAAAAGTTAGACAGACTGCGAGGGGATTTTTTGTCATGGCAAGGCGGAGGTCCGCAGGCTTGCTGGCGGCAAGTCAAGGGCCGCACCTCGTCGGAGGCCTCGACGAAGGCGTTGACCACATTGGGGTCGAAGTGGCTGCCGGAGGACTCCCGGATGATCTCCATGGCCTTTTCAAAGGGGAAGCCGTCCTTGTAGGGGCGCTTGGACACCAGCGCGTCGAACACGTCCGCCACGGCCATGATCCGGGCCGAGAGGGGAATGTCCTCGCCCTTTAACCCGTCGGGATAGCCCATGCCGTTCCACTTTTCGTGGTGGTAGTGGGCCAGGTTGCGGGCCTCCTCGAGGTAGCTGGAGTCCTCCTCGGAGACGGTGTTCATGGCCCGGGAGATGATCTCGCTGCCGGCGGAGGTGTGCTGCTTCATCATGTCGAACTCCGCGTCGGTCAGCCTGCCGGGCTTGTTGAGTATGGCGTCGGGCACCTGGATCTTGCCCACGTCGTGCAGCGGCGCGGAGTTCTCCACGTCCTTCATGAAGGCGTCGGTGAGCTGGTCGGTGTAGATGCCGTCCTTCTTCAGCTGGCGCATGATGATGCCGGTGTAGGCGGCGGTCTTGCGCACGTGGTCGCCGGTGCACTGGTCGCGGCTCTCCACCATGTCGGCCAGCACCATGATCAGGCCGTTTTGCAGCTTATTGATCTTCTCGTTCTGGTGCTGCATCTGGGCGATGTACTCCACCATGTCCCCGGTGGTCTTGACCACGGCCTTGTACAGGTTCTCGATCTCGTCGCCGGTGAGTATGTTCAGCCCCTTGATCTGCTCCAGGGCCACGGCGCGGGCGGAGGCGCTGTCGAAGGCGAACTGGTCCGTGGTCATGGACATGCTGTTGATGGGCAGTATCACGTTGTACTCCGCAAGCCATATGGCCGCCGTCAGTATCAGCACGAAGAAGCCGAAAAACAGCGACAGCACCCGCGCCAGGAACTGGTAGCCATTGTTGGCGATGTGGGTCATGTTGATGTCCACCGCGGCGTAGCACTGGCACACGCCCCGGCTGTCGTACACGGGCTCGTATACCGTCAAAAGCCAGCCGTAGGTCTCGTTGGAGATGATCGGGTCGATCCGCCCGCCCGCGAGCAGCGTGGGCAGGTCCTTCATGAAGGCTTCGTCGAAGTCCACGATCGCGCCGGGGGCGCCGCCGGGGGTGTCGTCGGTGTCCGGGTCGAACACCACGTGGCAGCCGTCCTCCAGGATGCGGTACACGTAGCAGAACTCCACGTTCTCCGAGCTGTCCATCAGCCGCTTCAATATGGCCTCGGACTCCAGGTAGCCCTCGGCGGCCTCGCCCTTTTCGATGTACTCGTCCACCCGGTCGTGGTCGAAGCTCTCCGACACCACCTGTACCACGCCCCGGGCCAGCGCCTTCTGCTCCTCGATGGAAGCGTTGGTGAAGTGTATGTAGCTGATGCCCGTGACCACCATCGCGGTGATGACCATGCCGGTCACCACCAGCAGTATGATCTTGAAGCGCAGGGACATGCCGCGGGTGGCGCGGTGCTCCGCCTCGAACCGGGTCCTGCGGGACAGGGGCGTCTGGTGCCAGTCGGAATAGTGGAACCGCTCCCGGACCGCCCCCGGAATGGCGCGCAGTATCAGCGCGATGGCCAGCACGGTGATGGTCTTGTCGACGATGTCGATCAGCAGGTCCGCCGTAAGCTGGGACCAGAACACGCTCCAGCCCCAGCGGTCGAATATCCAGTGGGCCAGCGGCGCGGAGACGCCCGCGCCAAAGCCCAGGCCGTAGAGCATGAAGGTGAGCACCGAGCCGATGCCGCCGCCGATGACGGCGAAGGTCAGTATGATGAGGGGATACCGGGAAGGCCTCTTGTAGTATCCCTTCGAGGCGTAGAAGGCCGAGGCCAGGGCGATGAGCACGGTCAGCGAGCCGTAGTAGGTGGTCTCGAGGTCGCCCACGCCGTTGACGATGTTCGTCAAAAAGCCCACGATGATGCCCGGGATGTAGCCGCCCAGCGCCGCGATGAGCGCGCTGCCGATGTTGTCCAGATACAGCGGCAGCCTCAGCGACCGGGCCAGCCGGACGCCCAGGAAATTGATCAGCAGTCCGCACAGGCACAGCGCGAACATGCGCCACCGCCTGGCGGACTTGCCTGACATTGCGTTTCTGCTCTGCATAGGCGCGCGTCCTCCCGATCATGCCGAAAATACCGCGTGGTTGATTCCATTCTATCATATCGACGCCCTTTCGACAAGCGTTTATCGCCGCGTCCCCAAAAACGGCGCAAAAAGCGCATGTTTGTTTACCTCTGTGCCGCGGTTTGGGGGCGTTTTCACTGTGGACAAAGCCGGGAGGATCGTGTTATAATAATGTTATAGTGTAATGCCCTTATGCAACGGACTTCGAGGAGTGCCCCCTATGGAAAAATACAGGTTCTCAGCCGAACAACAGGCGCTGATGGAAAGCATGCCGGCGCCCTTCGCCATTTTTCAGATGGTGGACAGCCACATCGTCACGCTGGTCCTCTCCGACGGCTTCTGCGCGCTGCTGGGCGCCGGGAGCCGGGCGCAGGCGTATACCGGCATGGATCAGGACACCTACAAGAACGTCCATCCCGACGACGTGGTGCGCGTGGGCAACGCCGTGTACCGCTTCATGAAGGAGGGCGGCCGGTTCGAGACGATCTACCGGCTTCGGAAGATGGACGGCACAGGGTACGTCGTCATACACGCCTACGGCGAGCACATCTACGGGGAGGGCGGCGTGCGCCTGGCCCAGGTGTGGTACGCCGACGAGGGCGACTACACCGAGGCCAGCGCGGGCCGCGGGCTGGAGCTGAGCCAGTCGCTGAGCAACGCGCTGCACGAGGAGAGCATCCTCAAGGCGAACTACTACGACTACCTCACCGGCCTGCCCAGCATGACCTACTTCTTCGAGCTGGCCGAGGCGGGCAAGACGCGCATCCGCGCGGCGGGGGGCAACGCCGCGTTCCTGTACGCGGACCTGAGCGGCATGAAGTTCTTCAACCAGAAGCACGGCTTCGCCGAGGGCGATCGTCTGCTGCGGGCCTTCGCCAGGGTATTCTCCCAAACCTTCGGCAACGAAAACTGCTCCCACCTCGGGCAGGGCCACTTCGCCGCCTACGCCCCGGAGGAGGGCCTGGAGGACCGGCTGCACCGGCTCTTCAGGGAGTGTCGGGAGGCCAACGGCGGCAACACGCTGCCCGTGCGGGCGGGCATCTATTCGACCCGCCTGGGGGACGTGCCCGTGAGCACCGCCTGCGACCGGGCGAAGATCGCCTGCGACGCGCTCAAGGGCGCCTACGGCTCCGGCTACAACTATTACAGCCGGGCGCTCAAGGAGGAGGCCGAGAAGAAGCAGCACATCCTCGAAAACCTGGACCGGGCCATCGCCGAGGGGTGGATACAGGTCTACTACCAGCCCATCGTGCGCGCCGTCACCGAGCGGGTGTGCGACGAGGAGGCGCTGTCCCGCTGGATCGATCCCGTGAAGGGCTTCCTCTCCCCCGCCGACTTCATCCCCGTGCTGGAGGACGCCGGGCTCATCTACAAGCTGGACCTGTACGTGCTGGAGCAGGTGCTCGAGAAGATCAACGCCCAGAAGGCGTCGGGCTTCCACATCGTGCCCCACTCCGTCAACCTGTCCCGCTCCGACTTCGACACCTGCGACATCGTCGAGGAGATCCGCCGGCGCGTGGACGCGGCGGGCGTTCCCCGGGACCGGATCACCATCGAGATCACCGAGAGCATCATCGGCGGCGACTTCGACTTCATGAAGACCCAGGTGGAGCGCTTCCAGGCGCTGGGCTTCCCGGTGTGGATGGACGACTTCGGCAGCGGCTACTCGTCGCTGGACGTGTTGCAGAGCATCAAGTTCAACCTGCTCAAGTTTGACATGGGCTTCATGCGCAAGCTGGACGAGGGCGACAGCGGCAAGATCATATTGACCGAGCTCATGAAGATGGCCACCTCGCTGGGCGTGGACACCATCTGCGAGGGCGTGGAGACCATCGACCAGGTCCGCTTTTTGCAGGAGATCGGCTGCTCCAAGATGCAGGGCTACTATTTCAGCAAGCCGATCCCCCTCGCGCAGATCCTCGAAAGGTACGAAAAGGGCGAGCAGATCGGCTACGAAAACCCGGACGAGTCCGCCTACTTCGAGGCCATCGGCCGCGTGAACCTGTACGACCTGGGCGTCATCGCCAACGAGGACCAGAACGCCTTCCACAACTTCTTCAACACCCTGCCCATGAGCATCGTGGAGATCAACGGCGGCCAGGTGCGCTTCGTGCGCACCAACCAGTCCTACCGGGACTTCATGAACCGCTTCTTCCACTTCGAGCCGGAGGGGCAGCCGGACGCCTACTCCCTCTCCCCCTTCGGCCCCGGCTCCGCCTTCATGAAGCTGGTGCAGGACTGCTGCAAAAACGGCGGCCGCGCCTTCTTTGACGAGCAGATGTCGGACGGCTCCACCGTCCACGCCTTCGCCCGCCGGATCAGCGTGAACCCGGTCACCGGCACCGCGGCGGCGGCCATCGCGGTGCTTTCCATCAGCGAGCCCGACGAGGGCCAGAGCTACGCGGACATCGCCCGGGCGCTGGCCGCGGACTACTACAACATCTACGTGGTGGACCTGGACACCGACCGTTTCATCGAGTACACCTCCCCGGTGGGCGGCGAGGAGATGGCCGTGGAGCGCCACGGCGAGCACTTCTTCGACCTGGCGCGGCGGGACAACGTGAAGCGCATCTACGCGGAGGACCGGGAGATGTTCCTCTCCGTGTTCACCAGGGAGAACATCCTCCGCGAGCTCGACAGCCAGGAGGTTTTCAGGGCCTCCTACCGCATCATCGACACCGGCACGCCCTTGTACGCCGGCATGAAGATCACCCGGATGCACGCCGAGGGGAACCGCATCATCATGGGCATCAGCATCATCGACGCGCAGATCAAGCATCAGCAGGAGGAGGAAAAGGTGCGCCGCCAGAACCTGCTGTTCGGCAGGATCGCGGCGCTGTCCGGCAGATACTACGCCATGTACCTCGTGGACCCGGACACCGGCCTCTACTCCGAGTACAGCGTCACCACGAATTACAACGACCTGGGCTTCGACAAGCGCGGCGAGAACTTCTTCATCAAGGGGCGCAGCGACGGCGAGAAGGCCGTCCACCCGGAGGACATGTCCTACTTCCTGCGCACGTTCACCCGGGAGAACTTCATGCGGGGCGTCGAGCACGGCGGCATCTTCAAGATGCACTACCGCCTCGTGGTGAACGGCATGGCCCGGCCCATCGCGCTGCGGGCGGCAATGGTCAGCGAGCCCGACGGCGAAAAGCTGATCGTGGGCGTCAACGTACTGGACGAAAAGGGTGTATAGCATGCGCCGGAATGCCTTTCGGACCGGCGACATCGCCGAATTTATGGGCATCACGAACATGGGCGTGCTGTATCTCGAAAAGCGCGGCCTGCTGAAGGCCGACCGGGAGGAGAACGGCTACCGCTCCTACAGCACGCAGACGCTGACCCACCTGGGCATCCTCAAGAGCTACGAGCGCATGGGGTTCAGCCTCAACGAGGCGCGCCGCCTGGCCGACAGCACCTCGACGGAGCTGCTGGAGGCGCTCAGGAAGCGCCGGGCGGAGCTCAACAGCGAGCTTAAGCGCATCGAGCACGTCATCGCCGGCCTGGAGGTCGACGACGTGGCGACGGACCGCCTCGACGACGCCAACAGCCGCATCGCGATGCGCCCGCCGATGCTGTACTGCCCCGTGTGGGAGGAGCTCTACGACATGGAGCGCCTGGACGAGGCCACGCGGCGCAAGATGCGGGATGTCGACGTCTCGTGGCTGGCGCTGATGCCCTACATGAAGTACTGCACCCGCATATCGCGCGAGGACGGAGCCCTTCGCCTCGAAAAGGGAAACTGCCTGCTGACCGAGCACGCTTCGGGCGCCCGGATCAACGAATGGGTGACCAGGCTGCCGCCCCGCCTGTGCCTCACGTTCAGTTTTCGCGGCATGGATTACGGCGCGCTTTTGCAGATGGCGGAGGCCCGGCTTAAACCCATGGGCTATCGCATGGCCCTCCCGGCCTACGCGCCGATACTGTTCTTCCCGCCCGACGGCGTGGAGGCGCGCGCCCTGTCAAAAATCTACATTCCCATCGAAAAACCTATTGACTCTAAACCAGCTTTATAGTCTATAATGAATCCAGAAGGCAACTGTTCGGTCCGGCGGGCGATGAGGGCATCGCCCCTACGATGGTAATCACGCGGGTTGTAGGGGCGATGCCCTCATCGCCCACATGATGCGCAGGCCGGAGCCGAACAGTCGCCCCAGAGGAAGCAATGATGCTTCAGAAGGAGGATGACTATGAAGAAGATCGTGTGCATGATGCTCTGTCTGAGCCTGCTGCTGGGCGGCTTCGCCCTGGCGGAGGGCGCGTACACGCCCGGGACCTACGAGGGCGTGTCCGAGAACGGCCGCAACGGCGCGGTGAAGGTGGAAGTGACCTTCACGGCGGACGCCATCGAGGACATCCAGGTGAAGAAACACGAGGAGACCCCCGGCATCTCCGACCCGGCGATCGAGAAGATCCCCGCGCAGATCGTGGCGAGCCAGTCCCTGGGCGTGGACGTCGTCAGCGGCTGCACGGTGACCTCTAGAGTGTGTTTCTAAATGCCGGGAGATGCAGTTTCGAGCGGATTTGGCTGCATTTCAAGGCGATTTTCCGCAGGCTTAGTGGGGCAATAGCAGTCGC